>CANCFV010000165.1 GCA_947377275.1 Burkholderiales bacterium | reverse complement strand
GACCAGGAAGAGGCCATGGAAGTGGCCGACCGCATCGTGGTGATGAACCAAGGTCGCATTGAACAAGAGGGCACGCCCGACGAGGTCTACGACCACCCGGCTTCGCCTTTCGTGCTGCAGTTCTTGGGTGACGTGAACCTGTTCCATGGCCGCGACCATGCGCCGGGCACGGTGGCCGCTGGCGCTTCGGCGGCCACGCCGCAAGACGTGAGCTATGTGCGTCCGCACGAAATCCAGGTGCTGGCGCATGCCGAGGAAGGCAGCTTGGCCGTGAGCTTGGTGCACACCCTCACGGTGGGACCCAACACGCGACTGGAGTTCAAGCGCGCAGATGGCCAGGGCGAGATCGACGTCGAGCTGCCCCGCAACGAGTACGCGGCGCTGCGTGACAGCGGTCTCTTGCAAGCCGGCGCCACGGTGCACCTCAAGCCGCGCCGTGTGCGCCGCTTCTCGGTGGTCAACTCGGGCAAGGGCGGTCGTCCTGAGTTCGTGCAGACCGACCCCGCTGCGCTGATCTGAGCCCAGTCCCTCGGCCTCACTTCGCCTGACTTGAGGGCGTTTGAAGGCGAATGAGGGCCATCTTGGCAACAAGGTGTGACCGATGCCTACCCAGCCCAGGGTGTGCGCCGAACGCACGGGGGCGTGAGGGAGCGCCCCCTTTCAACCCCGCCTCCGAGCGGGGTTGATGTTTTTCGGGGCCCTGTGCGACTTCGTTCACGCACCGCACAGCGCATGCCGTGGTGCTCCTCTGGACACGTCGCCCCAGCCGTGTCCTGCTGATGACTGAGCCTTCACCTTTTGGAGTCCGTCATGAGCGCCAAAACAGTTTGTTTCAGTTTGATCGCAGGCATCTTGCTGTCGGTGGCCAAGCCGGCGTTCCCGGGTGTGCCCGATGAGGTGCGCAAGGACTTCGCGCAGGCGATCTACAAAGGCTCGCCCGAGCTGGTGCACAACCGCAACCCGCAGCCCTTGCTGCGCGCGGTGATCGTGCTCAACCTCAAGCTGGACGACGCCGATCACTGGCAAGCCGAGGTGGTGCGAACCAACGACGAGCAACCCGAGATGTTGGCCCGGGCGCTGCAAACCGTCGAGCGCGTGGTCCCCATCAACCTGGCCGACCACCACCGCAGCGAGCTTCGCCGCAATGGTTTCATGGAGGCCTGGCTGTTCGACAACGACGGCACCTTTCAGGTCAAAACCCTGGCCAAAGCGCAGCGCATGGGCAACTGAGGTGATACCAGGCGGGGCAAGCGCCTGCGCCTCGGTCAGAATGTCGGCATGACCGACGCCAGCTCCAAGCTCATCATCTTCAGCCCCGCCGGGGTCAATCCGGTGGCCACGCCCGTTCGCAAGGCCGTCAAGCGCCTCAAGGCCTTGGGGTTCGACCCCAGCCTGGACGACTCGGCCCTGGCCAAGCACCAGCGTTTTGCCGGTGACGACGCCACGCGCCTGGCGGCCATCCACCGTGTGGCCGACGCCGCGCCCCATGTGGCTCTGGCCACCCGAGGTGGATATGGTTTGACCCGTCTGCTGGATCAGATGGATTGGCCGCGATTGGCGCGCAGCGTCGAGCAAGGCACGGCTTGGGTCGGCGCCAGCGACATGACTGCGCTGCATCTGGCCGCCATCGCCCACAAGGCCAGCGGGCCCGCCAAGGTGGGCGAGGGCGTGTCAGCCGGCTTTTGGGCGGGCCCCATGGCCTGTGGCGACTTTGGCTTGGCCGATTCGCCCGATGGCGGCGACGACGTCACCCAAGAGGTGTTCGTTGAGGCCATGAGCGGCAAGCTCGAAGCCATTGGCTTTCGCACCGAAGCCGGCTTCGATGGCCTGGAAACCTCGGGCCGCTTGTGGGGTGGCAATCTGGCCGTGACGCAGGCCTTGCTGGGCACGCCCCACTTCCCCAAGGTCAAGGGCGGCGTCTTGTTCCTGGAAGACGTCAATGAGCACCCTTACCGCATCGAGCGCGCGCTGCTGCAGTTGCACCAAGCCGGCGTGCTCAATGAGCAAAAGGCCATCGTGCTGGGCGCCTTCACCGAATATCGCAAGTCGCCACTGGACCGGGGCTACAACCTCAAGACGGTGATCGCCTACCTGCGCACCCTCACGTCCACGCCCATCTTGACGGGCCTGCCCTTTGGCCACGTGCCCACCAAGGTGTGCCTGCCCATGGGGCGCCGTTGTGACCTGGTGGTGCAAGGACGTGACGCGCTGCTGCTCTGGTAGTCTGCAGACGCAAGTGGGGTGGGGCACGTCAGCGCCTCATGAACCAATGGGTGGTGAGCGGGAGAGTGACTCGATGGGTCCGATGGCTTGGCGTAAGGCGGGGTGGCAGCCACTGAAGTGGGCGCTGGTGGCTTTCTTGGCATGGGTGGCCAGCCCATCGTGGGCGTCGCACGCCTACGCGCAGTTTGGCGACGTCAAATACCCGCCGGGCTTCACGCACTTTGACTACGTGAACCCCAACGCGCCCAAGCAGGGCCAGATCTCGCTGGTGGCGCCCCTGCTCGCCAACAACTTCGACAAGTTCAACCCTTACACCCTCAAGGGCACCGAACCGCCTGGCCTGGATGGCCTGGTTTTTGAGACCCTGCTCGTGGGCAACATGGACGAGCCTGCCACGTCCTACGGCCTCTTGGCGCAAGACGTGAGCGTCGCGGCCGATCGCCTCTCTGCAACTTTCAAGCTCAACCCCAAGGCGCGCTTCCACAACGGCGATCCGGTGCTGGCGCTGGACGTCAAGCATTCGTTTGACATGCTCACCAGCAAGGCGGCGGCACCCCAGTACGTGGCCTACTTTTCAGGCGTCAAGGGCGTGGTGGTGCTGGACGATCGCACCGTGCGCTTTGACTTCAAGCGCCCCGACGCTGAGTTGCCCAGCATCGCCGGCAGCTTGCCCGTGTTCAGCCGCAAGTGGGGGCAGGTCAATGGCCAGCGCAAGCCCTTCGACCAGATCGTGATGGACACGCCCATCGCATCGGGCCCCTACCGCATCGGCCCCATCACCGCGGGGCGCGACATCACCTATGTGCGCGACCCAGCCTATTGGGCCAAAGACCTCAATGTGCGCAAGGGCCAGTACAACTTCGACCGCATCACCTTCCGCATGTTCTTAGACAACGTGGCGGCCTTCGAGGCCTTCAAGGCCGGTGAGTTCGACTTCATCCAGTCCTTCATCTCCAAAGACTGGGTGCGCCAGTACAAAGGCCGCAAGTTCGACTCGGGCGAGCTGATCAAGCAAAGCCTGCCGCACCAAAACGCCGCCGGCTTCCAGGGCTTCATCTTCAACACCCGCTTGCCCAAGTTCAGCGACCCGCGCGTGCGCCAAGCCATCGACCTGGCCTTGGACTACGAGTGGATGAACCGCCAGCTGTTCTACGGCATCTACAAACGCCTGCAGAGCCACTTCACCAACAGCGATTACGAAGCCAAGGGCCTGCCTGTGCCTGAAGATTTGGCGCTGTTGCGCGGCTTGAAGGTCAAGGTCGACGAGGCCATCTTGAACTCGCCCGTGCCGGTGCCGCCGGTCACCACCGCGCCCAACTCGCTGCGGGGCAATTTGTTGCAGGCGCGTGAGCTGCTCAAGCAAGCGGGCTGGACGCTGCGCGATGGCCAGTTGCGCAACGCCAAAGGCGAGCGCCTGACGATCGACTTCATGGACAACTCGCCCAGCATGG
Organism: Burkholderiales bacterium; assembly: GCA_947377275.1. Lineage (GTDB taxonomy): Bacteria > Pseudomonadota > Gammaproteobacteria > Burkholderiales > Burkholderiaceae_C > Aquabacterium. The sequence goes on along the minus strand of CANCFV010000165.1, from coordinate 2,438 downwards.
GTCGCGTGGTCACGCCCTTGATCCGCAACCTCGAAAAGCTCGGCATCGAAGCCAACTACCGTGTGGTGGACTACGCTGTCTACGAAAAGCGCATGAAGACCTTCGACTTCGAAGCCGTCAGCCTGGCCACACAAGGCCGCTTGATCCCCGGTGCGGAGCTGTTCCAGACCTACCACTCGTCGCAGGCCAAGGTGAACGGCTCGGGCAACCTCATGGGCGTGTCTGACCCGGTGGTGGATGCCTTGCTGGACCGCATCTCGTCGGCCCGTACCCGCCCTGAGCTGGTGGTCGCCGTGCGTTCGCTCGATCGCGTCTTGCGCCACGGCCATTACGCCGTGCTGCATTGGTACTCGAACACGCACCGTGTGGCTTACCGCGGTGGTCGCTTTGGCCAACCCGCGCAGCCGCCTTTGCATTACGCACCCGAGGCCTGGGTGCTCGGCTGCTGGTGGAGTCTGTGATGCTGGTCTACATCCTCAAACGTGTCTTGTTGATGATCCCCACGCTGCTGGGGGTGCTGCTTGTCACCTTCGCGGTGATCCAGTTCGTGCCGGGCGGCCCCGTCGAGCAGGTGATGTCGCAGCTGCAAGGCCGGGGCACGGGCGGCGAGGGTGCCGGCCCGGCCACCGCCTACCGCGGCCGGCAAGGGGTGGACCCGGCTCAGGTCGAAGAGCTGAAAAAGCTCTACGGTTTTGACAAGCCAGCGCACGAGCGCTTCATCGACATGGTGGGTGCTTACGCCCGCTTCGATTTAGGCCAAAGTTTCGTACACCACAAAGCCGTGTGGGACCTGGTCAAAGAAAAACTGCCCGTGTCCATCAGCCTGGGTCTGTGGACGTTTTTCTTGAGCTACCTGGTGTCGGTGCCCCTGGGCATTGCCAAGGCGGTGAGGGCGGGCTCGCGCTTTGACTTCGTCACCAGCTTGTTGGTGCTGGTGGGTTACGCCATTCCGGGCTTCGTGCTGGGTGTGGCGCTGCTGGTGCTGTTTGGCGGTGGCTCGTTCTTGCAGTGGTTCCCGCTGCGCGGGCTGACGTCTGCCAACTGGGCCGAACTCAGCACGGCCGGCAAGGTCACCGACTACCTGTGGCACATCGCCATGCCGGTCACTGCCAGCGTGCTGGGCAGCTTTGCCGTCATCACCATGCTGACCAAAAACGCTTTTTTGGACGAGATCCGCAAGCAGTACGTGCTCACGGCCCGCGCCAAGGGGCTGGACGAGCGCAAGGTGCTCTGGAAGCACGTGTTCCGCAATGCCCTGATCCCGCTGGTCACGGGTTTCCCGGCGGCGTTCATTGGCGCCTTCTTCACCGGTTCGCTGCTGATCGAGACCCTGTTCTCGCTCGATGGCCTGGGCCTGTTGAGCTACCAGTCGGTGCTGCGCCGCGACTACCCCGTGGTGCTGGGCACCCTCTACCTGTTCACCCTGATTGGCCTGCTCACCAAGCTGATCAGCGACCTTTGCTATGTCTGGGTTGACCCCCGGGTCAAGTTCGACTGATGCCCGCCATGACCGCATCCCTCACCCCCGCCCGCCGTGCTTGGTTGCGCTTCAAACAGCATCGCCTGGGCTACGTCAGCTTGTTGATTTTCGTGGCCATGGTGCTGCTCAGCCTGGGCGCCGAGCTCTTGTCCAACGACAAGCCTTTGCTGGCCCGATACCAAGGCAAGTGGTACGTCCCGGTGCTGCAAAGCTGGCCCGAAACCGAGTTCGGCGGCACCTTTGATTCGCCCACCGATTACCTCGACCCTTTCATCGTCAAGCAATTTGAGGCGCCGGGCAACTTCGCCATCTACCCGCCCAACCACTCGAGCCACAAAACCATCAACTACTTCGCCAAAGACCCCAACCCCGCCGCGCCCTCATCAAGCAACTGGCTGGGCACCGACGACCGGGGTCGCGATGTGTTCGCCCGCTTGCTGTACGGCTTTCGGGTGTCGGTGTTGTTTGGGCTGGCGCTGACCTTCACGGGCGTGCTGGTGGGCGTCATCACCGGGGCCATTCAGGGCTATTACGGCGGTCGCACCGACCTGGTCGCTCAGCGCCTGATCGAGATCTGGAGCTCCATGCCGGAGCTGTACTTGCTCATCATCTTCTCGGCCGTGCTCACGCCCAGCATCTGGCTGCTGCTGGTGCTGCTCAGCCTGTTTGGTTGGATCGGTTTGTCTGACTACGTGCGCGCCGAGTTCTTGCGCAACCGCCAGTTGGACTATGTTCGCGCGGCGCGTGCGTTGGGCTTGTCGAATGGGCAAATCATCTGGCGCCACATCTTGCCCAACAGCCTCACGCCGGTGGTCACGTTCTTGCCGTTTCGCATGAGCGCGGCCATCCTGGCCTTGACCTCGCTCGACTTCCTGGGCCTGGGTGTGCCGCCCGACACGCCCAGCCTGGGCGAGATGCTGTCTCAAGGCAAGAACAACCTCGATGCCTGGTGGATTTC
>CANCFV010000164.1 GCA_947377275.1 Burkholderiales bacterium | reverse complement strand
GGCAGCGGCGGCAGCAGCGCGGCGGCCGACGCCGTGGTGGCCGAGATCCGCGCGGCCGGTGGCCAGGCCATCGCCAATGGCGCTTCGGTGACCGACCCACAGGCCGTGCAGGCCATGGTGGACGAGGCCCTGGCCACGTGGGGCCGCATCGATGTGCTGGTCAACAACGCCGGCATCTTGCGCGACAAGAGCTTTGCCAAGATGACGCTGGAAGACTTCCGCCTGCTGATCGACGTGCACCTGATGGGTGCCGTGCACACCACCAAGGCGGTGTGGGAGACCATGCGTGCGCAGCGCTACGGCCGCATCGTGCTGACCACCTCGTCGTCAGGCCTGTTCGGCAACTTCGGCCAGGCCAACTATGGCGCCGCCAAGATGGCGCTGGTGGGCCTGATGCAGACCTTGTCCATCGAGGGCGAAAAGAACAATGTGCGCGTGAACTGCCTGGCGCCGACCGCGGCCACGCGCATGACCGAAGACATCATGCCGCCCGAGGTGCTGGCTTTGCTGGCGCCTGAGAGCGTCACGCCGGGCCTGATCTTCTTGGCCAGCGAGCAAGCGCCCACGCGCACGATCCTTAACGCGGGTGCGGGTGTGTTCGCCACCTCGCACGTCACCTTGAGCGAGGGCGCCTTGGTGGGTTCGGGCCCGGATGCGCCCGAACGCCTGGCCGCCTTGTTCGCGCAGATCAGCGACGGCACGGGCGACATCGTGCCCGTGAGCGGCATGCAGCAATCGCAGCGCGAGATGGACAAGGTTCTGGGCGGCTGAGCCCGAGCACCGCGCGGCAAGCTCAAGCCGCTGCGCGTGCCAAGTCGGCCTTGTTGAGGAACTTGTCGCTGAGGATGCTGGCCGGTGGCATGCCCAGTGCGGTCAGCTCGGCCACGCAGGCATCGACCATGGGTGGCGGGCCGCACAGGTAGGCTTGCGCGTCGCTCAAGGGCATGTTCAGTTGGCTGCCCAGGTGCTCGGTGACCAGTCCGCGCAGGCCCGCCCAAGCGCTGTCCTCAGGTTCGGCCGACAACACCGGCACGAAGCGGATGCGGCCTGCCCACTGGCGCTGGATGGTGTCCAACTCAGGCAGGGCATACAGATCGGCCTGCGTGCGTGCCCCAAAGAACACCCAGGCGGTGCGCGCGCTGTGCGTGCCTTGCAAGGCATCTTCCAGCATGGCCTTGATGGGCGCCAGCCCGCTGCCCCCGGCCACGAAGACCATGGCTTGGCTGCCCGGGCGCAGCGTGAACTGCCCGTGCGGCCCGCTGATGGGAAGGGTGTCGCCCACCTGTGCGTGGTTGAACAGCCATTCGGTGAAGGCGCCACCGGGCACCTTGCGAATGTAGAAGTCCGCCATCTGAGCATCGCCCTCGGGCGTGCTTGGCGAGGCGAACGAGTAGCTGCGTCGCTCGCCGCCATGCGGGCTTTGCGCGGGCACCGTCAGCTCGGCGCATTGGCCTGCGGCGTGAGGCATGGCCAGCTCGGTTTGCAGCACCAGGTGAACGATGTCGTGCGTCAAAGGCTGCAGCGACACAATGCGCGCACGCGTGTCCACCACCGGGTGCGCGCTGCCCTGGGCTTGCAAGGTCACCTCAATGACCACGTCTGAGCGAGGCTGGCTTTGGCAAGCCAGGATCACGTTGGACTGGATCTCTTGGGCCGACAGCAGGTAGCTCTTGTCGGTCAGCTCCTTGACCTGGCCGCTGACCAGCCGGCACTTGCATTCGCCACAGCCGCCCACGCGGCAGTTGTGGGGAAAGGGCAGCCCTTGCTTGAGGGCCGCTTGCAGCAGGCTCTCGCTGGTGCTGGCACGCAGCGTGTGCTCGCCTCCGTTGATCTGCACGGCGAACTCGGACGGGCCACGTCGGAACAGGCGTTCAAACAGCGACATGGTCACCTCCGCTCTCGCGCGTCATGTGGAATGAGGCGTTGTTCATGCGCATGCTCAAGCCACCTTGGCGTTGATGATGTCGAGGCCCTGCATGCCGCTGTCCATGCTGGCGGCTTTGGCCAGGCGACGTTCAGCGGGCGAGGCGTGTTGCGTGTCCCAATGGTTCAGCGCAGGCACCATCATTTTCTTGAACAAAGGGGGCACCAGGGCGATCAACAGCATCGACAGGTAGCCGGCAGGCAACATGGGGGCGTTGGGGTAGGCGTGCAGCGTCCAGTAAGGGGCTTCGCCTTCGGCGTGGTGGTGCGAGTGGCGGGCCAGGCTGTAGAGCACGTTGGTGCTGCCCCAGTGGTTCGAGTTCCACGAGTGGCGTGGCATCACCGGCTGGCCGGGCACACGCACCAGGCCGTAGTGTTCGAAGTAGTTGGTGATCTCAAGGTACTGCTTGCCCACGAAGGCCAAGGCGGCCCACAAGCCCAAACCAGCCCAGCCGGCCATCGCATAGGCCGCCACGAACAGGAACAGGTTTTCGAGGTTGCCGCGCATGAAGGGGCTGGCCATTGGGTTCCAGATCGACTTGCCCAGCTTGTTCAGGCGGGCCTTTTCAATCTGGAAGGCGTGCACGTAGCTGATGAAGGTCGAGCGCAGGGTGAAGGTGTAGAAGCTTTCGCCACGGCGTGCGGTGGCTGGGTCTTCGGTGGTGGCCACACGCACGTGGTGACCGTAGACGTGCTCGATCGCAAACGAGGTGTCGCAGGTGAAGGCCAGCATGGCGCGGCCCATCATCAGATCGAAAGGGCGACCGGTGCGGTGCGTCAGCTCATGGCCCGTGACGGTGCCACCCACGGCGTTCAGTAAGCCCACCGAGATCACGCAACCTACCCACATGCCCCAGTGGTTGGTCGCGGCGCGTGCGGCAAACAGGTCGACGCCCGTGTTGGCTTGCAGCCAGGCGCCCACGCCACCGATGTCGCCCGATCCGAACAGCCACAGCACCAGGAAGTTGAGCGCCGTCAGCAAAGGCAAGATCGTGTAGAGCGGCAGGTTCAGCAAAAACGCGTTTTGGTAGCGCGGTGGCTCGGAGGTGTCGCGCGGCAGCAAAGCATCGGCGGCCAAGAAAGCCGTGATGGCAAAGGCAAACGGCGACCACATCCACCAACCGCCTTGGGCGATCAGGGCGATGAACAGTGCGCTCAGTACTGGCATCAGCCAGCCTTTCAGGTATTTGGACACGGCGGTCTCCTTCTCTTGAGGGTTCTTGTTTGCGGTGACGACCCCAGCGCGGTGTGCGGCTCGGGCGGCATGGCTCACAAGGTAGAGAAGTCGCCCCGAGTGCGCCCTGACGCAGCCCAGGCTTTGCTCGGTGCCGGCGCTTTGCGATGGTCTGGGCGCGCTTGGCACCATTGCGTGTCTGTGTTTGTCGCGCGCGATGCCGTGGGCTGTGTCGGCGATTGGCATGCAATGTCAAGTCTGGGTCGGCAAGCGTCAAGACCTGGCAAGGGGTGCGCTCGGATCATGTGAGACAGCACCACCCCTGCTGTTTTGAGGCCGCCATGCATGCGTTGTTGACCCCTTTGTTGCCTTTGCTGCACAACCTGTTTGGTCAGGACATCGATTGGAAGCAGGTGTTCTTGGTGGGCATGTCGCCACTGTTCTTGCTGGCCTTCATGCTGGAGTTCGTCGTTCAACTGCAGCGAGGGCAGGGCAGCCGATTCCAGTGGCGCGAGGTCATGGCCAACTTGTCTCTGGGCGCGGGCTATCAAATCGTTGAAGGCGTCATGTGGGTGGCCTTGACCGGCGGCATCTTTGCCTGGGTGTATGCGCACCGCTTGTTTGACGTGCCCGTCAATGGTTGGACCATCTTGCCGATCTTCGTAGCGGTTGAGCTTTGCTACTACGGTTTCCACCGCACCTCGCACCGCGTGCGCTGGTTCTGGACAGCCCACGTGCCCCACCACAGCGGCCAGACCATGAACTTCACCACGGCCATGCGCCAAAGCCTGTTGAATGGCTTTGTGGGTGTGTTCGTGTTTTACCTGCCGGTGGTGTGGCTGGGCGTGCCGCCTGTGGTGGTGATGTTCTGCTTGGCGGTGGACCTGGCCTACCAGTACTTTGTTCACACCGAGGCAGTGGGCCGCTTCCCGGCCTGGTACGAATACCTCTTCGACACACCGTCGAATCACCGCGTGCACCACGGCCGCAACCCCGAGTACATCGACAAAAACTACGGCGGCGTATTGATGGTGTTCGACCACTGGTTCGGCACCTATGTGCCAGAGCAAGCGCCGGTCGAGTACGGCATCAAACAACAGATCCAATCACACAACGTGCTGGTGCTCAACGTGCACGAGATGGTGGACATGTGGCGAGACGTGGCCGCGCCAGGGCCCATGGGTCAGCGCTTGAAGCACCTCGTCATGCCGCCCGAATGGCAACGCCCCGGTCATACCCCGGTGCACACCTGGGACGTCGACGAGCGGTGATGGCTTTGGGGCTTTAACATCGACCCCGCCTCTGTGCCACCGGTTGATCTCAGGGTCGGCGGCTTCGTACAGCGCACAGTGTCTCGCCCCATCGCTTACCGCCTGTCAAGGAACCCCCCCATGAAGACTGCATTGATCACCGGCGGCAGCGCTGGCATTGGCAAACAAACGGCGCTGGCGCTGGCGGCGCAGGGCTATCACGTCATCATCGCTGCGCGCGATGCGGTCAAGGGCCAGGCGGTGCTGGCGCAGATCCGCGCGGCTTCGCCCAGCGCCCAGGTGAGCTTTTGGCAGGTCGATCTGTCGGTACCGGAGCAGGTGCGTGCATTGGCCGCGCACGTGCGCTCGCAGTGGGATCACATCGACGCCTTGGTCCTCAATGCCGGCTTGTTCACCCCCACCTTGCGCACCAACGCCACAGGCCATGAGTTCATGTTTGCCACCACCCACCTGGGGCACTTTCTGCTGACGCACCATTTGCTGGATTTGGTGAAGGCGGCGCCTGCGGCCCGCGTGGTGGTGACCAGCTCGGTGGCGCATTTCTTCGCCGGTGGACTTGGCCTGAGCGATGTTCGCCAACCGAGCACCAGCGGCTTTTTGCTCTTGGCGCCGTTCCGTGCGTACGGCCGGTCCAAACTGGCCAACCTCTTGTTTGTGCGCGAGCTGGCTCGCAAGCTCGAAGGCACCCGTGTGCTCGTCAATGCCTTCCACCCAGGCGGGGTCAAATCCGAGATCTGGCGCAGCACGCCGGGCTTGTTCAACGCCGTGATCGGTCCGTTCCTGGTGAGTGAGCGCCAAGGCGCAAACACCCAAATCTACCTGGCGACCCATGCGGCTGTCACCCAGACCGGCCAGCACTGGTTCAAGCGACGCGTCGAGCGCGGCACCCCGACCAGCCGCGATCCGGCAACGGCCAAGGCCTTGTGGGACTACAGCTTGCAGGCCCTGGGCATCCCGGCGTTTGGCCAGTCTGATCTGGCCGGCGCGGCAGCGCAGCAGCACAGCGCCTGAGCCGGCCGCTCAGGCCTGCTGCGGCGTCTTGCGCCGAGTTTGATCGCCCCCTCTTGAAATGTCGGGCGCCGTCCCTATAATCTGTTAGCACTCACCTCTTATGAGTGCTAACGGTGGCGTCATGTGCAGAGCGCATGATCAGCCAGCCCGCATCTGAGAGCTCTCATGTGAGTAATCACTTACGTGAGATCCATTGTCAAACCGATGTCTTTAGAGACTGGAGAAGCCATGAAACTGCGTCCCCTGCACGACCGCGTGATCGTCAAGCGCCTCGAACAAGAAACCAAGACCGCTTCGGGCATCGTTCTGCCTGACGCCGCCGCCGAAAAGCCTGACCAAGGCGAAGTGCTGGCCGTCGGCCCTGGCAAGCGCAACGACAAGGGCGACTTCATCGCCCTGAACGTGGCCGTGGGCGACCGCGTTTTGTTCGGCAAGTACTCGGGCCAGACCGTCAAGGTCGATGGCGACGAGCTGCTGGTCATGCGCGAAGAAGACCTGTTTGCAGTCGTTGCCAAGTAATCGGCACCTGCGTACACACCCCATTCACTGAATTCGGAGATACACAAAATGGCAGCAAAAGACGTCATCTTTGGCGGCGAAGCACGTGCTCGCATGGTTGAAGGCGTGAACATCTTGGCCAACGCGGTCAAGGTCACCCTGGGCCCCAAGGGTCGCAACGTGGTGCTCGAGCGCTCGTTCGGCGCCCCCACCGTGACCAAGGACGGTGTGTCCGTGGCCAAGGAAATCGA
>CANCFV010000163.1 GCA_947377275.1 Burkholderiales bacterium | reverse complement strand
TCACGGGGTCGAAACTGGACATTCAAATTCCTCAAGGGGCTCTCATTTTGCCAAAAGCCGCCGAAGTGCCCATTGTCGGTGCCCAAATGCCCCCAGCGCAGAAAAAAAGCCGAGGCACTTGACCAGCATCGCACGCCTCCAACATACTGGCAGTCATGAACAACGTTTGCACACCTGTGGTGTCCCTATCGGCCCTGCTAAGCCTAGCCTCTTCGGCTGGTTGTGCAGGCCTGCGTGTGTTCAGCTGATTTTTCAGCGCTTCGCCCTCCCTGCCACGCCAGCTTGTCCAGCTGGCGTGTTGCTTTGGGGCTCACGCACCGGGTTGTTGTTCCGCGCCAGCTGGCTTGCCTTTCACCATCCAGAAAGACATTGCCATGCCCATGCTCACGCAACCTGCACAAAAGTACATCCCCTGCCCTGTTCTTGCCTTGCCTGACCGCACCTGGCCCAACCGCCAGATCACGCGTCCACCGATCTGGATGAGCACCGATCTGCGAGATGGCAACCAAGCCTTGTTCGAGCCCATGAACGGCGAGACCAAGTTGCGCCTGTTCAAAACCTTGATCGCCATTGGCTTCAAGGAGATCGAGGTAGCTTTCCCGGCGGCTTCGCGCACAGACTTTGACTTTGTGCGCACCCTCATTGAGGGCGGTCACATCCCCGACGACGTGACCATTGAGGTGATCACCCAAGCCAGAGAAGACCTGATCCGCGAAACCTTTGAGGCCTTGCGCGGTGCCCCCAGGGCCATCGTGCACCTCTACAACGCCACGGCCCCAGCTTGGCGGCGAACGGTGTTCGGCATGGGCCGTGCCGAGGTGACGCAGTTGGCGGTGCGCAGCACGCGATTGATCCATGAGTTGGCATCGCAACAGCCCCACACGCGGTGGACCTTTCAATACAGCCCTGAGACTTTCAGCACGACCGAGCCAGAATTCGCCTTGTCGGTTTGCAGCGCGGTGATCGAGGCGTGGGGCCCCAGCGTGGCGCAACCCATGATCATCAACTTGCCCGCCACGGTCGAAGCCAGCACGCCCAATGTGTATGCGGACCAGATCGAGTGGATGGGGTGGCACTTGCCCCAGCGCGAAGCCGTGATCTTGAGCGTGCACCCGCACAACGACCGAGGCACGGCCGTGGCCGCGGCTGAATTGGCCATGATGGCGGGCGCCGACCGGGTCGAGGGTTGCTTGTTTGGCAATGGGGAGCGCACGGGCAATGTCGATCTGGTGACCTTGGCTCTGAACCTTTACAGCCAAGGTGTGCACCCGGGATTGGATTTTTCTGACCTGCAATCGGTGGTGACTACGGCCACCGAATGCACGGGCTTGCCGGTGCATGCCCGCCACCCCTACGCCGGTGAGCTGGTGTTCACGGCGTTTTCGGGCTCGCACCAAGATGCCATCCGCAAGGGGCTTGCTGTGCAAAGTCCGCATGAGCCTTGGGCAGTGCCTTATTTGCCCATTGACCCGGCCGATGTGGGTTGCCATTACGAGGCGGTGATCCGGGTCAACAGCCAGTCTGGCAAAGGCGGCATCGCGTATTTGCTGGAGACCGCCTATGGCGTGGTGATCCCGAGGGCGGTGCAGGTGGCGTTCAGTGCTTTGGTCCAAAAGGTGGCCGATGAAAGCGGCCGAGAGCTCACACCCGGCGCCTTGTGGGCCTTGTTCCAGGCCGAGTACCTGCATTCACCAGGGCCTTGGCAGGTGCTCGGGCATGAGTTGCGCCAGGACGGCGACACGGCCGAGGTGAGCTTGCGCATGCAAACGCCGCACGGTGTGGTGGACACGCTGGGGCGCGGCAATGGCCCGTTGGACGCGACTTGGCACGCCTTGGCGTCCTTGGGCTTGCCACCGGGCAGCAGCTTGGCTGGATACGAAGAGCACGCCATGCAAAGCGGCGCCGATGCAGAGGCCTTGGCCTGGGTCTCGGTGACTGCCCCCGACATGGCGCTGCCCGTGCATGGTGCTGGCCGGCATCCGAACCTGGCGATTGCCTCGGTGCTTGCCTTGGTGCAGGCGGTCAATCGGCTGTGGGCACAGCACGGCTGAGCCCTGCGGGGGGCGAATCGGTCTGGACACGCGGGCTGGAGCACGCTACGATACTGTACATAAATACAGTACTGTAGCCATGTCGTCTCTTGCCCTGTCCTTGCCAAGCCATGTCGCCCGCGCTGTGTGGCGAGGCCTGGACATGGGCCACACACAGGGGCCTGTGCGCCCCAGCGGGCATGCCTTGCTCGATGCCGAGCTGCCGGGGGGCGGGTGGCCTTGCCACAGCCTGATCGACGTCTTGCAAGCACAGGCTGGGCTGGCCGAATGGCGCTTGTTGTCGCCCACGCTCAAGCCTTTGCTGGCGCAAGGTGCCAGCGTGCTCTTGATCGGGCCGCCGCACATGCCGGGTTTGAGCGGCTTGTGGCGTGAAGGCGTTTCGGCAAAGCAATTGGTTTGGGTTCAGGCCCACACCGTGGCCGAAAGGCTGTGGGCCGCCGAGCAGGCGCTCAAAACCCCCTGCCTGAGCGCGGTGCTGTGTTGGTTGCCTCAAGCCAGGCCCGAGCAAATCAGGCGCTTGCATGCGTGTGCGGCACAGCATCCGGGCTTGCTGTTTGTGTTTCGGTCGGTGTCGGCCCAGGCCGATTCATCGGCTGCGCCACTCAGGCTGCGCTTGGGGCTGGGTGCCTGGCCTCACCCGCTGGAGGTCACTGTGGTCAAGCGACGCGGCCCGGCCATGAACCACGCGCTGACCCTGTCGCACTGGCCGGTGGGGCTGACCTCGCTGTTGCCTCGCTGGCACCCCAGCAAAGCCACACCCGTCATCACATGGCCGACAAAGCCGGTGGTGGATGCCAAGCCTGTGCCAGGTGCAGTCCAAGCGCAAGTCAATGGGGTGTCCCATGTCGATTTGGACCGCATTGATTCCTGGCGATGAGGCGGGCGTGGCGCATGTGGACCAGGTTGATCCGTTGGGGCTTCCCGACTCGTCCCTGATCACCGAGCCCGCCACGTCCTCATCACCCCAAATGACCTCGCTGCCCGCCCTGCCGCTCGCCTGGTGGTGCTTGCAGTTCACGCCCCGCGTGGCCTTGCTTGAAGAGGCCGTGGTCATGGAATGGCAGGCCAGTGAGCGCTTGTTTGGCGGGCGCCGCACCTTGTTGCGTCGCTTGGCAGCAGGGGCACAACAGGGCGGCTGCCGCGCCTGGGCCAGTGCCAGCACTGCGCTGGCCGCGCTGGCCTTGGCGCGTGCTCGCAGCTTGAACCCCGCACGCAAGCCGCGCAGCCTGGATGAGTTGCCGCTCTCGTGTCTGAGCGCTGTGGCTGCGCATGAGGCCACGCTGAGCCGATTGGGGTGCCGCACGTTGGGCGATGTGCGCCAATTGCCGCGCGATGGCCTGAGCCGCCGCTTGGGTGCGGCCCCTTTGAACGCGCTGGACCAAGCCTTGGGACAACAAGCCGAGGTCTTGACCTGGGTGACGCTGCCCGAGGTGTTTGACGAACGGCTTGAACTGCCAGGCCGGGTAGACAACGCCCCCGCCTTGCAACATGCCGCAGACGCCCTGCTGGCGCGGCTGTGCGCTTGGTTGGCTGGGCGGCACATGGGCGTGAGCCAGCTCACCTTGCGCTGGCAGCACGATGGGCAGCGCCGCGATGCCGAGCGTGGCGGGCAGTGGCCTGTGCGGCTGGCATCGCCCTGCCGAGATGGCAAACAACTGCGCAGCCTGGTTGCCGAGCACCTGCGCCGCATCACCTTGATCGCCCCGGTGGGCGAGTTGGCTTTGCGGGCCGATGTGATCGAGCCCTTGAACGCACCCAGCGAAGACCTGTTTTCAGTTGGCGACGCCAGCCAGCAGTTGCTGCAACCCGATGCCTTGCGCACCCCAGCCGCCCAGCGGCAACAGGCCCAGACTTGGTCTGGCTTGCTCGACAAACTGGCAGCCCGTCTGGGCGCGGAGCGGGTGTTGCAAGGTCAGGAGCACGCGGACCACCGGCTGGAACACGCCCAGGTCTGGGGGCACTGGAACCCTTTGGAAGGCGCAGCAGCGGCGGCGGCCAAACGCATGCCTTCGCCAGAGAAGACGCCAAGCACAACCCAGCGCATAGAGCCCCAACACCCGCATCACCACGCCCTGCCCTCGCCCAGCTGGCTGCTGCCCACCCCCCTGCCCTTGAACTTGCACCGCTCGGGCCCCGGTTTGCCTGAGCGCCCGTATTACCAAGGCCCACTGACCTTGCTGGCCGGGCCGCATCGGGTGGATGCGGGCTGGTGGGATGGTGTGGGCTCAAAGCCACCCGCGTCTCGCGACTACTACCTGGCCAGCAGCGAACAAGCCGGGCTGCTCTGGGTGTTCAAAGACCGCCAAGCCAGCCATGCAGAAAACACAGCAAGCGCCCAAAGTGCCACATGCAGCCCCTGGTTTTTGCACGGCATCTTTGCGTGAAAGGCTTGCCTGCTTATGCCGAGTTGCACGCGGCGTCCAACTTTTCGTTTTTGCACGGGGCTTCGCACGCGCAAGAGCTGATCGAGCGCGCCTTGACGCTGGGCTACAGCGGCCTGGCCATCACCGACGAATGCAGCCTGGCCGGCGTGGTGCGCGCCCACCTGGCTTTGCGTGAAGCGCGGCAGGCGAAGCACCCTGGGGCCGAGTCCTTCAAGTTGATGGTGGGCAGCGTGTTTGAGGTGCATGCGCCCACGCCCTTCCAGCTGGTGGTGCTGGCCTGCCACCGCGAGGGCTACGGCAAGCTGTGCGAGTTCATCACCCGCTTGCGGCGCGCCACCCCGGGCAAAGGCCAAGCGCCCTTGCTGCGCGACGCCATCACCCCAGAGGCCTTGGCCGACTGCGTGCTGCTCATGGTGCCCGACCGGCGGCTGGCGCGCGGCAGCTTCATGCAAACGCAAGCGCCCTTGCCCTGGGCGGCCATGGCCGACAACGCGGCTTGGCTGCAGCAGCGCTTTGCCGGCCGGTGCTGGCTGGCCGTTGAGCTGCACAACAGCTTGGACGACGCCTGGTGGCTCGACGGCATGCTTGACGTGAGCGAGGCCACAGGCATGCCCCTGGTGGCTGCGGGCGATGTGCGCATGCACGTGCGTTCGCGCAAGCCCTTGCAAGACGTGCTCACGGCGGTGCGCCATGGTCAGCCCGTGTCCGACTGCGGCTGGCTGCTGGAGCGCCACGCCGAAAACCACCTGCGCAGCCGCTGGCGCTTGGCCCAGCGCTATCCGGCCGAGCTACTGCAAGCCACGCAAGACGTGACCGCGCTTTGCCACTTCTCGCTCGATGAGCTGCGCTACGAGTACCCCGAAGAGGTCGTGCCCAAGGGCCAAACGCCATCCAGCCATTTGCGCCAGCTCACGATGGCGGGCATGCAGGATCGCTTTCCAAATGGCGTGCCCGAGCGCGTGTCCCATCAGATCGAACACGAGCTCAAACTGATCGCCCGCATGGGCTATGAAAAGTACTTCCTGACGGTGCACGACATCGTGCGCTTTGCGCGCTCGCGCGGCATCTTGTGCCAAGGCCGGGGCAGCGCGGCCAACTCGGCCGTGTGCTATTGCCTGGGCATCACCGAAGTCGACCCCGACAAAACCACGCTGCTGTTCGAGCGCTTCATTTCGGTAGAGCGCAACGAGCCGCCCGACATCGACGTTGACTTCGAGCACCAGCGCCGCGAAGAGGTCATCCAGTACCTCTACAACAAGTACGGGCGGGACCGCACCGCGCTCACGGCCACCGTCATCACCTACCGCACGCGCAGTGCTTTGCGCGACGTGGGCAAGGCCTTGGGCTTCACTGTGGACGAGTCTGATCGCGCCGCCCGCAACCTGCAATGGTGGGACCGCAGCGCGGCGCTGGATGAGCGCTTGTCAGAGGTCGGGCTGGACCCGGCCTCGCGCCGCGTGCAGCAGTGGCTGGAGCTCACGCGCACGCTGGTGGGCTTTCCGCGGCACCTCAGCCAGCACACAGGTGGCTTTGTGATTGCCGGTGGCTCGCTGTGCCGCATGGTGCCCATTGAAAACGCCAACATGCCCGAGCGCAGCATCATCCAATGGGACAAGGACGACCTCGATGCCCTGGGCCTCATGAAGGTGGACGTGCTGGCCCTGGGCATGCTCAGCGCCCTGCGCCGCGCGCTCGA
>CANCFV010000162.1 GCA_947377275.1 Burkholderiales bacterium | reverse complement strand
TCGCTGGCGCTGGTGACCAGGCCTTCGCTCAAGGCAAAGCCCAGCGCGAAGTCTTCGAGGTCGGCTGGGCTGGCCATCATCACCGCGTGCGAGATGCCGTTGAAGACCATCGCAATCGGTACCTCTTGCGCCAGCCAGTCGGGTCGCGTTTGCGCGCGGCCGTCCAGCCAGCCGTGCACCGTGTGCTGGCTGACGCCCGCGAGGTGCCTAAGGTCATCAGGCATGGGTACCTTCTTGACCCTGATGCAGCAGGTCCATTTGCTCGCGGTTGAACGTGGCATAACGCTGCTGCCATTCCGACGGCTGCGCCACGGCCACCACCTGCACGGCGGTCACCTTGTACTCAGGGCAGTTGGTGGCCCAGTCCGATGAGTCGGTGGTGATCACGTTGGCGCCCGACTCGGGGAAGTGGAAGGTCGTGTAGACCACGCCGGGCTGCATGGCTTCGCTCACGTTGGCTCGCAGCACCGTGCGGCCCGCGCGGCTTTCAATGCCCACCCAGTCGCCCGTTTTGACGCCACGCTCTTGCGCGTCGTGTGGGTGCAGGTCGAGCACGTCTTCGCTGTGCCACTCGTTGTTGGGCGTGCGGCGCGTTTGTGCGCCCACGTTGTATTGCGACAGGATGCGGCCCGTGGTGAGCAAGAGCGGGAACTTGCGCGTGACCTTTTCTTCGCTGGGCACGTACTGGGTGTTGAAGAAGCGTCCCTTGCCGCGCACGAACTTGTCGATGTGCATGATGGCGGTGCCGGCTTCATCGGTGTCTTCGTTGCAAGGCCATTGCACGCTGCCCAGGCGCTCGATCTTGGCGTAGCTCACGCCACGGAAGGAGGGCGTGAGGTCGGCGATCTCTTGCATGATCTGCTCGGGGTGGTCGTAGTGCATGTCGTAGCCCAGCGCTTGGGCCAGCTTGACGGTCACTTCCCAGTCGGCCAAACCCGCTTGCGGCGGCATCACCTCGCGCACACGGCTGATGCGGCGCTCGGCGTTGGTGAAGGTGCCATCTTTTTCAAGGAAAGAGCAACCGGGCAAGAACACGTGCGCGAACTTGGCGGTTTCGTTCAAGAAGATGTCTTGCACTACGATGCAGTCCATGGCCGACAAGGCCGCTTCGACGTGCTGGGTGTTGGGGTCTGACTGGACGATGTCTTCGCCCTGGCAATACAGGCCCTTGAAGCTGCCATCGAGCGCGGCTTCGAACATGTTGGGGATGCGCAGGCCCGGCTCTGGGCTGAGCGTCACGCCCCACGCGCTTTCAAACAGCGTGCGCGTGGTCGTGTCTGAAATGTGGCGGTAGCCCGGCAATTCGTGCGGGAAGCTGCCCATGTCGCAACTGCCTTGCACGTTGTTCTGACCGCGCAAGGGGTTGATGCCCACGCCTTCGCGGCCCACCATGCCGCAGGCCATGGCCAGGTTGGCGATGCCCAACACCATGGTCGAGCCTTGTGCGTGTTCGGTCACGCCCAGGCCGTAGTAGATGGCCGAGTTGCCACCGGTGGCATACAGGCGCGCGGCGGCCCGCACGTCATCGGCCTTGACGCCGGTGACTTGCTCAAACGCTTCGGGCGAGTTCTCAGGCAGGGCCACAAAGTCACACCATTGCTGGAAGCTGGTGCTGTCGCAGCGCTGCTGCACGTAGTCTTTGGCCACCAGGCCTTCGGTCACCACCACGTGGGCCATGGCGGTGATCATGGCCACGTTGGTGCCCGGCTTGAGCGGCAGGTGGAAGTCGGCTCGCACGTGGGGGGACTCGACCATCGCGGTCTTGCGTGGGTCCACCACGATGAGCTTGGCACCTTGGCGCAGGCGCTTTTTCATGCGCGAGGCAAACACAGGGTGGGCATCGGTGGGGTTGGCGCCGATCACCATGATCACGTCGGCGTGTTCGACCGACTTGAAGGTTTGCGTGCCGGCCGAGGTGCCCAGCGTTTGGCCCAGGCCATAGCCCGTGGGCGAGTGGCAAACGCGGGCGCAGGTGTCGACGTTGTTGGTGCCAAAGGCGGCGCGCACCAGCTTTTGCACCAGGTAGGCTTCTTCGTTGGTGCAGCGGCTGGACGTGATGCCACCCACCGCGTCGCGGCCATGCGTGGCTTGGATTTGCTTGAAGCGCGAGGCCGCAAACGACAAGGCCTCGTCCCAGCTGACTTCACGCCATGGGTCGGTGATCTGCTCGCGCACCATGGGCTTGGTGATGCGGTCTTGGTGGGTGGCATAGCCCCATGCAAAGCGGCCCTTGACGCAGCTGTGGCCGTCGTTGGCCTTGCCGTCTTTCCAGGGCACCATGCGCACCACGGTGTTGCCCTTCATCTCGGCCTTGAAGCCGCAACCCACGCCGCAGTAGGCGCAGGTGGTGATGACGCTGTGCTCGGGCTGACCGTAGAAGATGATGGACTTTTCTTGCAGCGTGGCTGTGGGGCAGGCTTCCACGCAGGCACCGCAAGACACGCATTCGCTGCTCATAAAGGGCTCGTTCTGGCCTGGCGAGACGCGGCTGTCAAAGCCTCGGCCCGAGATGGTCAAGGCGAAGGTGCCTTGCGTTTCTTCACAAGCGCGCACGCAGCGGTTGCACACGATGCACTTGCTTGCGTCGTAGGTGAAGTAGGGGTTGGACTCGTCCTTGTGGCTGTCGCAATGGTGCGCACCGGCCACGCCGTCCACCTCTTTGCCGCCGGTGCCGTAGCGCACATTGCGCAGGCCTGTGACGCCAGCCATGTCTTGCAGTTCGCAGTTGCCATTGGCGCTGCAGGTCAGGCAGTCGAGCGGGTGGTCGCTGATGTAGAGCTCCATCACGCCCTTGCGCAGGTCTTGCAGCTTGTCGGTTTGCGTGCGCACGACCATGCCGGCTTCAGCTGGCGTGGTGCACGAGGCCGGGTAGCCCTTGCGGCCTTCGACTTCAACGAGGCACAGGCGGCACGAGCCAAAGGGCTCCAGGCTGTCGGTGGCGCACAGCTTGGGCACTTGGATGCCCGCATCCACCGCAGCCCGCATCAGCGACGTCCCTTTGGGCACCGTCACGTCAAAGCCGTCGATGGTCAAAGACACGGTCTCTGAAGATTCACGTGCGGGCGTGCCGTGGTCGATGTCAAGCTTGAGGTGGTTGAGCATGTGGGGCTCCTAAAGCGGCCAAGTGCAGCAGCGTGTTCAGGCGGCCTTGGGCTGGGCATCGGCCAGGCCAAAGTCTTGCGGGTAGTGGTTCAAGGCCGACAGCACCGGGTAGGGCGTCATGCCACCCATCGCGCACAGGCTGCCGTGCAGCATCGTGTCGCACAGGTCGCGCAGCAGGTGGACTTGTTGCTCGCGGTTGCGGCCATCGGCAATGCGGTCAATGACCTCCACGCCCCGGGTCGAGCCAATGCGGCAGGGCGTGCACTTGCCGCAGCTCTCAAGCGCACAGAACGCCATCGCATAGCGCGCCAGTTGGGCCATGTTGGCCGTGTCGTCGTGCGCCACGATGCCGCCGTGGCCCACCACTGCACCCATGGCGGCGTAGGCCTCGTAGTCCAGAGGCACGTCCCATTGGGACTCGGGCACATAGGCACCCAAGGGGCCGCCCACTTGCACGGCCTTGATGGGGCGGCCACTGCGGCTGCCCCCGCCGAAGTCGTACAGCAGCTCGCGCAGGGTCAAGCCAAAGGCCTTTTCAACCAGGCCCGCGTGCTTGAGGTTGCCGGCCAGCTGGAAGGGCAGGGTGCCTTTTGAGCGGCCCATGCCGTAATCGCGGTAATGCGCTGCGCCCTTGGCCATGATGATGGGCACGCTGGCCAGTGTGATCACGTTGTTGATCACGGTGGGCTGGCCAAACAAGCCTTGGATGGCCGGCAGCGGCGGCTTGGCGCGCACCACGCCACGCTTGCCCTCGATGCTTTCAAGCATCGCGGTTTCTTCGCCGCACACGTAAGAGCCTGCGGCCTTGCGCACTTCCAATTCAAATGCCTTGCCGGTGCCGCACACATGGGCGCCGATGAAGCCAGCTTGGGTGGCCAGGGCGATGGCCTGATTCAAGGTGTCGATGGCGTACGGGTATTCCGATCGCACGTAGATGAAGCCTTTGGTGGCACCCACGGCCAGTGCGGCAATGGCCATGCCCTCGATCAGCATGAAGGGGTCGCCCTCCATGGTCATGCGGTCAGAGTAGGTGCCCGAGTCGCCCTCGTCGGCATTGCAGACCACGTACTTTTGGGCCGATGCGGTTTGTGCCACGGTGCGCCACTTGATGCCCGCCGGGAAGGCGGCACCGCCTCGACCACGCAAGCCCGAGTCCAGCACCGTTTGCACGATGGTCTCACTGCCCACCGAAACGGCTTGGCGCAGCCCGGCCCAGCCGCCGTGGGCTTCGTAGTCGCTCAGGCTGAGCGGGTCGGTCACACCCATGCGGGCAAAGGTCAGGCGCTCCTGCTTGGCCAAGTAGGGCATGGCCTCTGTCAAGCCATGGCCCAGCGCATGAGCACCGCCTTGCAAGAGGCCCGCGTCCAGCAAGCCCTCGATGTCATCGGCCTCGACGGGGCCATAGGCCACGCGGCCTTGCGGCGTGCTGACCTCGACCAAGGGCTCAAGCCAGAACATGCCGCGCGAGCTGTTGCGCACCAGCTCGATCTCCAAGCCGCGTGCAGCGCAAGCTTTCAACAAGGCCGTGGCGACCTCATCGGCGCCCACCGCCAAAGCCGCAGAGTCGCGCGGCACATAGACCTTGATCGCGCTCATGGCGTGGCCTCCAGGGTTTCTTGCAACAGGCGCTGCAGCTTGCCGGCGCTGACGCGTGCGTGGACGCGCTCATTGATTTGGATGGCCGGTGAGGAGGCGCACAGGCCCAGGCAGTACACGGGCTCCAAGGTCACGGCACCGTCGGCGCGCGTGTTGTGGCTGGTGCATCCCAAGGCCAGTTCGGCCTGCGCCATCAAGGCATCGCCGCCACAGGCCTTGCAGGCCTCTGCTTGGCAGACCTGAATCACGTGCTTGCCCGGGGGCGAGCTTCGGAAGTGGTGGTAGTAAGTGATCACACCATGCACCTCGGCGCGCGACAGGTTCATGGCCTGGGCGATCTCAGGCACGGCTTCGCTCGGGATGTATCCCATGGCGTCTTGCACCGCGTGCAGCAGCGGCAAGAGGCCGCCAGGCTGGTCTTTGTGCTGCGCCAGCAGGGGCTGCAGAAGCTGTGATTGGTCTGCGTTGAGCGCGGGGCGCGTCGGCGCTGTGTTGAGGGGAGGGGCTGCCTTCATGGTGTGTTTGCCTCGTTGGTGGCCCACTCGGCGCAGAGCGGACCACCCTTGTGAGGTGTTCCGCGCTGGCTGTGAGCAAACTGTGTATCAGTCGGGTCAGTTAAAAATCAGACGCAGGGCCGCAGCCCCGCTCACAGGGGTCAATTGAAGAACTTGGCCACGCTCAATGCCGTGCGGTAGATGCCCCACGCAAGCGGGATGCCCACGGCCGCCCAAGCCAGCAAAGCGATTGCGGGGTTGGCGCTGGTCGATGCCTGGCCTGCGCCCGAGCCGCCGGCTTGTGATGCCACCGCCCGGTCATGCGCCAAGCGTTTTTCTTCGGCCAGCTCGGCATCGGTCATGAAGTACTTGGGGTCGACAGGTCGGACCAGCAAGTTGCAGATCAGCCCGACCACCAGCATGCCCACCAGGATGTACATGGTCTGGTTGTAGACCTGATCGCGCGGGAGGCCCAAACCGATCTGGTAGTCGCGCATGTAGTTGACGACGACCGGGCCCAAGATGCCGGCCGTGGCCCAGGCCGTGAGCAGGCGACCGTGGATGGCGCCCACCATCTGTGTGCCGAACAAGTCAGCCAGGTAGGCAGGCACGGTGGCAAAGCCGCCGCCATACATGCTCAAGATCAGGCAGAAGGCCGCCACAAACATCAGCTTGTTGCCGCCCATGGCGCTGGCGGGCACGCTGGCATACAAGGCACCGCCCAGTACGAAGAACACCACATAGGTCAGCTTGCGGCCCAACTTGTCAGACAGGCTGGCCCAGAAGAAGCGGCCACCGATGTTGAACAGGCTCAACAAGGCGGTGAAGCCCGCAGCCACCACGGCGATGTCTTTGAGTTGGGTTTTGTCGAGCTGGGCAAACTTGGCTTGCACCCCAATCAGGCTGCCGCCAAACACCTCTTGCAGCATGGGGCTGGCCATCCCGA
>CANCFV010000161.1 GCA_947377275.1 Burkholderiales bacterium | reverse complement strand
GGCGCGCTGCTCGGTGTGCTCAAAGATGGGCAGTCGCGCGGGGTGCTCAACGCCGAGGTCTCCAGCAAGATCTTGTTGGACGTGTTCATGGGCGTGATCGGCCGCGTGGTGCTGATGCACATCGTGCGGCGCGAAAAAACCTCGCTGCTGGACCAGTTCGATGCGCTGTTTGGCATCGTCTGGCGAGCGATGTCCACGCCCGAGGCGTGAGGACCTGCGCCCGAGCAGCGTTCAGAACGGCCATGGCCGTCAATCCGTCACGGCCGCCGCGCCTTTGCGTCCCAACGGCTGCGGCCCCGCTCAAGCCGTGCGGCCTCCATCCGATATGGATCTGCGCCCTCTTGTCTGCGAACGGCCAGGAGGCGCAGGCCTCGGAACGCCCAACGTGGTGAGCCTGGGATCGACGCGACCGTTCGCAACGAACCAATTCAGGGGCCAGGCATGTCCATCCATCTCACCATCCGCAACAAGATCCTGGGCTTGGGCATGCTGGGGCTGGGCTTCGTGCTTTGCGTCGGCGCCGTCGGCCTGATGGCCACCAGCAAGCTCAACGCGAGTGCCGAGCACATCACCGACATCGGCTCGGCCCTCAAGCAGCAAATGCACGCCGACATGATGCACGACGCCCTGCGCGGCGATGTGCTGCGTGCCATGCTGAACTCGACCAAGCGCGACGAGGCGGAAACCAAGTCCATCCACAACGAGCTGGCCGAGCACACCAAAACCTTCAAAGAGGCCATCCAGAGCCTATCAGGCATGCCACTGGACGCCACCTCCATGAAGGCACTGACCGAGATCAAGCCGGCCCTGGACGCCTACGTCAGCAACGCTGACAAGGTGGTTCAACTGGCCAACACCGACACCGCCGCCGCCGAGGCGGCTTTGCCTGCGTTCCAAAGCGCCTTCGACGCCCTTGAAAAAGCCATGGGCGAGCTGGACGATTTGCTGGAGGCACATGCCCAAGCCATCCAGACCGATGCGGCCGACACCAACGGCCAGTCCCGCTTGATCATCGCGCTGACCGCGCTCTTCTCAGGTGCCTGTCTGCTGGGCATGGGCATCGCCATCACCCGCAGCGTCTTGCAGCCCATCCGGGCCGCGGTCAAGATCGCAGAGGCCGTGGCTGCGGGCGACTTGAGCTCGCGGATCAGCGCCACGGAGCAAGACGAAACCGGCCAGCTGATGCGCTCACTCCAAGCGATGAACGACAACCTCAGCAGCATCGTGTCCACGGTGCGCGTGAGTGGCGAACACATCGCCACAGGCAGCACACAAATCGCCAGCGGCAACAGCGACCTCAGCCACCGCACCGAGAACCAAGCGAGCAGCTTGCAAACGACGGCGTCATCCATGGCACAGCTCAGCGACACGGTCAGCCACAACGCGGAAACCGCGCGCCACGCCACCCAACTGGCGCACTCGGCCAGCGAGGTGGCGGCCAAGGGTGGCGACGTGGTGGGCCGCGTGGTTGAGACGATGGCCGACATCTCGCAGTCGAGCAAAAAGATCAGCGACATCATCAGCGTGATCGATGGCATCGCCTTCCAGACCAACATCCTGGCACTCAATGCGGCTGTGGAAGCGGCACGTGCCGGTGAGCAAGGCCGTGGCTTTGCGGTGGTGGCGGCCGAGGTGCGCAGCCTGGCGCAACGCAGCGCCAATGCGGCCAAAGAGATCAAAAACCTCATCAACACCAGCGTTGAAAAGGTGCAAACCGGCACCGCCTTGGTCGACGATGCAGGCCGCACGATGGGTGACATCGTGACGCAGGTCAAGCAAGTGGCCGACCTGATCAGCGAGATCGGCACGGCCACGCACCAACAAACCAGCGGCATCCAGCAAATCAGCCACTCGGTGGCCCAGCTCGACGAGGTGACGCAGCAAAACGCCGCACTGGTGGAAGAGTCTGCCGCGGCCTCAGAGAGCCTGCGGCGTCAGGCCGATCAGCTGCTGGCCTCGGTGAGCGTGTTCCGACTGGGTTGAGGCGGCTGCACGGCCCCGGCTGACGCCAGGGTCACAACAAGCCGGCGTCGCGCAGCTTGTCTTTTTTGCTCTTGCGCTTGCCCTTGACCCCACCGTTGGGGTCCAGGCCCTGGGGCGCTTGATCAGGCTCGGCCTCGAACCCATCGCCCTCAGGTGCAAGCGTGGCCGATGCCGCGGGCTCAAAGCCTTCGATCACCTCGCGCGGCACGCGCTGGCCTTGGCGCTTTTCAATGAGACGGAAGTGCGCCTCGGTGTCGGCACAGACAAAGCTCACCGCCAAGCCGCTGGCACCTGCCCGGCCCGTGCGGCCAATGCGGTGGGTGTATTCGGCCGGCGCGCGCGGCAAATCAAAGTTCACCACCACGGGCATGTCGGCGATGTCGATGCCGCGTGCGGCCACATCGGTGGCCACGACCACTTGCAGCTCGCTGGCCTTGAAGGCGTCGAGCACGGCGCGGCGGCCACCTTGGCTCAGGTCACCATGAAATGCCGCCGCATGGATGCCCGCCCGGTGCAGCTTGTGCGCCACCAGCTCGGTGCCGTACTTGGTGGCGGCAAACACCAGCACGCGCGACCAGGCCTCTTGCGTGATCAGCTGGCGCAGCAACTGGGCGCGACGGTCGGGGTCGACCACGATGGCGCGCTGCGTGATGTCGGGCGCGGTCTCGGGCTCATGGGGCAGCTCGATGTGGATGGGGTCGTGCAGCAGGGTAGCGGCCAGCGCCTGCACATCGGCCGGGAAGGTGGCCGAGAAGAACAGGCTTTGGCGGCTCGTGGGCAGCATCTCCAGGATGCGGCCCAGCTCGGCTGAAAAGCCCAGGTCCAGCAAACGATCGGCCTCGTCCAGCACCAAGGTGGCCACATTGGCCAGGCTCAAGGCGTTGTGGTCGATCAAGTCGAGCAAGCGGCCCGGCGTGGCCACGACCACATCGGCACCGCCGCGCAAGGCCATCATCTGCGGGTTGATGGACACGCCACCAAATGCCACGCACAGCTTGATGGGCAAAGGCACGTCTTGCGCAATGCCGCGCACCACCTCGCCCACCTGCACCGCCAGCTCGCGCGTGGGCACCAGGATCAAGGCCTGCAAGCGCCGCGGGTTGCTGCGTTTGGCCGTGAGCAGCTGGTGCAAGATGGGCAGCACATAGGCAGCCGTTTTGCCCGAGCCGGTTTGCGCCAGGCCCAGCACGTCCTCGCCCTGCAAGATGACCGGGATGGCCGAGGCCTGGATGGGCGTGGGGCTCTCAAAACCGTGTTCGGCAACGGCACGGGCGAGGGACTGCGACAGTCCAAGGGCGGCAAAAGACATGGGCGGAGTGTAAGGGCCAGCCCCTGTGCCGCGGCGGCAGCCCTTCACGGTCGGCGACAATGGATGCACAACGATCCACCAGCAGCGATCAACGCTGCACACCGAAAGCCTGTATGACCTCGATCCCCGCCTGCCCTGCTTGCGCCATGGAGAACACCTACCCCGACGGCGACAACCTGGTCTGCCCGGACTGCGGTCATGAGTGGCCCGCCCAGGCGGCTGCAGCCGATGTGGCCGAAGAAGGCGAGGCCGTGATCTGCGATGCCAACGGCACGCCACTGGCCAACGGCGACTCGGTGATCTTGGTCAAAGACCTCAAGGTCAAAGGCTCGTCGATCACGCTCAAAAAGGGCACCAAGGTCAAAGGCATTCGCCTGACCGGCGGTGACCACGACGTGGACTGCAAGGTCGATGGCATCAGCCTGCAGCTCAAATCGGAGTTCTTGAAGAAAGCCTGATCACCGGGCCAGGCCTTCTTCGCGGGCGGGCATCAGGCTGGCGCGCCCTCGCCCTCGTCGTAGCAGGTCAGGGTCTCGTCATCTGACTCGTCGGCCTGAGACCAGCCCAGCTTGGGCCAACCGCCTGCGTGGATGCTGGCGCCGTAGAGTTGTTCGGGTTGGGCGATCTGTGAGGGGTTCATGCTGTGGCTCCTGTGCCGGTTGCGAGTGACTCCATGTTCGCAAGCAGGGCCTCGGGTGGGTGCAGGGCATTCACCGAGTCGCATCCAGGTGCTGGACGGTTCGTGACAAATTCACGCCCCCACAACCACGCAGATGCGGGGGATGCGTGACGCATGCCTGCGTGAAGACCCTCAACAGGCCTCATTTCGGGGCATGCAGCGCCGATATCCTGTGCATGCAGTTTCCAAACGCCCCCCTCGTTGCCCCCGACCTCAGCCCGCTGCCCGCCAACGAAGCGCAGCGCCTGCAGGCCCTGTGGACCAGCCAGTTGCTGGACACGCCCCCTGAGCCCGATTGCGATGCGCTGGTGCGCCTGGCAGCCCAGACCCTGCGCATGCCCATGGCCTGGCTGGCTTTGGCCGATGCAGACCGCCTGTGGTTCAAGGCCCGCATGGGCTTTGACCTGACCGAGATGCAGCGCGCCATCGCGCCCTGCGCGCACACCCTGTTGCGCCCCGACCAGCCCCTGATCGTGGGCGACCTGACCCAAGACAACCGCTTTGCCGCGCAACCCTGCGTGCTGGGCGCGCCGCACTGGCGCAGCTATGCCGGCGTGGCCCTGGTCAACGCGCAAGGTCACGCATTGGGCACCTTGGCCGTGGCCAGCCCGATGCCCTGCGCCTTCAGCCTGCAAGACGCGGCCAACCTGCACGACCTGGGCCTGTTGGCGCAAGACGCCCTGGACAAGCGCCGCCTGACGCAGCAGCTGATCCACATGAGCTTAAGCGACCCGCTCACCGGCCTGTCCAACCGCAACGCCTACCACCAGGCCTTGCAGGTGGAGCTGGCGCACGCCATGCGCTGTGGCGAGCCCTTCTCGGTGCTGTGCATGGACCTGGACGGCTTCAAGGCCGTCAACGAAGGCTTTGGCCACGCGGCCGGCGAAGAGGTGCTGTGCGAAGTGGCCCGCCGCCTGCGCGAACAGGTGCGCCTGGGCGATGTGCTGGCCCGCTTTGGCAGCGACGAGTTCGGTGTGGTGATGCGCCGCGGCGCGCAAGAGTCGGCGCAGGCGCTGGCCAAACGCATCGTGCAAAACGTGTCTGCGCCCATCACTTTGTCGAGCGGCGACACCATTGGCGTGGGCATCTCGGTGGGCATTGCGTCCTACACCGACGACATCGACTCCACCGTCACGCTGCTCAAGCACGCTGACCAGGCCTTGTTCCAAGCCAAGCAGCAAAACGAAAAGCGCTGGAAGATGTTCGTGGGGATCCGCTGAGCGCGCTCAGGCCTTGCGCTTGCCCGCCAGCGTTTGGCGGGTGCGCTCGTTGATCAGGCGCAGCTCGGCCAGCGAGGTGTCGATCTGGGCACGCTTGGCCTCCAGCTCGGCAATGGCCTTGTCCGTTTTTTCGATCACATAGGTGAGCTGCTGGATGCGGCCCTCACCGTGCTGGCCGTACATGTCGAGGTAGTGCTTGATCTCGGACAGCGGTGAGCCCAGCGACTTGGCGCGCAAGATGCGCGTCAGGCGGGCCCGGTCCATCTTGTTGTAGACCCGCGTGCCATTGATGCGGCGTGGCGCCAGCAGGCCCTTGGTCTCGTAAAAGCGCAGCGCGCGGGGCGAGACCCCATACAACTCGCAGACCTCGGCAATGCCCATCAGGGCGTCGACCGCGTGCCCATCGTCTTCTTCGCCTTCGAGCGCCCAGGTGGGCGGCACGCCGCTGGCGTCTTCCAAGGCATCGGACACTGGGGATTGGGCTTTGGCATTCACGGGAGGCACCACGACACTCGGTTGACGACGAGTGAGATTATCGCCGAGCCGTCACGCACCGCATAGGTGATTCACCTAGCCATCACTTGATTGACGTTAACGTCACCCACGGCTACATTGGCGAGGCCTCATCAAGGACTCTGCCTCAAGATGCCCGCCCTGCGCTCTGCCCTGATCCCCCAATCCGCGTCCTTCCAGGCCAACGTGGCCCGCATGGCCGAGCGCCTGGACGAGGTCCGCGCCCTCGAACAAAAGGTGCGCGATGGCTCTTCTGACAAACGAGAGAAGTTCGACAAACGCGGGCAGTTGCTGCCCCGTGAGCGCGTGTCCCGTTTGATTGACCGTGGCACACCCTTTTTGGAGCTCAGCACCCTGGCTGGCTTGGGCATGCACGACGACGATGGCAAAAAAACCATCCTGGGCGGCGGCACCATCATCGGCATTGGCACCGTGGCCGGCAAGCGCTGCCTGATCACCGC
>CANCFV010000160.1 GCA_947377275.1 Burkholderiales bacterium | reverse complement strand
CAGCCACTTCAAGATGATCGAGGTGTCCAGACCACCGGAGTAGGCCAGCACGACTTTCTTGACTTGGGCGGCGGCCTTGGGCGCCACCGTGGGTGCAACGGCAGCAACAACAGGCTTGGCAGCAGGCGCCACTTTGGAGGCCTTGGGGGACTTGGCAGGCTTGGCGGTTTTGGACATGGTCGTATCGGTGACAAGAGACGAAACCGCCGATTTTAGTCGCGCCCGAGGCTTGTGCGACACCCCTTGCGCGCGCATGAGGCCTTCACCCATCTTTACGGCCCATTTTGTCGGCCACAAGGGCAGCATCGCCGTTGAGAAGCCATGCGGCTCACGCCGCGTTGCAGGAGCCCCCATGAACCACCCCACCCCGCTTCAACGCAGCACCACCGCGCTGGCCCTGATCGGCACCTTATTTGGCACCGCCGCCTGCGCCGGCCCGCGCGTGGGCGAGGTGATCGGTGGCCCATCGACCACCACCAGCACCGTTCAAGCTCGCGTGCTGTCGTCCACCCCCGTGGTGGCGCAGGTGGCCACGCCACGCGATGTTTGCTATGACGAGCTGCGCCAAGAGCCTGAGCGCTCGTCAGGCGCGGGTGCTTTGATGGGCGCCATCGCAGGTGGCGTCATTGGCAACGCGGTGGGCAAAGGCGCAGGTCGCGCCTTGACCACCGGCATTGGCATCATGGGTGGGGCGGTCTTGGGTGACCATGTCGAAAACGACGGCCGTCAACCCAACGTGCGCTCGGTGCGCCGTTGCGAGCAACAGGTGTCATACGAAAACCGTGTGGTGGCCTACAACGTGGTGTACGAGTACGCCGGTCAGCACTACAGCACCCAGACCCAGCAAGAGCCCGGCAGCACCATCGCCCTGCAGATCAGCATGACACCGGCAGGCTACAGCCCCATGAGCAATGTGGCGCCTGCGCCGTATTCGTATACACAGCCCAGCGCGCAACCTGCCGTGGTGTATGTCGCCCCTGAAGCGCCTGTGGCCACGGTGCGCTATGCACCGCAATGGGAGTACCAAGGTGGCGGCTGGTGGGGCGCACCGCGCGGCCATCGCCACTGGGATTGAGCGCAGGCGAGCGATCAGCCCTCGCCGTACACCACCATGGCCTGCCCGCCCGGCATGAGCTCCTTCATGCGCAACAGGGCTTGCTCGCTGGGGTAGACACGGGCCGATTCGCCCAGGTCCAGCTCGCCGCGGGCAGACAAGTCGTCGGTGTGGCGCTCCACCACCACGCGCACGTTCAAGCCCTGCACGCTGTCCGGCAGATCCGGCTGTGGCGCAGGCACGCGGCGTGCCGGGAACTCACGCAACAGATCGGCCACGGGCAATTTTTGGTCTTTGGCCAGCACGCGCACGAAACGCGCATAGCGGCAGCGCGCCGAGGCCAGGCTCAT
The DNA here is from genome assembly GCA_947377275.1 of Burkholderiales bacterium. Taxonomy (GTDB): domain Bacteria; phylum Pseudomonadota; class Gammaproteobacteria; order Burkholderiales; family Burkholderiaceae_C; genus Aquabacterium. Next base: position 4,797 of record CANCFV010000160.1, on the reverse strand, counting down.
CACCTGCTGCACGTTCAGGCGCAAGCCACCCGAAAAGCGGTCGGTCTGCACCTTGCCGGTGATGACCACCAGCTCGTCGTCTTTGAGCAGGTCTTTGTTGGCGTCCAGCGTGTCTTGGTTGGCCACGGCCTCGATGGACTCGCTCTTGTCATCGAGTTTGAAAATCGCCACACGGCCGCGCGAACCGTTGATGATGCGCAACTCGCTGATGATGCCGGCCACCACCTGCGGGTCGCGGCTGTCTTTGAGATCGCCAATGCGTTGCTTGGCAAAGCGGCGCACCTCGCTCTCGGCCTCGTCGAACAGATGCCCTGAGAGGTAAAACCCAATCGCCGTTTTTTCGAGCGACAAGCGCTCTTTCAAGGTCCAGGGCTCGGCCGCGACGAAGTCGGGCTCGTTGGTCGAGGCCGCATGGCTGTCGCCAAAGTCGAACAAGCCGCCCTGATCGGCATTGGCCACCAAGGTGTCGGCGTATTCAAACGCCAGGCCCACGCTGGCCAGCAGGCTGGCGCGATGGGGGTTGAGCGAGTCAAAAGCGCCTGCCTTGATCAAGGCTTCAACCACCCGCTTGTTGACCTGTTTGCGGTCCACGCGCGCGCAGAAATCAAAGAAGCTCGTGAACGGGCCGTTCTCTTTGCGCTCGCGCACCAGGGCTTCGATGGCACCCTGCCCTGTGCCTTTGACCGCGCCCAGCGCATAGCAAATGGTCTTGTTGTCGATGGGCACAAAGCGCCATGCGCCCGTGTTCACATCGGGTGGCGTGAAGGTGATGCCGAAGTTCTGGGTGGCGTCGTCGTGGAAGATCTTGAGCTTGTCCGTGTCGTCACTCGACACGCTCATGTTCCCTGAGAAGAACTCAGCGGTGTAGTGCGCCTTCAACCAAGCCGTGTGGTACGCCAGCAAGGCATAGGCCGCTGCGTGCGACTTGTTGAAGCCGTAGCCCGCGAACTTCTCCATCACGTCGAAGATCTCGTCGGCCAGCTTCTGGCTGATGTCGTTCTTGGCCGCACCGGCGGCGAAGATCGAGCGGTGTTCGGCCATCTCCTCGGCCTTCTTCTTGCCCATGGCCCGGCGCAACATGTCGGCGCCGCCCAGTGAGTAGCCGCCCACCCTCTGGGCCACCTGCATCACCTGCTCTTGGTAGACCATGATCCCGTAGGTCTCTTTGAGCACGGACTCCATCAAGGGGTGCGGGTAGTCCACCTCTTCGCGCCCGTGTTTGCGTGCGCAGAACGAGGGGATCAGGTCCATCGGACCCGGCCGGTACAGCGCCACCAGCGCGATGATGTCCTCGAAGACGCTGGGCTTGGCGTCTCGCAACATGCCCTGCATGCCGCGCGATTCAAGCTGGAACACGGCCACGGTCTTGCCCTCAGACAGCAACCGATAGGCGGCCGCATCGTTCAGCGGGATCTTGGCGAAGTCGAAGTCCTTTTGATCAGGGTGGCGCGCGACGATGTAGTCCTTGGCCAGCTCCAAAATGGTCAGCGTGGCCAGACCCAAGAAGTCGAACTTCACCAGGCCAATGGCTTCGACGTCGTCCTTGTCGTACTGACTCACGGCCGAGTCGCTGCCCGGCTGCATGTACAGCGGGCAAAAGTCGGTGATCTTGCCGGGCGCGATCAACACACCCCCAGCGTGCATGCCGATGTTGCGGACCATGCCTTCCACGCGCGTGGCCAGCTCCAGCAAGGCCGCCACCTCTTCTTCGGCCGCTTCCCGCTGGTCGATTTCAGGGGCTTCTTTGCGGGCGTAGATGATGCCGGGGTCGGGGTTCTCGGGCACCTTGGCCAGCGTCACCGTTTTGCCCGGTGGCGCCACGATGAGCTTGGCGATGCCGTCGACGTGCCCATAGCCCATGCCCAGCACGCGGCCCACGTCGCGCAGCGCGGCCTTGGCCGCCATCGTGCCGAAGGTGGCGATTTGCGAGACGGCTTCGCGGCCGTAGCGGTCTTTGACGTAGTCGATGACACGGTCGCGGTTGCCCTGGCAAAAGTCGATGTCGAAGTCGGGCATCGAGACGCGTTCAGGGTTCAAGAAGCGCTCGAACAGCAGGTTGTACTTGAGCGGGTCGAGGTCGGTGATCTTGAGCGCGTAAGCAACCAGCGAGCCGGCGCCCGAGCCCCGGCCGGGTCCCACCGGACAGCCATTGTTCTTGGCCCAGTTGATGAAGTCGGCCACGATCAGGAAGTAGCCCGGGAAGCCCATCTTCAAGATGGTGTTGATCTCGAACTCCAGCCGCTCGACGTATTCAGGGCGCTTGCCTTCTCGCTCAGCTTCAGTGGGAAAGAGTTGGACCAAGCGTTCTTCCAGACCCTCGAATGAGAGCTGCCGGAAGTAATCCGACATGGGCATGAACTCGCCCTTGTTCGGCCCGTCTTCCAGCATCGGCGTGGGGAAATTGGGCAACTGCGGCTTGCCCAGCACCAGCGTGAGCGAGCAACGGCGCGCAATCGCCACGGTGTTGGCAATGGCCGATGGGAGGTCGGCGAACAAGGCTGCCATCTGCGCCGTGGTTTTGAAATGCTGGTCGCGCGTGAAGCGCTTGATGCGCTTGGGGTTGCCCAGCGTTTCACCCTCGGCAATGCAGGTGCGGGCCTCGTGGGCCTGGAAGTCATCGGGCTCTTGGAACTGGATGGGGTGCGTGGCCACCACCGGCAGGCCCAGGCGCGCCGCCAAGGGCACCGCCGCGCGGATGTGAGCCTCGTTGGTGGGGTGCCCCCCTCGCTGCAGCTCGATGTAGAGCCGGTTGCCAAACACGCCCTGCAGCTTGCGCGCTTGCGCCTCGGCCTTGGCCACATCGCCCATCAACAGCGCTTGCCCGATGGCGCCCATTTCGGCCCCCGACAGGCAGATCAGGCCGGTGTTGTTCTGCGCCAGTGAGTCCCAGCTGACCCAAGCGTGCGTGCGCTGGCCGGGAGCGGTCCAGGCGTCGCCCAGCAACTCGCACAGGCGCAGGTAGCCTTGGCGGTTCTGGATCAAGAGCAGCAGGCGCGTCGGGCCCTTGGCCCCTTCCTCGGGCTCCAGCCACACGTCGGCGCCCAAAATGGGTTGCACACCCTTTTTGCGCGCGGCCGAATACAGCTTGACCGCACCGAACAGGTTGGACAGGTCGGTCACCGCCACGGCCGGCTGGCCGTCTTTGGCGGCAGCCTTGACCAGGTCGTCGATGCGGACGGTGCCGTCAACGACAGAAAATTCGGTGTGGGAGCGCAGGTGGACGAAAGGCATCCTGGCATTGTAAGAAGGGCCAGCCCACCCGGCAGACACCCCAGAAAGATCTGCCCTTGAGTCACCTCAAAAACACAATGGCCCTGATCCACGAGGTGTTTTCTACAATGGCGCCATGTCTGCCGTGCTCAACATCTCTTCTTACCTGTTCGTCACCCTGCGTGACACCCACGCATTGCGCGAGCATTTGCACGCCGAAGCGCTGTCGCGTGGGCTCAAAGGCACCGTGTTGATCGCCGAAGAGGGCATCAACCTGTTTTTGGCCGGCCCGGCCGAGGCCGTGCGCGACTGGGTGGCTGTGCTTCAGGCCGACGCGCGTTTTGCCAAGCTGGAGCCCAAAGAAAGCTGGTCAGACGCCGTGCCGTTCAAGAAGCTGCTGGTCAAGGTCAAGGGCGAGATCATCCGCATGAACCACCCCACCATCCGGCCCGATGCCGTGGGTGACGAGGGCCGCGCGCCAGCTGTGGACCCGGCCGTGCTGCGCCAGTGGCTGAGCCAAGGGCACGACAACGAGGGCCGCCCCGTGGTCACGCTGGACACGCGCAACGCCTTTGAGGTGGACTACGGCACCTTCGAAGGCGCGATTGACTGGCGCATCGACAAGTTCAGCGAGTTCCCGGAGGCGGTGCAAGCGCACAAGGCCGAGTTTGCGGGCAAGACCGTGGTGAGCTTTTGCACCGGGGGCATCCGCTGCGAGAAAGCAGCGCTTTACATGCAAGAGGCAGGCATCGAGCACGTGTACCAGCTCGAAGGCGGCATCTTGAAGTACTTCGAGCTGACCGACGGCGCCCACTGGCAAGGCGACTGCTTTGTGTTTGACGACCGCGAAGCGCTGGCAGCGAACTTGGCGGTAGGGACGGGGGTGAGTCGGAGGGCTTGAGGGTGCAGCAACCCTGACCGTGTCCACAGTGACGTCAGGGATAAGTGCCTTGCTTGGCCGGAGGATCAGGAAACACCGGCATGCGCGTTGGCCGTTTCGGCGCTGCCCATCCGTTCTTTTTAGCCCATGCATTGATGTCCGGGATCAGCCCAGGTTTGTCACTACCTGGGCAGTCGTGGAAGCAGTACCAATCTTCCTCGTGCTTGCCGATTACTGGCTTTGGTTTGTCGTTGAAGCGCGACCAGCCCTTGGTCACACGAACATATGTCCCGCTACCGTCGGGATCGTCTTTCTTGCGAAAGTAGCTGGTGATGTCGATGTATGGCCGATTTGGGTCGCCAAGCTGATATGCCCATTCACGGCAACCAAATGTCCTCAGGCTCGGTGAGGGTGTAAACACTGGCCCGTAAAGGTAGCCAGTATCAGTCTTCGCGAATGGGTTGGGCATGGACTGCGCATCGCACAAGCCAGGTGCCCAGTGTGTGCTGACATCTCCCAAACCCATGAACCATTCACCAAGGTCATAGCGTGGCTGTTTGGCATAGTTGCCGGGCGACAGAGTGATATACATCAAACGATCGATTCGCCCGTACAACTTAGCACCATAGCTATTCGGAGTTTTGACACTACCATCTTTATCGAATTCAATGACCAGTCCTGACAGGCCTTCACCGGCAAGAGCCCAC
>CANCFV010000159.1 GCA_947377275.1 Burkholderiales bacterium | reverse complement strand
GGGTGCTGGCGCGCGCGGGCAGCCTGTTTGATGTCGTGCCAAGCGTTGAGGTGCGGGCGGAAGGGCAGCAGCTTTTCAAAGGAGAAGCGGCGTTGCAGGCCCGGCGCGATGCCGCAAGCGATTTGCGCGGCTTCGATGGGGATGGTGCCGGCGCCGCAGCAGGGATCGAGCAAGGCGCCGTCTTCGGGGCGGCCTTGCCAGTCGGCGGCGGCGAGCATGGCGGCAGCCAGCGTTTCTTTGAGCGGGGCTTCGCCGGTGTCTTCGCGCCAGCCGCGTTTGAAGAGTGCCTCGCCTGAGGTGTCGACGTAAAGGGTGGCCTCCATGTCGTCCATGTAGAGGACGAGGCTGAGGTCGGGGTGGCGAGTGTCGACGTCAGGGCGCTCGCCGGTGCGTTCGCGCAGGTCGTCGCAGACACCGTCTTTGACGCGCAGGGCGGCGAAGTTCAGGCTTTGCAGGTGGCTGCGGCGGGAGGTGACGTCAACGCGCAGGGTGTGGCGCGGGGTGATCCACTCGGACCAGTCGATGCTGCGAGCGAGGTGGTAGATGTCGTCTTCGTTGCGGTAGACGCGGGAGGCGACGCGCCACAGGACGCGCTGGGCCAGGCGGCTCTCGAGGTTGAGGCGCATGGCGTGGTCGGCCAGGGCCGCGAGGCGGTCAGCCGGGTGGCGTGCGCCAGCAGGTGGCAGAACTTCGATGCCGCCACGGGAGGCGGTGATCTGGGCATGGTCACCCAGGATGCGACGGGCCTCGTCGGCCAAGAGCGTTTCGACCCCGGATGCGCACGACAGGTAGAGGGCCGCCGGGCGGTCGGCCGCGAGGATGGGCGCGTTGACGCGCGGGCGGTCTTCGGGGCGGGTGGCGCTGCGGGGCGTGGCGCGGTAGGCGGGCTCTTGGAAGCCGCGCTGTTGACCCTGCTGCCCCTGTGGCCCCTGTTGACGCGGTGGGCCGTCGCGGCCAGGAGCAGAGCCGGCTGAGCGACTGAACACGGGCCGGTCGCCTTGGGGGCGGGCGCCGCCTCGCACGGCCGGACGGTCACCGTCGCGGCGCTCGGAAGGGGCGCGGTCTGCGGTGGTGAGGGTGGGGCGGCGGGGCGGCTTGGGTGGCATGGTGAGGTCTCATTGGGTGGCGCCAGCACAGCGGCTGGGCTCACGGGTGCGGCACGTGGCGCACGAAAAAATAGCAGGCTTGATGGCGGGACGAGGCCCAGTCAAGCAGCCGAATCAAAAAGGGTCGGCCACCCAAAGGACGCGGCAGGGCAGCAAAGGGTAGATCGAGATCAAAGAGGGCTCAAAAACGGAGCACCGTGAGCACGTCAGAGCGGAATTCTCGCCGATACAGGACAAACAGCACCGCCAGCGTCCCCAAAGCAAAGGCCACGGGTGAGACAAACCACCCGATCACGGCAAAGGCCATGTAGTAGGCGCGCAGGCCATCGGCAAAGCTTTCGGCGGCCATGCCCATGAGCTTGCCGGCGCGTTCGGCAAAGGCATCGCGGTCGGCTTCGCCCGCATCGAAGACTTCGACGTTGGGGGCGGCGCCCACCAAGATCGCGCCGAACGAGTAGACGCGCATGGACCAGGTGAAGCGGAAGAAGGCGTACACGAAGACCGCGAGCAAGACGATGATCTTCATGTCAAAAACGAGCATGGAGGTGCGCGCCGCGAAGGGCAGGTCTTTGACGAGTTCGGTAGCTTTTTCGTTGGTGCCGAGCACGGCCAGCAAACCACCGAGCACCAGGATGGTAGTGGAGGCCCAGAAGCTGGGGCTGCTGGCGAGGTTCTGGGCGACGGCGGCATCAACGATGCGCTGGTCACGGTAGGTGACTTGGCGCATCCACAGGGTGCGGTGGTGGTTGGTGGTGGCCAGCAGGGTGTGCTGGACCTTGGCGCGGCGGCTGGCAAAGTGCGCGTAGCCAATCCAACCGAACACGAACAGGGCCAGGGCGGCCCAGTCTTGCCAGGGCAACATCAACCAAAGGTGTTGTGCACCAACAAACATCACAGGGCCTTGCGCAGGTTGGCCGGGGCGATCTTGAGGGCCTCGCGGTACTTGGCCACGGTGCGGCGCGCGACCTGGATGCCCTGCTCTTCGAGCATGTTGGACAAGGCGCTGTCGGACAGGGGCTTTTTGGGGTCTTCGGCCGCCACCAGTTGCTTGATGAGGGCGCGCACGGCGGTGCTCGATGCGTTGCCGCCGGCTTCGGTGTTGAGCGAGGAGCCAAAGAAGTACTTGAGCTCGAAGGTGCCGAACGGCGTGTTCATGTACTTGGCCGTGGTGACGCGCGAGATGGTGGACTCGTGCAGGCCGAGTTCGTCGGCGATTTCGCGCAGCACCAGCGGCTTCATGGCGATTTCGCCATGGCTGAAGAAGTTCTTTTGCCGATCGACGATGGCTTGCGAGACGCGCAAGATGGTGTCAAAGCGCTGCTGGATGTTCTTGACGAACCAGCGGGCCTCTTGCAGGCGCGAGCTCAGCGCCGTGTGGCTCTCGGACGCCGCCGTGCCTCGGGGCGAGCGCGACGAGCGCAGCGCGTGGGCGTAGAGGTCGTTGATGCGCAGCTTGGGCATCACGTCGGGGTTGAGCACCACCTTCCAGTTGCGACCGGACTTTTGCACGATCACGTCGGGGATGATGATGTTGGCCTCGGCCCGCGTGAAGGGGCGCCCCGGCTTGGGTTCGAGCGAAACGATGAGGCTTTGCGCCTGCTTGAGCAAGGTCTCGTCGGCCCCAGTGACGGCAGTGAGCTTTTTGGTGTCGCGCCGCGCCAGCAGTTCGAGGTGCTTGTCGCAGATGGCCATGGCCACGTCGCGCACCGCGCTGGGTGGCATCGGGCGCAATTGCAGCATCAGACAGTCGGACAGGTTGGCCGCGCCCACGCCCAAGGGCTCGAGGTTGTGCAGCCAGCCCAAGGCACAACGCAGGCGGGACATGACCTCGTCGCGCATGTCCTCGTCAGCGTCGTCGGGCAGCAGGCTTTCGGCGATCTCTTCGAGGGTGTCGGCGAGGTAGCCGTCTTCATTGAGCGACTCGATCAGGATGTCGACCGCTGCCATGTCTTGCTCGCTCAGGCGCGTGCCGCTGAGTTGGCGGCGCAGGTGCTCTTGCAGGCTGATGGCGATGCTGTTGCGCTCGAGCGGGTCGAAGTCGTCGTCGCTGTCGTTGCGAGACGGGGTTTCGCGGATGCCATCGAAGTCGTCGCGCTCGGTGCCGTTTTCCCAGTCGTCGCGCTCGGTGGCGCCAGCTTCGGCGGTGTCGATGGCGGGCGTTTCGGCCTCAGCGCTGCCGCCATCTCGGTCAGAGGGGGTGTCTTCGTGGCTGTTGCTGTCGTTGCGCTGGCGCTCGAATTCGGCGGTGGCCAGTGTTTCGAGCGCGGGGAAGGCCTCGTCGGGCTCCAGGAAGGGGTTTTGTTCGAGCATTTGCTCGATTTCCTGGTGAAGCTCCAACGTCGACAGCTGCAGCAATCGGATGGACTGCTGGAGCTGCGGCGTGAGCGCCAAGTGCTGTGACAGCCGGAACTGCAAAGAGGGCTTCATGGCTGCCGATCGGCCTTACATGCGGAAGTTCTCGCCCAGGTAGACCTTGCGGACCTCGGCGTTGTTGATGATCTCGGACGGGCGCCCTTCGGCCAGCACCCTGCCCTCGCTGATGATGTAGGCGCGGTCGCAAATGCCCAGCGTTTCGCGCACGTTGTGATCGGTGATGAGCACGCCAATGCCGCGCGCTTTGAGAAAACCGATGATGCGTTGGATCTCGATGACGGCGATCGGGTCGACGCCCGCAAAGGGCTCGTCGAGCAAGATGAAGCGCGGCTGCGTGGCCAGGGCCCGCGCGATTTCAACGCGGCGGCGCTCACCGCCCGACAGCGCCAGCGAGGGGCTGGTGCGCAGCTTCTCGATGCTGAGGTCGCGCAACAGCGTGTTCAGGCGCTCTTCGATGGTGGCCTTGCTCAGGCGTTTGCCGCGCTCGTCGACCTGCAGCTCGAGCACCGCGCGGATGTTGTCTTCGACATTGAGCTGGCGAAAAATCGAGGCCTCTTGCGGCAGGTAGCTCAAACCCAAGCGGGAGCGCTGATGGATGGGCAGGCGCTCGACGCGCTGGCCGTCGATGTCGATCTGGCCGGCGTCTGCCCGGACCAGTCCCACGATCATGTAAAAACTCGTGGTTTTGCCGGCGCCGTTGGGGCCCAGCAGGCCCACGACCTCACCGGCACCCACCGCCACGTGCACGTCGTGCACCACGGTGCGGGCGCCGTAGCGCTTTTTCAGGCCCTCGGCGCGCAGCTGGCTGCCGGTGACCGACACGGTGGCGGACGACATGGCGGCGCTCATGTCAGCGACCGCCTTCAGATGCCGGCTTGGACAAGGTGGCCGCTGGCGTCAAGGCCGGGGCTTTGTCGCGCGCAGGCGCCTCGGGCTCGGGGGCGCGGGGCGTGATCACACCGCGCACACGGCCTTTGGGCGTGCCCAAGGTGTCGGTTTTGCCTGAGGCACCCACCACCTGGAACACCGAGGTTTTGTTGTCGTAAATGATCAGCGGGCCGGTGACCTCGTCGCTCATCACCCCGCTTTTGAGGCGGCGCATGGTGGCGCGGCCGGTGAAGTGCACGGTGTCGTCGCGGCCTTCGTAGACGACTTTTTCGGCCTGGCCCTCAATGGCTTCGTCGACCCCATCGCGCTTTTGCTTGAAAAACGAGCGCCCGCCTGGGCCGCCCGTGGCCACAGCGCTTTGGGTGCCGTCGGCGTTTTGGCGAACCTCAACCCGGTCGGCCTGCAAGAGCATGCTGCCTTTGGTGATCTCGACGTTGCCACTGAGGATGTTCAATCGCTGGGCGTCGTCGACCCGTGCGGCGTCGGCAGCAAAGTTGAGCGGCTGGCTGCGGTCGGCCTTTTCAGACCAGGCCGGCGTGAGCCACAATGCGGCGCACATGCCCGCCCAAGCCAGCACCGCAGTGCGATGCACGGAGCGAAGCGGGCGCGTTTGGGCCAAACGCTCAGGCGGACGGGGATTGGGGTAAGTCAGCTGCATTTTCGGCATGAAATTTGCATTGATTTTAGCCATGAAGTGGGCGCCATGCGGGCGCCTTTTGCGAAATCCTCACGCTGCATGGGCCGCTGGCTTCTCAACCACAAAGCACAGAAAGCAAGACCATGGGACTTTTCGACAGCGTTTTGGGCGCGGCCCAACAAGCCTTGAACGGCGCAGGCGGCGCCAGCCAAGGCGGCAACGGTGACCTGCTGACAGCGGCCATCGGCCTCTTGCAGGGCAACGAGGGTGGCGGCGGCCTCTCGGGTTTGGTGACGGCCTTCCAGCAAGGCGGCATGGGCAACGTCATCCAGTCCTGGATCGGCACCGGCCAGAACCTGCCGATTTCAGCCGAACAACTGCAATCGGTGCTGGGCTCTGAAACGGTCAGCAAGCTGGCCGCGCAAGTGGGCCTGGACCCCGCCCAAGTGAGCCAACACCTGTCTCAATTGCTGCCGCAACTGGTCGACAACGCCACCCCAGGCGGCGAAATGCCCCAAGGCGGCCTGGGCTCGCTGGCGCAACTGGCCAGCCAGTTCCTGACCCAGCGCGCAGGCTGAGCCCCGTCGCAGGGTTCGCAGGTGCGCGCTCAGCGCGCCTTGCGCAGCTTTTGGATGAGGGCGTCGGTGGTGCCCAGGGTGGCGGCCGAGGTGCCATTCATCGACACCGAGGTGTAGTACACCCCACCCACGCCGATGGCCGGGACGCCGTCGAGCTTGTAGGCGTCGATCAGGGTGCGGGCCTGACGGGCCTTGGTCTGCACGGCAAACGAGTCGAGCATGGCCAGGAACTTGGCCTTGTCCACGCCCTGCTTGGCCAAGAAATCGGCGATCAACTCGGGCTTGTCGAGCGTGAGGTGCTCTTCGTGGATGGCGCGAAACACCTTGGCGTGCAGCGAGGGGATCAGGCCCATGCCATCGAGCGCGTAGTACAGCCGCTGGTGGATGTCGCCGGGGTTGGGGCGCAGCGCCACGGGCACGCGGCGGAAGGCCACATCGGACGGCAGCTTGGCCACCCAGGCGGCCAAGTCGGGCTCGAAGTGGTAGCAATGGGGGCAGCCGTACCAGAAGAACTCGATGACTTCGACCTTGCCTGCGGGCGCCGAGGTGGGCGCCGCTTGCGACAGCTTGAGGTAGTTCGTGCCTTCGACAGGCCCGCCTTGGGCCTGAGACAGGGACGGCAGGCCAGCGGCGGCCAAGCCCAGTGCGCTCAGGGTCTGAACAGAGAAATCGCGGCGGTTCATGCAAAGTCCTTTTGGTTTCACTTCTGGATGCGCACCAGCGCGGATTCAACACCCGCGCCTTGCAGCTTGACCCGAACCTCTTCGGCCTGGTCACGCTGGGCATACGGGCCCAGGCGCACA
>CANCFV010000158.1 GCA_947377275.1 Burkholderiales bacterium | reverse complement strand
TGCTGGCATGGTGTTCTGAGCGAACACAGGCAGGGCAAAAGCGGTGGCAATGGCAGCGGCAGCAATCAGTTTGGTCTTCATGATGGATTCCATTTCAGCGAGGGTCGTTGTGTGATGTCGGCGATGCGTTTTGTGTTGAATCGCATCGCTTTGTACCTACAACGGCCCCCGCTGCCAAGAGGCCGACCGGGTCTGTGTAAAGAAAAGTGAGGCCTTTGTGAAGCTGCGCCTGGCGGCCTCAGCGCTTGACCGTGGCGGCGTCTTGGCCAAACAGCACCTTGCGCGATTCGTCGTTCACCGAGGGCGTGCCGCTGGGGTTGGCCTCGGCCGCGCGTGCATAGGCGCGCAGCGTGGCCGGCCGTGCCGCGATGGCGTCAAACCAGCGCTTGAGGTGGGGGAAGTCGTTGAGGTTTTGCTGCTGGCGCTCGTGGGGCACGATCCAGGGGTAGCAGGCCATGTCGGCGATCGAATAGGCATCGCCCGTGATGAAGCTGCGCTCGGCCAGGTGCTTGTTGAGCACGGCGTACAGGCGCGCGGTTTCTTTGACGTAGCGCTCCATGGCGTAGGGGATTTTCTCGGGCGCGTACTGCGTGAAGTGGTGGTTCTGCCCGGCCATGGGGCCCAAGCCACCCATCTGCCAGAACAGCCATTGCAAGGCCTCGTTGCGGCCACGCAGATCGGCCGGGATGAACTGACCGGTCTTGTCGGCCAGGTACAGCAAGATGGCTCCCGACTCAAAGAGGCTCAAAGGGGCACCGCCGTCGGCAGGGTTGTGGTCAACGATGGCCGGGATGCGGTTGTTGGGCGCGATCTTGAGGAAGTCAGGGGCGAACTGCTCGCCCTTGCCGATGTGGATGGGATGGATGCGGTAAACAATGCCGGCCTCTTCCAGCATCAAGGTGACTTTGTGTCCGTTGGGCGTGGGCCAGTAGTACAGGTCGATCATGGTGTGGCTTGTGGGTTCGCTCGCCAACATGGCGTGAACCGTGATCATCGCGCGGTTTGGCATGGCCTGTCCGACAATGGGGGCATGAGCGACGACCACCCCCTGCCCCCTTTGCCCCACATTGAGCTGGGCCTGTATGAGCACTACAAAAAGCTGCCTTACGAGGTGATCGGTGTGGTGCGCCACAGCGAGACCTGCGAGCCGCTGGTGCTCTACAAACCTTTGTATGGCGAAGGCGCCATGTGGGTGCGCCCATTTGCGATGTTCATCGAAGACATTGAGGTCGACGGCGTCAAGCGGCCGCGCTTTGCCCGCACGCCATGAGCCTGCTTAATTTATTCAAACGGTGTCCGATAACCCTGTAGGCAGAACACCTTCCACGTGCGAACTGCCGCCCGATCAACCCATGCGAAAGCAGCACCGTGTACCTGGTTCCCAAGGACATCATGGCCAGCAAGCTGGACCCCGCTTGGGTTTTCCTCAGCGGGTCGGAGCGCCACTTTGAGGAGGGTCGCCCGGACGATGCTCGGCCAGGCGAGCGCGAGCACACCATCGTGCTGCCTGTGTACCTGAGCAAAGACCTGCCGGCACGCATGATCGCCGTGGGCCTTTTGATCAACGATCTGGAAGCCGTGGAGATTGCACGCTTCATGTTTGGCATCCCCACGGGCGATGTCAGCCCCGACGACATCACCGATGCCTGCAAAGAGGCCTGCAATGTGCTGGGCAGTTGCCTGGTGACAAGCAGCATCGATGTGCACAGCGTGGACATTGGGCTGCCCCTGGAACTGCAGCCCCCGCGCTTTGCCGAACTGCAATGCAATGCCGTGACCTGCGTCACTTTCTCTAGTGAGCCCGACTCAGGCCATCGCGTTGTGGTCACCGTGTTTGATGCAGTTGATCACCGAATTCTGGAGGCATGACATGAACGTCACCGCACCCCCGATACCAGACGTCCACCGCTTTCTGGTCGTGGACGACAGCCGGGCCATACAGTCCATCATCCGACGGGTGCTGGAGACATGCGGCTACCCATCCATCGAGATCCGCGTGGCCATCAATGGTGAAGCTGCTCTGGACTTGATCGACGAATTCAAACCCCATCTGGTTCTCACCGATTGGCACATGCCCAAAATGTCGGGGCTGGAGCTGCTTCAAACGCTGCGGCAGCTGGGCCAATCCGATGTGAAGGTGGGCCTGATCACCACCGAGACCAGCCCGACCATGCTGGAAGAGGCGCGGCGCAATGGCGCGGTGTTTGTGATCAACAAGCCTTTCAATGATCAGACGCTGATCCAGCACGTGCACGAGGTGTTGCCACTGTCCGGTGAGGTGGTCACGCCTGAAGTGATGCCACCGCCGAAGCCAGAAGGCCTGGTGATCGCGGACGAATGCGAGAAGCTGATTCGTTCGTTGATGAACGGCATCCCTTTCAGATTGCTGGAGCAAGCGCCACTGCCCGCCTCGGCTTTGACCGCCAATAACCTCCTTGGGCTCTATGGTGGGCGCAGCAAGCCCATCACGGCCATTGCTGTGCTGGACATGAATGCCGTGTGCATTCTGGGCGGCGGAAGCGGCAAGCAGCAGCCAGATGTGGTGCGCGAGGCCATGCAGCAAGGCCAAGCCACGAAGGACATGATCAACAACGCCAACCAGTTCATGCAAAGCGCGGGCAGCTTGCTGCGCATCGCATCGGAAAGCGAGCCCGTGCCTCTGTCGCGCACGAGCATCGTCCCGCAAACGTTTCAAAAGCTCAATGAGTTGCTGATCAAAAACGGTGGCAGGGCCGACTTCCGCATCTCAGTGCCCGGCTACGGCGACGGCCGATTCACCTTCCTGGCCGTCTGACGGAGCCGTTCATGGAGCTGGAACGCCTGGCCGTTGTATTTGTCTTCGTTGGCAACGCTGCGGCCATCGGTTTGCTGGCTTTCATGCTGTTTCGCATCTTGAGCCAGACGAAACAAACCCACGAGATGCTGCAGGGTAGCGCGCAAGATTTGATGACCGCCGGCAAGCGTCTGCGCGAAGCGCTGCAAACGGTTGACCGCTTGAGCGAGCGACTGATTGACGTCAACAAGTCAGCCGACGCCGCACAGCTGCCTCACTCGGCCGCCGAGAGCCAGCAAGCACTGGTCGCCATGCCCGCAAACGACCAGCTCGGCGCCGAGCTGCAACTGGCCCAGGCCAAACTGGCCGAAGCCAACGCGGTGATCCAACAGTTGAGGCGGGCCCATCGCCAAGCCGAGGCCACCACACAGTCGGCTGAAGCACAGCGCGTCAGCATGGAGCAGCAACAGCAATCGCTGAACCTTGCAAAGCAACGCGCCATCAAGGCAGAGCTGGTATCGATCAACCTGAAACAAGAGCTGGACAAGATCTCTGCCGAGGCCGACAAGCGCAGCAGAGATACCACATCTGACATGGACAACATGCGCGCGCAGATGCAGGCCATCAACGAAGAACGCAGCGCGCTGTTCCGCCAGCTTGAAGACTTGAAAGAGGTGATGAAGCGCACCATCGTCGAGAAGGACTTCATCGAAGACAAGCTGCTGCACCTGGACGAAGCCCACTACACCACTGAAGCTGCCCAGTCAGACATCACGCGGGCCGCCGAGCCCGTGCGCTGACGGCACCTTGATCACCACATCGCCTTGCGCCAGTGCCACACACGGCAAGATGAGGCCTTCGCTTTTTTCGTCGGCACTCAAGCCCGGCCATTCGATGCGATAGCGAATCGAGCCGGACACCAGTTGACACAAGCACGCGCGGCAGGTGCCATTGCGGCACGAGCGCGGCAGCGACACCCCAGCCACCAAGGCCGCGTCCATCAAGGTTTGATCGGGCTGCGCCTCAAAGGCAAAGCCAGCGGGTTCAATGCGGATGCGGTGATGGCTCATCAAACATCGTCAAACAAAGGCAAAGACCACGATGCACGCGGCTCTTGGGCCGACAGGGCACCTGCTTCTGACACTGTGCCTGAAGGCGGCGCATCGGGCTTGCGCAACGACTCCATCTTGACGCCCAAGAGGCGCAGACGGCGGTCCAAAGGCACGGTCTTGAGGCAGCGCCCGGCCCACTGCCGGATCACAGCGGCATCGCTGGTGGCGGTGGGCATGCTGACGCTGCGGGTCACGATCTTGAAGTCGTCGTAGCGCAGCTTGACGCCCACCGTGCGGCCCACATGGCCCTTGCGCACCAGGTCGCTGGCCAGTTGCTCGCACAGGCGCGTGAAGATGCGGCCCAAGGCCTCGCGGTCGTCGCGGGGGTGGAGGTCGCGCTCGAAGGTGGTCTCGCGGCTGATGGACTTGGGGTCGCGGTGCGTGACCACGGGCCGATCGTCTCGGCCATGCGCAGCCTCATGGAGCCACACGCCGTATTGGCTGCCAAAGGTGGCGCACAGGGTGTTGACGTCGAACGCGGCCAGCTCGCCAATGGTGTGGATGCCCAACGCTGCAAGGCGCTCGCTGGCTTTGGGGCCGATGCCGTTGATGCGGCTGGCGGGCAAGGGCCACACGCGCGTGGCGATGTCTTCGGGCATGACGACCGTGAGGCCATCGGGCTTATCGAGGTCAGAGCTGAGTTTGGACAAGAGCTTGTTGGGCGTGACGCCAATCGAGCAGGTCAGGCCGGTGGCGTCGAACACGGCCTGCTTGAGCTGCGCGGCCAGTGCCCGCACGCCTGCCAGGGCGTCCTCTGGGGTGCCGTCTTGCGCACCGGGGATGTCGGTCAGGTCCAGGTAGATCTCGTCGATGCCGCGGTCTTCAATGACCGGCGCGAGCTCGCGCACGGCCGCCTTGAATTGACGCGAACAGACTCGGTATTGCTCAAAGTCCACGGGCAGCAAAACGGCATCGGGCGCCAAGGCCGCCGCCTTCATCAGCCCCATGCCTGAATGCACGCCCAAAGCACGGGCCGGATACGTTGCGGTGGTGATGACGCCGCGTCCAGTGTATTGGCGCAGCGTGGCAAAGCGTCGGCTGCCATCGGCTTGCATCTGAGGCTGCCGGTCGCGCCCACCTCCGATGACCACGGGCTGCCCGCGCAACTCGGGGTAGCGCAGCAGTTCGACAGACGCATAAAAAGCGTCCATGTCGAGGTGGGCAATGAGGCGTCGGGGCGTCTGGGGCGACATGCCCCGATTTTGAGGCCAAGCCCGCTCAGGCTTTGACGTCGAGCACGCTGCCCAGCATCTGGTTTTGCACCTCGATCGTTTTGAGGTTCGCCTTGTACTGGTAACTGGCCTGTTTTTGCTCGATCAGGTCGGTGGCCAGATCGGCACCCACCTCACTGGCCTGCCCCACCGAGGTCACCACCCCGGCGGTTTCTTGCGTTTGCTGCTTGACGACCTCGCGGTGAAAGCCCTGCGTTTGGGCATTGGCGATGTTGTGGGCAGCGGCGTCCATGCGGGTGGAAGCCGCTTGCACGCCCGACAGGGCAATCGACGAAATGGTGTTCATGGCGCCTCCAATGTGCCGTCTACGGCGTTGCCAGCCCAAACTTGAGGCCCGCGCCCTGCACTCGGCGCCAGCGCACGTGACATCTTGCCGAAAGCCGCTGATCGCCCGCCAAACGGATCAACGCACGGCGAACTGCACCCGCGGCCCCTCAGGGGCCTTCTCGCCTGAACCATTCGGTGCCGCGGCGTCGGCCGGCAGCTTCGATGCGGTCAACAAGACCCGCTCGGGCGGCAGCCGCGTCGACAAATAGGCTTTGACCAGATCGCCCCGGCGGTTGGCCAGTGTGCGCAGCGCCTCGGCGTCGGTAGGGGCTGACGCTTGCAACAGCGCGTCCATCTCGGCATCGGGCAGGGTTTTGGCCAAGCCCACCAGGTTGCGTGGCTTCTTGATGTCAGCGGCCTTGTAGGCGGCCAACAGCCAGGTGCTGCGCTCTGCGGCGTCCACACGCACCTCGTCCAGAGCTTGGCCGGTGGCTCGCGACTTGGCCGCGCGCATCAGGCCCATCACATGCGCTTGGCGCAAGCCCAGCACATCGGCCGCATCGGCGTGGCCTGTGGCCTCCAGCTTGAGCGCCGGGCGGTCGGTGAGCTTCTTGGCCAAGGTGTCCAGGCGCTGACGGGCGGCGTCATTGAGCTCGGCCACGCCGGCATCAAAAGGCACAAAGCCGAGTTCATCGCTGCCACCGCCACTGAGCAGGGCAAACGGCGCGGTCACGGCCTTGGTGATCAGGTTGGCCAGCACGTGCCAGATGATGCCGCCCACCGAAAACTGCGGGTCGTCCAGCGAGCCCGAGATGGGCAGGTTCACATCGATCTCGCCCTGGCTGTTTTTCAGCAAAGACACGGCAAAGCGCACCGGCAGGCTGGTGGCCTCGGGGCTGTCGGTTTTATCGCCAAAGGTGAGCTGGTCCAAAAAGATCTGGTTGGTGGCCTGAAGCTTGCCGCCGTCGACCTTGTAGTGCACCGTGACCGACAGCGTGCCCTTGTCAATGGTGTAGCCCGCATAGCGCGATGCATATGGGGTCAGGCGCGTGAGCTCGATGCCCTTGGCCGAGCCTTCGATGTCGGTGAAGAG
>CANCFV010000157.1 GCA_947377275.1 Burkholderiales bacterium | reverse complement strand
GTCTGGGCGGTGCGGGTGTGGGGCTTCATGGCTGCAGAATTTGCAAGAAAGCGCGGGGCCGGTATTTGTTTCCTTGCAAATATCGCACCACACTTCAGCCGAAATCACATTGCAGATCAATGGCTTACGAGTTGTTCAGGGCGGACTACCTACGCGATGGTGCTGGTGGGCCTCGGGCTGCTGGCCTGTGTGAGGCCTCGTCGCCGGGCTTGAGCGCTCATCGGTAACTCACGCCTCGCCCACGCAGGTCACGGATGGCGCCAAGGCGCGCGGTTGCACTGCGCCAACGTGATTCAGCACCTGCTCGATCCACGTGAACGCGCAGCTAGGAGAGGGCGCGTTGCCGTGGCCGAACCCAGTAGATGGGAAAGCGCAAAAGGCGCTGTTGGCCGAGCAACGCTTAGGCAAGGGCAGGACGGATCGTCATGCCCCTCTCCTGCCCCTGTGAGCATCGAGACCTCGGGAACGAGGCAGGCTCGCCCAGCGATGCCCCGCATGGCGACTTCACGGGGGCGCCTAGACCTCTTTGCTTGAAGGGTCGTCGAGTGGGCGACAGGTGCGCAGCGGTTGCGGGCATCCGCGGCCACAAGCTGATCTCACGGTCTTGGCGACATTGCGGTAGCTGAGTATTCAAAAGCTGACACCTTGCGAGCAACGGCCGCCTTTCACGACAACTCACTATTGCTGCTTTGAACGCGGGGGATCAGCGACTGGCGCAGAGAGATTTCTATCTGGACTTTCTACTGCTGCTCCAGCTGAACAACTTAACTGTTCGCGAGCTTGAACGCCGTGACCGATGCCACTAAGTCGTGAGCCTGGGTGTTCAAACTGCCGGCCGCCGCTGCCATTTCCTCCACCAATGCGGCATTTTGCTGAGTGGACTCATCCATCTGCGTGACGGCCTCATTGACCTGCATGACACCGGTTGTCTGCGCTGTAGTGGCTACGCTGATGTCGCCCATGATGTCGGTGACTCGGCGGATGCTGCTGACCACTTCATTCATCGTTAGCCCCGCTTGATCCACGAGTTGGGCGCCATGCGCGACGCGTTCAACACTGGTACTGATCAACGATTTGATTTCTCGTGCCGCTGCGGCGCTTCGCCCAGCCAGACTACGGACCTCACTGGCCACGACGGCGAAACCCCGCCCAGATTCGCCAGCGCGCGCCGCCTCGACGGCTGCGTTCAGAGCCAGGATGTTGGTCTGGAATGCGATGCCGTCAATGACACTGATGATGTCGGCAATTTTCGTGCTGGCCTCGCTGATACCTTTCATGGTGTTCACTACTTCAGACACGATCTTGCCGCCCTCGGAAGCAACAGAGCTCGCCCCCAAAGCCAGTTGATTGGCCTGGCTGGCTCGACTGGCGTTGAGATGAACCGTCGAACCAAATTCGTCCATGGACGACGCAGTCATTTGAAGTGCAGTGGCCTGCTGCTCTGTTCTGCTCGCCAAGTTCTGGTTACCTTGCGCTATTTGGCTACAGGCAGTCGCGACACTCTCTGAGTTGGCTCGAACCGAGCGGACGACCTGAGTCAGCCCTGTACCGATCTTGTTTATGGACTGGATCAAGCCACCAATTTCATCCTGCCGATCGGTTTTCAACTCGATAGCGAGGTCGCCCTGGGCAATGGCGTCGGCAGCCAGGCTTACGCGAGCCAGAGGCTTGGTGACCGAGTGGCGAATCAGCAGGTACATGCCGCCAGCCATGATCAATACCAAAACCACGCCTAGGCTCACATACATATTGCGCAGATGCCGAATTTCTCCTGCGTACTCATCGACATCCATGCTGCCAGCCAGGACCCATTTCCAGTTTTTAAATGAGGTAAACGTCGCCAGCTTTTCTCGAGGTATGGCATCACCGATGCCCGTGTTTAACCATTTGTAGTGGAGGAGCCCTTCCTCTTTTTCGAGCATTTCCTTGACGAACGCCCGGCCATCAGGATCCTTGTAACTCAGGATGTTCTTGCCTTCCATAGTCGGGTGGATGATCAGGTCGCCATAGTTCTTACCTGGTCGCGTATCAAGCACGTAGAAATACCCGGTTTGGCCCAGTTTGGTGCTGCGAATAGCGTCCTTCAGATGAGCAAGATATTCGGAGAAATCAATGCCGATGAAACTAAGGCCGACAAGGTGCCCCTGATCGTCCTGAATCGGGTCGTATCGGGTCATATATTGATGGCCGAACAGCGTCGCCAAGCCGGTATAGCTGGCCCCCGTCATAGCCGAGTGGTAGCCCGGGTGAGCCCGATCAAGCAAGGTCCCGATGGCACGCTCGCCGCTGGTGGTTTTCAAGGAAGTTGTGATGCGGACGAAGTCGTCGCCCGTTTTGGCAAAAACCGTCGCCACAGCCCCTGTAGATTGTGTGAATCGATCTACCACGGAAAAGTCAAGGTTAAGCGGCCTCCCATCAAGCTTCAGCGTGGGGGTCGCCTGTCCTTTGATGTCGAAGGTTGTGGCATCAAGTACGAATTGACCTTCGAGTTCGGCCTGAAACGACTTTGCCAGAAATTGGGTTCGGGTGCGTAAGTCCTTGTCTGACGCGTCAATCAGACTTGTCAGTATTTTTGTCTTCTCGGTCATATCTAGACCGATGCGCGATTCAATGTTCATCGCGACTGAATACGAGATTGCAGCCACGAACGCCGTGAGGATGAGGGAAACCATTACAAAAGAACCAAGGGACAGCTTGATGCCCAGTCCCAGGTTGCGCCATGTTGATGAGGGTGAGGCCATACAACTCCAGGTGATGTCAATTTTTTAGGAACGGTGTCGACCCGCGTGGCGCATCAGGTCACCACTTCGGGGTTTTCGGTTGCATGGACCACTTTCTGAATGGGCATATCGGTTTAAGGCGGTTTGGAGCTCCAGCCGCAGTGCATCGGGGGCAATGGCATCGTGATGCTGGCTGCTGCACTCCATCGAGTACCCGGTCTCAATTTGCAGCGTTCATACGAGCCACTGCTCATCGGATGTCGGGCTACTAAGGGCACAGGTCACCGGATCGCCTGTCGCGAATGCCTCTGACCAGCCTATGGAGAGCTCTCCAAAAAGGCTGATGTGAGTCGTTCGCAGCTCAGGACATCAGCGACCGCTATGGGTCGATAGCGGTCAGTGGGGCGGCGACCAACGAGGGACCGCAACCAGCCTATAGCAGTCGAGGCCAAGACTGGCCGACGGTGATCATGTCGATGTCGTGCGCACGCATGTCGCGCATGACCTGCAGCACTTCTTTGTACAGGCGGGGCGCGGTTTCCAGTTTGGCTGGCTCGTTCACATCGAGCGGGTCAGGGTTGCCGTGGCCCACGTCGCAAAACGGGCAGCGGCGGGTGCACTTGTCACCGATGTTGGGGCACGAGGCCTCTTCGCACACCGTGTGCTGGGCGATCCGGCCTTGACGCGGATCCAGTCGGGCTTTTTCAGCACCTCACCCATGGGCGCAACCTTGATCGGGATGCGGGCCGTTTTGGCCTGGGCCTTTGGTTGGGCGACGGGGTCTGGCTTGAGTGAGTTGGGCTTGTGAGTTGCGTGGTCAGACCCGCGCTGCAACGGCAGGCCGCTCTGTTCGCGACACCGGGTCCTGCAAATACCGGCGCAGCACGCGGTTCATCTCGCGCGGCACAAAGGGCTTGCTGATGTAATCGTTCATGCCCACTTCGAGGCAGTGCCGGTGGTCGTCAATCTGGTCGCCTGCGCTCATGGCCACAATCGGCAAAGGCGCCCTACCTTGATGCGACTCCATTTCGCGGATGCGCCTCGTGGCTTCGATGCCGCCCATCTCAGGCATGTGGAAGTCCATCAAGACCAGATCCGTGTCGTGCGACGCCAGCCATGCCAGCGCACGCAGCCCATTTTCGGCAACGGCCACGTCCAGCCCCAGGCGTTCGAGCGTGGACTGGGCGATCATGGCATTGACGCCGTTGTCCTCGACCACCAGCACATGCCCGGCCAGGCGCAGGCCCCCCTCCTCGGCACCCAAGACGTCCTGGCACAAGCGGGCATCCGGCCCATCATCCGATGGGCGGCTGGTTCGAGACAACGACAAGGTGAACGAAAACGTGGTGCCAATGCCCACCCGGCTTTCGCAGCGCAACTTGCCGCCCATGGCCAGGCAAATCTGCTGAGAGATGCTCAGGCCAAGGCCCGTGCCGCCGACTTGGTCGTCGTCTCGGGCCTCCACTTGGTGAAAGGCGTCGAAGATCTTCTCGATGTGCGCCTCGGGAATGCCTCTGCCCGTGTCCTGCACTTCGAAGACAACGCGGTGAACACCGTCATCCGGCGCAGAAGTGGCCGGCCCATCCAAGCCGAGCTGGACAACGACATGGCCCTGTGCCGTGAACTTGACTGCGTTGCCCACGAGGTTGGTGAGGATCTGGCGCAAGCGGTCCGGGTCGACCTCCAGCCACAGGTCATCCGGCAGGCTAGAACGCAGCATCACCACCAGCCCCTTGTCGCGCGCCGTCACCTGCGAGAGTTCGCACACATGCCGCGCCAGCTGATTGAGCAGCACAGGCCTTGCGCTCACACGCAGGCCGTGGTCCTTGAGCCGAGAGAAGTTCAGAACGTCGTTGATGACGCCGAGCAAATGCTCGCCAGCCTTGTGGAGCAGGCCGATCTGGGACAGCTCCTCGGGCTGCCGCAAGCGAGCCTGCAACATGCGCGACAGGCCAAGGATCCCGTGCAGTGGGGTGCGCATTTCGTGGCTCATCGTGGCCAAGAAACGGCCCTTGGCGGCACTCAGCGACTCGGCCTCTTGCAGCGCATGCGCACGGGCATGCGCCAACGCTTCGCTTTCGAAGCGAAGACGCAGCATCTCACTGATGCGGCGGTGAGCGCGGTCTGCCTCCAGCCACAGAGTGGCCAGAAACCCCATGATGCTGATGAAACCGAACCAGCCCAACGCGCCGCCGGTGTGCGCGCAGTACACCGCAGAAGACACCAGGATGGGCACGGTCCACGCACGCACATTGGATCGATCACTGCTGATCTGAGCCGCACCGGTTGCCGCCATGCCAATCATCACGCCGATGATGACCGTCGCCAGTTGCTGCCCATGGCCGACCGGCAAGGCCCAAGGCAAGGCACTCCAGCACAGGCTGAAGACCAAGGTCAGCCAACAATAACTGTCTTGCCAGAACGCGGCCTGACGGTCGGTCGAACGGAAGTAAGCCTGCGCATGCAAGGCTCGCGTGACAGCCAGCATCAGGGCAACAGCCAACCAAGCCAGCGTTGGCAGGGTCAGTGGTTCTGGCTGCGTGAAGTGGATCAACCCGCCAATCACAATGACGAACCCGCACAGCGTCCACGCCGTGATCGGCATGTGGTCATAGAGCATCCGTACGCGCGCCTGGGTGATGCGAGCCTCCAAGGCACTGGCGAGCTGATGCTCAGGCTGAGCATCGGAGGCCGCGCCGGGGGCGGAGCGAAGGCGAATGGCGTCCATCGAGTGCGTGGAATGGGATACGGGCGAACTCCTCACGGATGAGCCAGTATGTGACAAGGGGCATCCCTCATCATGGCCTTGTCCATCGGCCAAACGGACTGCTGCGTGAACTCTGTGTCAGTTCACGCATTTCTCGTGCGGCCTCAACGCTCAGCTCGCCCCATCCATCACCACGCCCGCATGCGCAGCCTGCTGGTCAGCGTGATACGACGAGCGCACCATCGCGCCCACGGCCGCGTGGCTGAAGCCCATCTTGATGGCTTCTGCTTCGAACATCTTGAAGGTGTCAGGGTGCACGTAGCGGCGCACGGGCAGGTGGTGGCCTGAGGGTGCCAGGTACTGGCCGATGGTGATCATGTCGATGTAGTGCGCACGCATGTCGCGCATCACCTGCAGGATCTCTTCATCGGTCTCGCCCAACCCAACCATGATGCCGCTCTTGGTGGGCACGTCGGGGTGCAGGGCCTTGAACTTCTTGAGCAGGTTCAGGCTGAACTGGTAGTCAGAGCCTGGGCGCGCTTCTTTGTACAGGCGCGGCGCGGTTTCCAGGTTGTGGTTCATCACGTCGGGCGGTGCGGCTTTCAAGATCTCGAGGGCGCGGTCGTCGCGGCCCCGGAAGTCGGGCACCAAGATCTCGATGCGCGTGCTGGGCGAGAGCTCACGCGTTTGGCGAATGCACTCGACGAAGTGGGCGGCACCGCCGTCGCGCAGGTCGTCGCGGTCCACCGAGGTGATCACCACGTAGCTCAGCTTGAGCGCGGCAATGGTCTTGGCCAGGTTGGCTGGCTCGTCGGCGTCCAGCGGGTCGGGGCGGCCGTGGCCCACGTCGCAAAACGGGCAGCGGCGGGTGCACTTGTCACCCATGATCATGAAGGTGGCCGTGCCCTTGCCAAAGCATTCACCGATGTTGGGGCACGAGGCCTCTTCGCACACCGTGTGCAGCTTGTGCTCGCGCAAGATGTTCTTGATCTCGTAAAAGCGCGTGCTGGGCGATCCGGCCTTGACGCGGATCCAGTCGGGCTTTTTCAGCACCTCACCCATGGGCACCACCTTGAT
>CANCFV010000156.1 GCA_947377275.1 Burkholderiales bacterium | reverse complement strand
CCAAACGCTACGCCCGCAGCGCCTTTGCCCTGGAGCGCGCCACCGTGCGCCAGCGCCTGCAAGGCATGCTGACCCGTGGCCTGCTGGCCAAGCTGCCGCCGCACCGCCTGCTGGCCATTGGCTTGAGCCGCGCCAAGCAGGGCCTGAGCCTCAAACAACTGCGAGCCCAACCGCAAGGTGTCGACCTGGGGCCGCTCAAGCCTTCGCTGGCGCGCACGCTGACGCAGCGCAAACGCCGCGTCAAACTGCTGCCCCCGGTCATTGCCCAAGAGATGCCCAACCTCACGCGCCTGTTTGCCGCGCCAGCCCTTGATACAAAGGACACGGCCTCAGGCCTGCCAGCGCTCAAGCTCATTGGCCGGCGCGACGTGCGCAGCAACAACTCCTGGATGCACAACAGCGAGCGCTTGGTGTCAGGCAAGGTGCGCTGCACCCTGTGGATGCACCCCGACGACGCCCAAGCACGCCAACTGCAAGACGGCGCCAGCGTGCGCGTGAGCTCGCGCGTGGGCCAGATCGAGGTGCCCGTGCACGTCACCCCAGACATCCGCGCGGGCGTGGTCAGCCTGCCGCACGGCTGGGGCCACAACCGCCCCGGTACCGCTTTGCATGTGGCCCAGGCCCACGCCGGCGCCAGCATCAACGACCTGACCGACGACCGCCTGACCGACCGCATCAGCGCCAACGCCGCGTTCAGCGCCGTGCCGGTGCATGTGGCGGCTGGTGGGTGATCAAGGCCGGTGACGCCGGTGCCTCGTGACATATGCCCGCCTGAGCACCCACTCGCTTGAGGGGATTCGCCGCATTTGCAGAAGTTACCCGATAGGCCCTTGACGGGGGGCCAGAAACAATGGGCGCACCGACCGAAAGGGTCCATCTGCAGCAGGAACCCCGTCATGCGACACAGACTTCACGCCATCACGCTCGCCACTTGCCTGGGGCTCTCCGTGGCCTCCCCCTGCCAGGCTGACAGCGTCACGAAACTCAATGTGTTCCTCGCCAACTCGGCGCAAAATTTTTCTTTCGAAGCACTCGTCTCATTCGCGGTGCTGGGCATCAAAGTCAAACCACTGGGCAACACGCAGCAGGTATTGACCACCTTCGTGATGCCCATCACCGAAACCATTTACGGCCCCAGCAAATTCACGGCCCTGGGCACGGCCCCATACGCTGGCGGCTCGATTGGATCGGGTCTGTGGATCGAGCGCAATGCGGGACTCGGCAACGGCAACCCACGCATCACCCTGGCCAACTTCCGCACCGATTACCACACCAAACAAGTCTTGGCCGACGCCACCATCGCTGGTCAAAAAACGGTGCAACGCATGCCGATTTACACCTTCAATGTGGCACGCCCGATGGCACAAGAGCCCAATGAGTTGGGCATGCCGAGCCTCGATGAAGAGCTGAACCAGCTGCGCATGACCCCGGAGGGCATCGCCCTGTTCGTCAGGGGTTTGAACCTGCCGCCCTTCATCGGCACGATCATGAGATCGATGCAATTCGGAACGCTGAACCAGTCGGTGATCTTGCTGCCGCGCCTGCCGCCTGCGAATGACGCCCCTTACGTCGCACCGTGATGCTCGCCAGCAGGCCTGACGTCAACACGCCCACCTACGACTCGCCCACCAGGTTCACCATGATGTTCAAACACCTGACCCTCACAGCCTCACTGAGCGCACTCCTCATGGGCTTGGCCCCACCGGCCTTGGCCGCACCCCAAAGCATCTCCATCACGGGCTACCGCTACTCGCACATCGTGCGCTTCATGGAAGATGCCCGCTATGAATCCAGCGGCGTGGTCATCTACCCGCGCCAGGCGCAACCCGCCAAGATTTACGACGTGAGCCCCCATCAGGTGCTCAAAAAGATCTTCCCGGCCAGCGTCTCGGGCAATGGCAACGACCAGGCCACGAGCAACGCCCTGTGGGTCAACCTGCTGAGCAGTGGGCTTGCATTGGGCGGATCAGGCAATGTGCGTGCGCACGATGTCTCTAGCGACTTCATGGTGAACGTGACCTGGCCGGCCAACCCCGGCAAGGACTATTACTTCGCCTTCTACGAGCACAACATCCCGGAAGGCCGCTACATCAGCTACGCGCCAAAGCTCCTGTCGGGCCCCAACAAAGACGCCAGCGTGGCGGGCAACTCCAAGTTGCTGGCCGTGGGCGATGCCAAAACCCTTTGGCTGGATGCCGATGGTTCGCTGAGCCAAACCGGCCTGGTCAGCGGCCAACTGGTCATCGACAACAAGGCGACCACCTTATCCGGCGGCCCCAGCAATTGGGCAGGCACGCCACTGACCGCCCACTTGAGCAGCCTCATTGGGTTTGAAGAGGGCAAGCTCTACTTTTTAGAAGGTCAAAGCACCCTCCACGTCTACGACGCCGAACTGAAGTTCCAGCGCACCGACGAAATCCGCATGAGTGGCGAGTTGCGCAGCACCACGCTGGGCGATGTCATCGACGGCAAGGTCAAAGGCGTGAGCTACATCGGCTGGGATCTGGGCCCCATCGTTGGCTTCTTCTCGAAGTAAGTGCCCCTGACGTTGGCTGGCATGGCCAAAGCAGACCACAATCTGCTGACATGAACACCCCAGAAATCGCCGCCACCGCCGCCCGCATCGTGGTCGAAGAAGGCCTGGACTACGGTGCGGCCAAACGACGCGCCGCCAAACAGCTCGGCGTGACAGGCCGGGCCGAGTTGCCCAGCAACGATGTACTCGAAGCCGCCGTCTTCGAGTACATCGAGATTTTCTATGGCGACACCCAGCCCGCCGAGCTGCAAGCCCTGCGCGAGTTGGCCGCCGTCTGGATGGACCGCCTGGCCGAGTTCCGGCCCCACCTGTGCGGTGCCGTTTGGCGCGGCACCGCCACCCGCCTGAACGACATCCACCTGCAGCTCTACTGCGACGACAGCAAATCGGCCGAAATCCTGCTGCTCAACAAAGGCATCGACTACGACGTGGGCAGTGCCAACGGCCCGCGCGGCCAGATGGTCGACCGCCTCAGCATGAGCATCGACTGCCCGGCCCTGCAAGAACACGTCGGCCTGCACCTGACCATCTTGGACGCCGACGACCTGCGCGGCGCCCTCAAGCCTGACGCCTCTGGCCGCACCGACCGGGGCGACCTCGCCGCCCTGCAACGCTTGGTCGCATCCGCGACGGCCACCTGACCGTAAAGCACCCCATGCCACACGACACCCATCCGCACAACACCGCCCCTCACGAAGGGCACAACGAGCCGCACAGCACGCCCGCCACAGGCCGCCGCGCCCAAACCGGTCAGGCCAGCCGCCGAGCGCTGCTGGCCCTGCTGGGCATCGGCGCGGCGGGTGCTGGCGCCTGGTGGGCCACCCACCGCGGCGCCGGCTCGCCCGCCACTGAGGCCGGCACCGGGGACTCGGCAGCCGGGGCCACATCGCAAGCCGCATCGGGCGCCACCGCAGGCGGCCTGCCCGCCAACTTCTGGACGCAGGCCTTTGACACGCCCGAGGGCGGCACCCTGGCCCTGTCCAACCTGAAGGGCAAGCCCATCTTGATCAATTTCTGGGCGACCTGGTGCCCGCCGTGCGTCAAGGAGATGCCCGAGCTGAACCGCTTCCACAGCGAATTCGCTCCCAAGGGCTGGCAGGTGCTGGGCTTGGCCATCGACGGCCCGACGCCCGTGAAAGAATTTTTGGCCAAAGTGCAGGTAGGATTCGCCATCGGCTTGGCAGGGTTCGGTGGCACCGAGCTGGCCCAGGCCTTGGGCAACGAGGCCGGTGGACTGCCTTTTTCGGTGATGATCGACGCGCAAGGCCGCGTCCTCCACCGCAAAATGGGCGCAACCACCCACGACGAGCTGGCCCAGTGGGCACAGGCCGTGACGGCCAGCAGCGCCGCCGGCGCTTGAGCGGCGCTGACCTCTGGCCGACTGTCCCTCCCCACCCGAGACCCGAGCGATTTACTGGATTTGATGGATTTGCATCCATTTGCCACTAAAATACGCCTACTTTCATTTTCTGGGTCGACTTTCAAACAGCGGTTTGAACCGCTCGTTCGATGGCCGACCCCAGACACATGCAAATCCTCGTTCTGCACGGCCCCAACCTGAACCTGTTGGGCACCCGTGAACCCCAGGTCTACGGTGCCACCACCTTGGACCAAATCAACGCCGGGCTGCTTGAACACGCTGCCCAGCGCGGTGCCACTCTGAGCGCCTTCCAAAGCAACCACGAAGGGGCGCTGATCGACCGCGTGCACGCCGCACGCCTGGATGGCACCCGCTTCATCGTCATCAATCCAGGCGCTTTCACCCACACCAGCGTGGCCCTGCGTGATGCACTGGCAGGCGTCGCCCTGCCCTTCATCGAAGTGCATCTGTCCAACGTCCA
Organism: Burkholderiales bacterium; assembly: GCA_947377275.1. Classification (GTDB taxonomy): domain Bacteria; phylum Pseudomonadota; class Gammaproteobacteria; order Burkholderiales; family Burkholderiaceae_C; genus Aquabacterium. The sequence continues at coordinate 2,137 of CANCFV010000156.1, read as the reverse complement.
CAAGCGCGAGCCATTCCGCCACCACTCCTATTTCTCGGACATCGCCGAAGGCGTGATCGTGGGATTGGGTGCGGATGGCTACCGCCTGGCTGTGGACGCGGCCATCGACCGCCTGCAAAAGGCCTAGCCCCAGGCACAAACACCCCAAACGCGCGACCGAACACGCGCCCCACCCGGGCACTGACCGTCGCACCGACCCCGAGCGCCACCCGCTCGACTTGCATTGCTGGAGAACATCCAAATGGACCTGCGTAAACTCAAAACCCTCATCGACCTCGTCTCCGAGTCCAACGTCTCTGAACTCGAAATCACCGAGGCCGACGGCAAAGTCCGCATCGTCAAAGCCGGCGCCGCCCCTGTCGTTTACGCGGCACCTGCCGTGGCGCAAGCCATGCCCGCGGCTGCACCCGCTGCTGCGCCCGTCGCAGAACCCGCGCCCATTGAAGAAACTGGCCACATCTGCAAATCGCCGATGGTCGGCACCTTCTACCGCTCGTCCAGCCCTGGCGCCAAGGCCTTTGCCGAAGTGGGCGACACGGTCAAAGCCGGCGAGCCCGTGTGCATCATTGAAGCCATGAAGATCATGAACGAGATCGAGGCCGACCAAGACGGCACCATCACCAAGATCCTGGTCGAGAACGGCAAACCAGTGGAGTACGGCCAGCCTTTGTTCGTCATTGAATAAAGGGGCGTTGCCATGTTCAAGAAGATCCTGATCGCCAACCGAGGCGAGATCGCCCTGCGCATCCAGCGCGCCTGTCGCGAGATGGGCATCCAGTCGGTCGTCGTCTACTCTGAAGCCGACCGCGACGCCAAGTACGTCAAGCTGGCCGACGAAGCCGTGTGCATTGGCCCCGCGCCATCGGCCCAGAGCTACCTGCACATGCCGGCCATCATCTCGGCCGCCGAAGTGACCGACGCCGAAGCCATCCACCCCGGCTATGGCTTCCTGTCTGAAAACGCCGACTTCGCTGAGCGCGTTGAGCAAAGCGGTTTTGTGTTCATTGGCCCCACGCCCGAGTCCATCCGCACCATGGGTGACAAGGTCGCGGCCAAGCAAGCCATGATCAAGTCAGGCGTGCCTTGCGTGCCTGGCTCTGAAGGCGCTCTGCCTGAAGACCCCAAAGAGATCATCCGCATCGCTCGCACCGTCGGCTACCCCGTCATCATCAAGGCTGCTGGCGGCGGCGGTGGCCGTGGCATGCGCGTGGTGCACACCGAAGCGGCCCTGATCAACGCCGTGCAGATGACGCGAACCGAAGCCGGTGCGGCTTTCGGCAACCCGCAGGTCTACATGGAAAAGTTCCTGGAGCACCCGCGTCACATCGAAATCCAGATCCTGGCCGACACGTTCAAGAACGCCGTCTGGCTGGGCGAGCGCGACTGCTCCATGCAGCGCCGCCACCAAAAGATCATCGAAGAAGCGCCGGCACCCGGCATCCCCCGCCGCGCCATTGAAAAGGTGGGCGAGCGGTGCGCTGCTGCCTGCAAGAAGATCGGCTATCGCGGTGCGGGCACGTTTGAGTTCTTGTACGAAAACGGCGAGTTCTATTTCATTGAAATGAACACCCGCGTGCAGGTCGAGCACCCCGTCACCGAAATGACCAGCGGCATCGACATCGTGCAGATGCAGATCCGCGTGGCCGCCGGCGAAAAGCTGCCCTTCACGCAACGCCAGATCGAGCTGCGCGGGCACGCCATCGAGGTGCGCATCAACGCCGAAGACCCGGTCAAGTTCATCCCATCGCCTGGGCGCATCACCACCTGGCACGCGCCTGGTGGCCCCGGGGTGCGCGTGGACTCGCACATCTACACGAACTACTTCGTGCCCCCCAACTACGACTCGATGATCGGCAAGATCATCGTGCACGGCGACACGCGTGACCAGGCCCTGGCCCGCATGCGCACCGCCCTGTCGGAGACGGTGATCGAAGGCATCCAGACCAACATCCCGCTGCACCGCGAGCTGATGGTGGACGCCAAGTTCATCGAAGGCGGCACCGACATCCATTACCTTGAAGGCTGGATGGCTGCGCGCAAGCGCTGAGCCCCAGGCTGGACACGACCCATGTTGTTTGAACTCACCCTGCTGGCCAAAGAGGCCGAAGTCGAAACCCTGAGCGACGCGCTCATGGAG
>CANCFV010000155.1 GCA_947377275.1 Burkholderiales bacterium | reverse complement strand
AGAGGCGGGCGATAAAATCATCCGACGAGTTTACGAGACACAAGCAGCTATTTCATGGCATCCAACCTCACAGAACGCCTCAGTCGCCTGGTCAAGACCATGCGCGGCCAGTCCCGCATCACCGAAACCAACGTGCAGGACATGCTCCGCGAGGTCCGCATGGCCTTGCTCGAAGCCGACGTGGCCTTGCCCGTGGTGCGCGATTTCATCGCTCGGGTGAAGGAAAAGTCGCTGGGCCAGGAGGTCGTGTCCTCACTGACGCCCGGGCAGGTGCTGGTCAGCATCGTGCAAAAAGAGCTGTCGGCCACGATGGGCGAGGGCGTCTCGGACATCAACCTGGCCGCCCAGCCACCGGCCATCATCTTGATGGCAGGCTTGCAAGGTGCCGGTAAAACAACGACCACGGCCAAGCTGGCCAAGCACCTGATCGAAAAGCGCAAGAAGAAGGTGCTGACGGTCTCGGCCGACGTCTACCGACCCGCCGCCATCGAGCAGCTCAAAACCGTGACGGCGCAAGCTGGCGCTGAATGGTTCCCGTCGGACCCCAGCCAGAAGCCGCGCGACATCGCCCTGGCCGCCATTGACTACGCCAAAAAGCACTACTTTGATGTGCTGCTGTTTGACACGGCCGGCCGCTTGGCGATTGACGAGGTCTTGATGGCCGAGATCAAGGAACTGCACGCCCTGCTCAATCCGGTCGAAACGCTGTTTGTGGTCGACGCCATGCAGGGCCAGGACGCCATCAACACCGCCAAGGCCTTCAAGGAAGCGCTGCCGCTCACCGGCGTGGTGCTCACCAAGCTCGATGGCGACTCGCGCGGCGGCGCGGCCCTGTCGGTGCGTCAAATCACTGGCGTGCCCATCAAATTTGCGGGTGTCTCTGAAAAGATCGATGGCCTGGAGGTGTTCGACGCCGAGCGCCACGCTGGCCGTGTGCTGGGCATGGGCGACATCGTTGCCCTGGTCGAAGAGGTCACCAAGGGCGTTGACATCGAAGCGGCGCAAAAGCTGGCCGAGAAGGTCAAGTCGGGGGCTGATTTCGACTTCAATGACTTCCTGTCCCAGATCAGTCAGATGAAGAAGATGGGCGGGCTGTCCAGCTTGATGGACAAGCTGCCGACCGAGCTGGCCGCCAAGGCCGCCAACGCCGACATGGACAAGGCCGAGCGCGACATGCGGCGCATGGAAGGCATGATCAACTCCATGAGCGCCAAGGAGCGCCGTCAGCCTTCGCTGCTGCTCGATGGCAAGAGCAAGGCCAGCCGCAAGCGCCGCATCGCTGCGGGTGCTGGCGTGCAGATCCAGGACCTGAACCGCATGCTCACGCAGTTTGAGCAGATGCAGACCATGATGAAGAAGATGAAGGGCGGCGGCCTCTTCAAGATGATGAAACGCATGGGCGGCATGAAGGGCATGCCCGGCATGGGGCGCTGAGCCTCCTCTCTGCCCATCGGGGGGGATCTTGTGAGTGTGTGTGACTTGTGTGTCCTGGGCTTGCAAAAGCTTCAGTCAAGGCACAAGTGGTCGACAACCATGGAGCACGACGGCGCATGCTGTGTGCTTTGACATGAACGGGATGCCGCGATGATGGACATGGTCTCGATCTGGCCCATGGCGGCCGGGGTGCTGGCCTCGGTGGGTTTGCTGGGCGGCTTGTACATGCTGCGCGCGCGAGCGGCCACGCAGGCGCGTGCCTCGCAAGCCAGCCAGCGGGCCAAGGCGGCGGGCAAGTCTGCTGCGCCTGCCCCTGTCAAGCCGGTCGGCAAAGTGTCTGCCTCCAAGTTTGGCAAACGCGCCAGCCCTGAAGAACACCTCGACACCATCGCCGACTGGGAGCCGCTGTCCACCCGCGTGCTCAACGGCTCGCAGCGCGAGGCCTATCACGTGCTGCGCAAGGCCTTGCCGGATCACATGATCCTGGGGCAGGTGCCGGTGGCCCGCTTCATCAAGGTGCCTACTGAGCATTCTTACAGCGAGTGGCTGCGCCGGGTCGGCTCTTTGTGTGCAGACCTGGTGGTGTGCGACATGGCGTCTCAGGTGGTGGCGGTGGTGGAGATCCGCCAGACCGCCACCCACGAAAAAGAACGCACCCAAAAACGCCAAGCTCGCATGGACCGCGTCTTGAGTGCCGCACGCATCCCGGTGCACGTGTGGCTGGAAGGGGCGCTGCCAGGGCCTGCCGTGGCGCGCGAGGCCATTTTGGGCGCGGCCATTGCCAGCACCGGCCGATCTGGCTATGCCGATGTGAACGTGGCCAGGCGTGATGCCGAGGCGGCAGCCGTGGTCGCGTCCATGCAAAGTCCCTCAGGGCACATGCACGGCTTGATGGTCGACGAGTCGCCGGTCGACTTCAACCTCAACGAGTGGTCTCAGGACGAGGACAGCGCCGAAGCTCAGCGCAAGGAGCCTCCGCCATCGACCTGGTTCGACGACCTTGACTCCGAGCACGCGGGCCTGGACGAGATCGGTCACGCCAGCCAGCCCAACGTCACCAGCGTGCGCTGAGCCGGCGGCATTCGCCGCGCACAGCTCAGTTGATTTCAGCTCAGCAGCGCCTGGGCGAACTCGCGGGCACTGAAGGTTTGCAGGTCTTCGAGCTTTTCGCCCACGCCAATGAAGTACACCGGCACGGCGCCGCCTGGGCGTTGACGCGACCACAAAGCGATGGCCGCCAACACGCCGCCTTTGGCCGTGCCGTCGAGCTTGGTCACGATCAGGCCCGTCAGGCCCAAGGCCTCGTCAAAGGCTTTGACTTGCGACAGGGCGTTCTGGCCTGTGTTGCCGTCGACCACCAGCAGCACTTCGTGTGGCGCGGTGTCCATGGCCTTGCCAATCACCCGCTTGACCTTGCGAAGCTCTTCCATCAGGTGCAACTGCGTGGCCAGTCGCCCGGCCGTGTCGGCAATGACCACGTCGCAACCACGTGAGCGACCCGCTTGCACGGCATCGAACGCCACGGCTGCTGGGTCACCGCCATCTTGGCTGACGATGTCAACGCTGTTGCGATCGGCCCAGACCAGCAGCTGTTCGCGCGCCGCAGCACGGAAGGTGTCCGCAGCGGCCAGCAGCACGCGCTGCCCGGCCTCAGACAGGTGCCGCGTGAGCTTGCCGATCGAGGTGGTCTTGCCCGCGCCATTGACGCCCGCCACCATGATCACCGTGGGCGTGTGAAGGCCGACCACCAGGGCGCGTTCCAGTGGCTGCAGCAGCTCGGTGATGGCATCGATCAGCAGGCCCTTGACCTGCGATGGCTCAGTGGCTTTGGTGTCTTTGACGCGGCGCTTGAGGTCTTGCAGCAAGTGCTCGGTCGCCGACACGCCAGCGTCGGCCATCAGCAACGCCTCTTCCAGCTCTTCGTACAGCGCGTCGTCGATTTGGGTGCCGGTGAAGACCTGCGCGATGCTGGAGCCGGTTTTGCGCAGACCCGCGCGCAGCTTGTCGAGCCACGAGCGGCGCTCAGTGGGCGCCGGCGCAGGTTCTGGGGCGGCGCTTGCCACGGGGGCGGCCTGCTTTTGCGCGGCGCTTGACACCGCAACCGGCGACGAGGGTGCGACCGATGCGGCGGGCGTGGGGGCAGGGGGCTGCTGCGCGGGCGCATCGGCCGGGGCGTCGCCCCATCCCAGCTTTTTCTTGATGAAACTGAACATGGGGCCCATTGTAGATGCCCACCTTTTTACAATGGCGCTGGCTGCAACCTCGCTTGGAAGGTGCGGCCTCTTTGGGTTTCACATGAGCGCTACTCGCCCCTCGCGGCCATCTCGCGGACACCAGCCCAGCGTGGGGTCTTCTCCTTCGCGCGAAGCGCAACACCTCGCGGCCACCAAAGTGGCCCGATCCGCCGCGCAAGAGGTGCGCATCATCGGTGGGCAGTGGAAGCGCACGCCGTTGCCCGTGTCCGTGTCCGCCGGGTTGCGCCCCACCTCCAGCCGTGTCCGCGAGACCTTGTTCAACTGGTTGGGACAAGACCTCAGCGGCTGGCGCGTGCTCGACGCCTTTGCCGGCTCGGGGGCCCTGGGCTTCGAGGCCGCTTCGCGTGGCGCCCAAGAGGTCTGGTTGGTCGAGCGCGAAGGCGCTTTGGCCAAGTCCCTCAAAGCAACGCAGGCCAAGCTTAAGGCTGAGCAGGTGCATGTGGCCCAAGCCGATGCGCTGAGCTGGATGGCCCAACCTGCACGGCATGCGCAGTTCGACCTCGTGTTCATCGACCCGCCGTTCGAGGACGGCCTTTTTTGGCCCGCGATTCGCGCTGCCTTGGGCTGTGTGCCCGTGGGCGGCTGGATCTACCTGGAGTCACCCCAGGCCTGGGATGCCTTGCCCAGCGAGCAAGACGTCAGCGACTTGCACGCGCAATTGAACGTTCACCGCAGCGCGCAAGCCGGTGCAGTGCACTTTCACCTCTTTCAGCGCGTGGCGACCTGAGCCAGAACTGCCGCACAGGGGGCGCCGGTCTTACACTGGCCGCCTTCGCCCCGTTTGATGCCTCCCAGGGAGCCCCGTTTGAGTTCTTTCAACGCACCCACCGCCGTTTACCCAGGCACCTTCGACCCCATGACCTTGGGGCACGCCGATTTGATGCGCCGTGCAAGCCAGTTGTTCGGCCGGTTGATCGTGGCGGTGGCGGCAGGGCACCATAAAAAAACCATGTTCTCGCTGGAAGAGCGCCTGGACATGGCCAAGGAACTGGCTACGCCCTATGGCAACGTTGAGGTCATCGCGTTCTCGGGTTTGCTGCGCGACTTCGTTGTGGCGCACGGCGGCAAGGTGGTGGTGCGCGGTCTGCGTGCCGTCAGCGACTTTGAATACGAGTTCCAGATGGCCGGCATGAACCGCCACCTGATGCCCGATGTTGAAACCCTGTTTTTGACCCCATCTGACCAGTACCAGTTCGTGTCGGGCACCTTTGTGCGTGAGATTGCGGTGCTGGGCGGCGATGTGTCCAAGTTTGTGGCGCCCAGCGTGCTGGCTCGCCTGCATGAGCGCGTGGCCCGACAGGCCGTGTGAGCCTTCGTTTGTTGAACCCCTTTTGTCCAATTCCGAAAGCAAGCGCCCGTGGCCCTGACCATCACCTCCGAGTGCATCAACTGCGATGTCTGTGAGCCCGAGTGCCCCAACCAGGCGATCTCGATGGGCGAGACCATCTATGTGATCGACCCGGCCAAGTGCACCGAATGCGTCGGCCACTTTGACGAACCACAGTGCGTGCAGGTCTGCCCTGTGGAATGCATCCCGGTCAGCCCCGAGCACATCGAGAGCCGTGAGCAACTGATGGTCAAGTACCAGTTGCTGCAGTCCCTCGCCAAAACGCCGTCTTGAACGCCTTCAGCTCGTGGCTTTGGCCGTCGCTTGGGAAGTGGCGGCTTTGGGCACCACCGCCCTGAAATGCCGTTTGCGCTCGACGTGCTCAGCAGGTTCAAAAGGCACGGGTGCCCTCGGGTCCTTGGCCTTGTCCGCTTTGTTTGACTTGGCGGCCACGGACGCCACCGTCAATGCTTTGGCGGGTGTTTCGGCGCCAGCACGCTCCATCTTGCGGCGCTCTCTTGCCTGTCGTTTGGCCAATGCCCGCTCGCGCTCGTGCGTGTCTTTGGCGTCGCTCACCTGTTGCGCGCTGCGCTTGTCGCGCACGTCGAGTGTGTCAGCGTCGTGTGCGCATGCTTGTTGGCTGTACGTCACCCGCCCATCGGCTTGCGTGCACCGGTAGACCTTGGTGCCTTGAGCAGGGGCGGCCGCATGCGTGCCCATGGCGATGGCGCTCAGCAAAGTGGCAATGGCCGTTCGTGCCAGTGTGGCGTGACGTGTCAGGGTGTGCATGGCTGTGAAGGACGGGCTCAGTGGTCTTTGTCGGTCGCTGCGGGTTTGGCCGAGTCAGTTGTGCCGGGCGATGGACTCTGGGTGATGGGATCGAGGCTCGGTGCCTGGCCTGGCTCTTTGCGCGCAGGCTTGGGGCGTTGCGGTTGTGCATGCACCAAGGCCGTGGCCTTGTTCATGTCACCGGCAAGGAAAGCCTCGGTGGCATCGATGGCGTGGGCGATGCACTTGTGGATGCCTTCGCGTTCGGCTTGAGGCGGCTTGCGCAACACGAAGTTGGCCACCTCGTGTTTGACACCGGGGTGGCCGATGCCCAGGCGCAGGCGCCAGTAATCGGGAGAGCCCATCTGCGCATGGATGTCGCGCAGCCCGTTGTGACCGCCGTGTCCGCCGCTCTTTTTCAGTTTGACTTGGCCGGGCAGTATGTCGAGTTCATCGTGGGCCACCAGCACCTCTTCGGGCGCGATCTTGAAAAAGCGCGCCAACGCACCAACCGACTTGCCCGAGAGGTTCATGTAGGTCATGGGCTGCAGCAGCCAAACAGGCCCTTCAGGCGTGTTGGCCCTCGCCACCAGGCCGTGGTAGGCCCGATCGGCCTGCAGCTGCACCTTCAGGCGGCGCGCCAGCTCGTCGATGTACCAAAACCCAGCGTTGTGGCGGGTGTCTTCGTATTCAGGGCCGGGGTTGCCCAGGCCGACAAAGAGTCGAATCATGATGGTGCAGATTATCTGAGTGGCGCGCAGAA
>CANCFV010000154.1 GCA_947377275.1 Burkholderiales bacterium | reverse complement strand
TCGATGGCGCGGGCTTCGCGGTCGATTTCATTGAGCGACAGGCCCATGGCCACGCGCATGAAGAATGCCTGGGGCATTTCGATGCGTTCGCCGTTGTGGTGCAGGAAGTAGCGGTCGTACAGGGTCTGCAGGCCGAGGTAATCGAAGTTCAGGTCGCGTTCGTACTTCAGTGCGGCACCCAGGCGAGCTAGGTCGTACTGTTGCATGCGCTCGTCCAGCAGCTCGGCTTCAACGCCCTTCTTGATGAAGGTGGGGAAGTACTCGGCGTAGCGCGTGGCCATGTCGGAGTGCATCACTTCGTCGCCCAGGATTTCGCGACGGATGGTGTGCTGCAGCAAGCGGGCGGTGGCGCGGGTATAGGCAGGATCGTGCTCGATGCGGGTGCGGGCGGCCAGAATAGCTGCCTTGTAGACCTCATCGATCGAGACGCCGTCGTACAGGTTGCGCTGTGTTTCGGACAGGATCGGACCGGGTTTGACGTCTTCACCCAAGCCAGCGCAGGCCGACTCGATCAGCTCTTGCAGGCGGGCCAAATCCAGGGGCACGCGCTGACCACGGTCGATCACGGTCAGGGCCGGTGCCGCCACTTGTTGGGTTTCGGCTTGCTTGGCGCGCTCTTGCGTGCGGCGCTCGCGGTACAGCACGTAAGCGCGGGCGATTTCGTGGTGGCCACCACGCATCAGGCCGAGTTCAACCTGGTCTTGCACGTCTTCGATGTGGAAGGTGCCGCCACCGGGACGCGAGCGCACCAGGCCGCGCACCACGGCTTCGGTCAGGCTGTCAACGGTTTCGCGCACGCTGGCCGAGGCCGCGCCTTGGGTGCCATGCACGGCCAAGAAAGCCTTCATCAGGGCCACAGCGATCTTGCTGGGCTCGAAAGACACGACCGCACCATTGCGTCGGATGATCTGATAGGCCGAGTAGGCCGATTGACGCGGTTCAAGGCCAACCGTGGTGGTGGCGGGCGTGAAGCCGGATGTGTTGGTCGACAAGGTGCTGGACGTGGACGTTTGCATGTGATTCCCTTCAGGATCGCCAGGCATGCCAAGGGGGGTGCATGCCTGTTGAATTCGGGCTTCCGGTGTGCCGGTCGCCTGCTGCTCGGACGCTATATCTGGTGTTTTTGGGTGCTCAAAGCACTACCAGTAGTGTTCGGGGGTGACTATAACGCCTTTTTGGCGGCCCCCCGTGAATGCGTGTCAAAACCCGGGAAATCGCGCATGGGGGAAGTCGCAGTGACAAGCGTGCAGCCTGCCTGTATGCCCGTCAGGCCAGCGGAGCCGATGCCTCTGGGAAGCCCTCAGAGGAGCCCAAAAGGGCATTCAAGCGGGGCCAGTCGAAGGCCTGGCCTGGGTCGCGCTTTCGTCCTGGTGCGATGTGTTGATGGCCTGCCACGTTGGCGATCGGCCACGTGGTCGAGAGGGACTTGATCAACTCGGCCAGGCGCAGGTATTGCGCGTCCTCGAAGGGGTGGTCTTCAAGCCCTTCGAGTTCGATGCCAACCGAGTAGTCATTGCAGTTGTCTCGTCCTTGCCAGCTTGACTTGCCGGCGTGCCAGGCCCGGTCAAGCACGGAGACGAACTGAATCAGCTCGCCGTCGCGCCGGATGACGAAATGCGCCGACACCTCGGCCCCTCGGATCTGTTCGAAGTAGGGGTGGGCTGACCAATCCAGGGCGTTGGTGAACAGCTGCTCGATCTCTGGGCCGCCGTATTGGCCGGGTGGGAGGCTGATCGAATGGACCACGGCCAGGGTGATGTCAGTGGTCGGCCTGGGTCCGAAATTGGGCGAGGGCACGTGGCGTGCGCCATCAAACCAACCAGCGTGCCAGGGGGATGAGGTCGGGGCGCTCATCAATGCTCAATCGGGTTCAGCTTCGCCCTCGGGCGCGGGGCGATCGCCGAGAACCAAGCCTTGGTCGGAGACCTCCACGCCAAGGCGCGCCATGCGGTAGCGGATCTGTCGCAGCGACAAACCCAGGCTGGCGCCGGCCGCCGTGCGGTTGAGGCGGTGCTTTTCCAGGGCCTGGATGAGGATGTCGCGCTCGACTTGGTCGAGGTGGGTGACAAGGTCGCTGGGCAGTGGGGCTGTGGAACGGGCGGCGACCGATGTGTCCGGCTCGGTGATGTCCTCCGTCGGCTGGGCAGTTCGGCTCTCGGGCCAAGGGCTTGCGGTGCCGGTGGTGTCGGCCAGGCCCAGGTCATGGGGTTCGAGTTGCGCTTGGTTGCTCAAGGCCACGGCTCTGTGGAGGATGTTCTCGAGTTCGCGGACATTGCCGGGAAAGCGGTGCTGGCGCAGCGCTAGTTGTGCGGCGGGACTCACATGGGGCGCTGGGCTGGTGCCTGACTCTGCGGCGATGCGGTCGAGGATGCGCCGGCTCAGCACGGGGAGGTCATCCAGCCGATCACGCAAGGCGGGCAGGCTGACCTGGATGACGTTGAGGCGGTAGTAGAGGTCTTGCCGGAAACGCCCGGCCTGGACCTCGGCTTGCAGGTCCTTGTGCGTGGCACTGACCACGCGCACGTCCACTTGCACTTCTTGCGTTGCCCCCACCGCGCGGACCGAGCGCTCTTGGATGGCACGCAGCAGCTTGGTCTGCATGGCCAGGGGCAGGTCGCCGATTTCATCGAGGAACAAGGTGCCACCGGATGCGGCTTGGAAGAAGCCCTCGCGGTCTTCGTTGGCGCCGGTGAAGGCCCCTTTGCGGTAGCCAAAAAACTCGGCCTCGAGCAGTTGCTCGGGGATGGCGCCGCAGTTGACGGCCATGAACGGTGCGGACGCACGGCTGCTCACGTCGTGGATGGCGCGTGCGACCAGTTCTTTGCCGGTGCCCGACTCGCCCCAGATCAGGACCGGGGCCATGCTGCGCGCCACTTTGTCGATGAGGACGCGCACCTGTTGGATGGCGGGGCTGTTGCCGACCAGGCGCGACAAGGCCAGGCTGCCTCGTTCCGGCGTGGCTGTCAGCGCGTTGCCTTGGTGGTTGTGGGGCAGCCCGTGTGGCGCACCGTGAGGCACCTCGGCAGGCGGCGTGATGACGCTGGACGCTGTCGTCGTGGCCACATGGCCAGTCGATGCGCTCAGAGCCGAGGCGACCACGGCGCGGAACTGTTTGAGGTCAACGGGTTTGGTCAGGTAGTCGTAGGCCCCGGCCTTGAGGGCGCTGACGGCGTTCTCGGCCGAACCGTAGGCGGTGATGACAATGGCTTTTTCGGGGCGGCCCGCTGCTTCAAGCCGACGGATGAGGTCCAGGCCGATGCCATCGGGCAGGCGCATGTCGGTGATGACGGCGCTGTAGCGCCGTTCCAGCAGGTGTTGCCACGCTTCCTCCACAGTGCCGGCCGTGTCGATGTCATAGCCCTCGCGCAGCAAGGTCAGCTCGTAGAGGGTGCGCAGGTCGGGCTCGTCATCGACGACCAGCAAGCGGTGAAGGGCGGGGGAACTCATGCGGCTGAAAGTGGCTGTGGCGGTGCCTCGACGGGCATGGACACGAAAAATTCGTTGCGGTGGCGCACGCTGGCAGGGTGCAGTCGGTAGTCGATGCTGGCTCCGTGGCGCTCACACAGCTCCCGAGAAATGTACAGGCCCAAGCCTGTGCCGCGGCTGCGTGTGGAGAAGAAGGGCTCGAACAACGAGCGTTCGGTGTCTGAGCTGACGGCGTCGCCATCGTTGGAGACCGACAGCATCAAGAGGCCGGGTCCGGTGGCGGACGGCAGCCAGCGCAGGGTGACCAGGATGGCCCCGGGCTGGCCCGAGTTGTAGCGCAGGGCGTTGTCGAGCAGGTTGACCAGCACGCGCTGCAGGTGGTCGGGCTCGAAGCGCACCTTGAGGTGAGGGTAGGTGGGTGCTTGCTGGCAGGCGCTGACGTCGATGTCGAGCAGGCTATGTTCGCCGCTGGGCAGGCCCTGGGTGCTGCGCCATTCGTTGCAGGTGGCCACGATGGCTTCGATGGGGTCCAGTGCCGGGGCGGGTGGGCGCACGCCGGGCGCCACCGTGAGGATGTCGTCGATGATGTGTTTCAGGCGCGCGACGTTGTCGGTCACCATTTGGGTGAGCTTTTGTTGCGTGGGCGTCGCGGCGTCTTCGGCCAGCAGGGCATTGGCTTGGGCGATGGCCGCCAGCGGGTTGCGGATCTCATGGGCGATGCCGGCGGACATGCGCCCCATCGCGGCGAGTTTGTCTTGCCTTTGACGGGCTCTGACCACGCGCAGGTCTTCGAGCAGCATGACGCACATGTCTTCGCGGGTGCGGCCTTCGCGGCCCTTGGTGAAGCGCACGCGCAGTCGCAATTCGCGCTGGCTCTGGTCATCGAACCTGAGCTTGATCTCTTGGCCATCTTCGGCCTGTAAGGGGTTGCCCATGGCTTGTTCGACCGCTTTGACCAAAGGCTGCCATGCGGGCATGCCACGCAGTTGAAACGATTGGGGCGGGATCAGGCCTTGCGGCGACAAGAGCCGGCGTGCCGACGGGTTGGCGGTGCGCACCATGCCTTGGCGATCGACCACCATGACGCCCTCGCTCATTTCCTCGATGACGAGGCGGTTGAGTTGGGCTTGTTGGCGTGCCATTTCCAGGCTGCCACGTGCGCTCCGCTCTTCGCGGGCCAGGCGGGTGGCCAATTCACTGGCCAGCACCGCGATCACGAACAGGCCAAAGCCATTGAGGCCCGCCTGGGTCATGAGGGTGGTCATGCCCAGGTTGTCTGCCGACTGGGCCCAGGCGGCGGCCAGCAGGCTGAGTGTCGCGGCGGCGGCGACCCCCAGAGCCATCACTCGCGGCATCAGCACCGACGCCATCAGCACGGGCAGCACGAGCAGCGCTTGCGAGTTCAGGGCGCTGCCGGTGAGGTAGTGCAACAGGGCGAAGGAGGCCAGGTCAAGGCCGATGGTGAGGGCGGCTTGGCGCGAGCCCAGGGTCGGGCGCTCAGGCGGGCCAGGGCGGCGTTGCGAGGGCCAGGCCCACATGGCCAGGGTGCCGGCGGCATAGCCTCCGGTCATCAGCAGCATCCACAAGGGCGGCTGGTTGCCCAAGACCCAAGTGCCCGCCACCAAACCGAGCAAGACGGTGGCCAGCGCCACCCGTGCCGTCAGGAAGGCGCGGTAAATGCGGAAAAACGACGCGAGGGCGTCGTTGGGGTCTTTTGCTCTGGACGCGGGTGTGGCTCGGGGCGTCTGCGCACGCTCGGTGGGGTTGGGTCCAGCTTTGGCTTGGCTGGGCGGCAGGTCGCCCAAAGGCACGGGCTCAGTCCATGGCACGGTGTCTTGCATGTCCGGCGAGCCGAACCAGGAGACGGGGCTTTCGGCCGAGTCGTTGCCAGGGCGGAGTCCGTCCGGGTGGGCTGCGCGAGAACGAGTGGGCATGAGGGGGGCAATCAGCCTGCGGCTGGGCCTGCTTGGCGATGTGCGTCGCCGCAGTAACTGCGCCCTTGCACGTCGAGCACGGCTTCGTCTGAAGGCAAGTGCAGTCCGCAATGGGCACACCGCGCCATTGTGTCCACCTCGCTGCCCTGAGGTGCTGTTGGTGTGGGGGCGGGTTTGACGGGCTTAGGTGACTGGCTTTTACGCCTCAGGGCGGGTGAGTAAAACAACCAAATGAGCACCACAGCCAGCAACAGGTATTTCGCCATGACGTTGCCTCAGTACCCGGTGGGGCGGTGAAGCACCACCTCCATCACGAAACGCGAGCCCACATAAGCCAGCAGCAGCAGCGTGGAGCCCGCGACCAGCCAGCGCACGGCCTGACGGCCGCGCCAGCCAAAGCGCGCACGGCCCACAAGCAAGGTGGCAAACACCAGCCAGGACAAGACCGAGAAAATGGTTTTGTGATCCCATCGCCAGGGGGCCGCGAACCAGGCGCCCAGCAGCAGCGTCAGGCTGAGCATCACAAAGCCGGCGGCCACAAAGCGCAGCGTCAGCGACTCCAGTCGAAGCAGCGGCATGCCAAAAGTGCTTTGACCGCCCGTGGGCGCAGGGATCTGGCCAGAGCCCATGGGTTTGGCGCGCAGCTGCCGTTCGGCGTGCCTGAGCAAGGCCGCGTGCAGCAAGGCCGCGCCAAACAATCCGTAAGACGCAAACCCGAGCAGCCAGTGGATGGGCGCCCACGGCGATCCCATCGTCTGGTGGGTCTGGCCCGGGTAAAGCCATACCAGCGCCACCATCAAGGCGGCGAGCAGGGCCAAGGCACGCCGCACACTGGACAGGCCCAGTTGCCGGCTTTCCAGGGCATAGACCCCCAGGACCAGCCAGGTGGTGACCGACAAGGCCGTGGCAAATCCAAAGCGTGCACCCCACTGCCCGTCTTGCACGGCCAGGGCATCCATCACAATGGCGACGGCCTGGGCCAGCCAGCCCAATGCCAAAGCGGCCCATACTGGGCGCTCGTGCCTTTGATCACCGGTTTTGTGGGCCAGCGGCCAGACGCTGGCCACCGCATAAGCCAGCACAGCCAAGCCGCTGGGCCAGATCATGTAAGAGGCGGGCGATAAAATCATCCGACGAGTTTACGAGACACAAGCAGCTATTTCATGGCATCCAACCTCACAGAACGCCTCAGTCGCCTGGTCAAGACCATGCGCGGCCAGTCCCGCATCACCGAAACCAACGTGCAGGACATGCTCCG
>CANCFV010000153.1 GCA_947377275.1 Burkholderiales bacterium | reverse complement strand
CGCAGTCCGCATCAGGGTGCTTTTGCCAAACAGGCTTTCGATCAAGTCCACGGCGAGCTCGGCCGTTTGGTTGCGCACGTCCAGCGCCGGATTCAGTTCGACCACGTCGAGCGACGCCAGCCGACCGGTGTCGGCGATCATCTCCATGCACAACTGGGCTTCGCGGTAGGTGGGGCCGCCGCGCACGGTCGTGCCCACGCCTGGGGCGATGTCGGGATCGAGGAAGTCGACGTCCAGGCTGACATGCAAATGGGTGTGCTCGTCCATGTCCATCAAAGCTTGCGCCATGGTGTGCCGCATGCCCATCTCGTCGATGAAGCGCATGTCGAAGACCTCGATGCCCAGTTCGTGCAGCAAGCGTTTTTCGCCCTCGTCAACGCTGCGGATGCCAATTTGCCTGATCTCTGAAGGCGCCACAGCTGGGATGAGTCCACCGATGCCTGTGAGCTGTGCCGGGCCATGACCACACAAGCAAGCCACTGGCATGCCGTGGATGTTGCCACTGGGGGTGAGCGTGGCCGTGTTGAAGTCGGCGTGGGCATCGAGCCACAGCACGCGCAGGCGGCGGCCGGTGGCTTTGCAATGCCGTGCCACGGCACTGATCGAGCCAATGCCCAAGCAATGGTCGCCACCCAGCACGATGGGCAGCCGCTGGGCTTGCAACTCGGCGAACACGGCGCGGTGGAGCATCTCGTTCCACTGCGCCACCTCCGCAAGGTGACGAAAGCCGTTGATCGCCGGCAGATCGGGGTTGGGCGGACCTTGCAGGTCGCCGCAGTCTTTGACGTGCAGCCCGAAACGCGTGATGGCCTGGCCGATGCCAGCGACGCGCAAGGCGCTGGGGCCCATGCGCGCACCAATTTGACCCGCACCCACGTCGGTAGGCACGCCAATGAGGCTCACGTCTGGCAAGGCGCGGTGGCGCATGGTTCAAGCCCTCCGGTGTTCAGTCTCGCACGAAGTCGCTGGCGTGTGTGAGGCCTTGTAGGGCCGCAAACACCCTCAAGCTGGCTTGATCAACAGGCCTTCGGGCGGCGTGGTGGGCGTCGCGGCCAGTTCGAACTGATCGAGCACGGCCTCGACCAAGGCCTCGACGTTGGTGGTCAGGCGATCGAGTTGGCGGTCCAGGCTGAGGTGCGCCAGGCCGTGGGCGACCGTCCATGCCCGCAAGGCGGCCAGCATGGCTGCGGGGTGATCAGGCGGCAGGCCTGCCACCAGGGCCGCGCTGGTTTTCATGGCCTCAAAAGCCAGGGTGGCTGCCGCGCTCAGGTCGGGGTTTTGGGCTTGCTCGGGTGGGCAGGCGAACATCAGCCTGAACAACAAAGGGTGCTGGCGCGCAAAGCGCACATAGGCCAGCCCCGTGGCCCGAAAGCCCATAAAAGCATCTGCCTGGCTGGACAAGGCCTGTGCCGATGACAAGGCCAGGCGCCTGAAGCCCTCTGCGGCGGCGGCCTGCAGCAAGTCTTCCTTGCCCGCGAAGTGACGGTAGGCTGCGTTGGCCGAGACGCCCACTTGCCGCGCCATGTCGCGCAGGCTGATGCTGGACAAGCTGGCATCGGGCACATCCAGCGCGCTCAAGCAGGCTTGCAGCAGCGCTTCGCGCAGGTTGCCGTGGTGGTAGGCCGCGCTGCTGGCGCTGTCGTCTGTGCCGGTGTTTTTTTGACGTGCCATGCATTGATTATGACGCCTTCAAAGTCGATGTTGACAATGTGAACATGATGTTGTTCAATGGCGCGGTTGTCCGTTGCAAACCCTCTCTGTCATCACAAGGAGACCTGTCCATGAGCGCACCCCGTCTGGCTGAAAAAGCCGTGTCCTGGTTCAGTCAAACCATGCGTGAGCGCGTGCCGCACTCGCCCGACAACGCCTTCCTGGAGGGGCCCTTCGCGCCCGTGCCTACTGAGCAAACCTTGACGGATCTGGCCGTTGAAGGGCGCCTGCCCGAGCAGCTCAATGGCACCTACATGCGCATTGGCCCCAACCCGCTTCAGGTCGACAACCCAGCCACGTACCACTGGTTCACGGGCGACGGCATGGTGCACGGCGTGCGTTTGCAAGACGGACAAGCGCAGTGGTACCGCAACCGCTGGATCGCATCTGACGATGTGCAGGCGCAGCGTGGCGGCCCACGCACGCCGGGGCCGCGTCGGGGTGTTTCCACCACCGTCAACACCAATGTGTATGGCCATGCGGGCGGCATTTGGGCCACCACCGAGGCAGGCGTGTTCCCGGTTGAGCTCAACGAAGACCTCAGCACGCGCCGCTACGCCTATTTCAACGCGCAAGCCTCGCTGCCGTACACGGCCCACCCCCATGTGGACCCGGCCACGGGCAGCTTGCACGCCATTTGCTACGACGCCACCAATCCGCGGGCTCTGCAGTACGTGGTGATCGACGACAAGGGGGCGCTGGCGCACCAAGCCAGCATCCCCGTCAGCGGTGGCCCCATGGTGCACGACTGCGCCATCACGGCCACCCGCGTGGTCATCTTGGATTTGCCCGTGACGTTTTCGCCCAAGGCCTTGCTGACTGGCGCGCGCTTTCCATACAAGTGGAACCCGTCGCATGGGGCCCGCGTGGGCTTGATCCCCAAAGGCGGCTTGCCGCATGAGGTGCAGTGGTGGCACACCGAGCCCTGCGCGGTTTTTCACACCTGCAATGCGTTTGACCAGGCCGACGGCAGCGCCGTCATCGACGTTGTGGTGCACGAACGCATGTTCGATGAGTCCAAGATCGGCCCTGAAATCGCCGACATCAAAGTCACCTTTGAGCGATGGACCCTTGCCCCTGGGCAAGCACGTGTGCAGCGCCAGGTGTGGTCGCAGCAGTCCCAGGAGTTCCCGCGCTTTGACGAGCGTTTGGCGGGCCGCCCCTACCGTTACGCCTACACCGTGGGCTTTGCCAACGACCTGAGCAAGCCCATGCCCTTGATCCGGCACGACCTGCAAACCGGCGAGGTGCTGCAACGCAGCTTTGGGCCCCGCACCATGCCCGGCGAGTTCGTGTTTGTGCCCAACACCGAGGTGGGCCGAAGCGAATTGGGTGGCTGGCTCATGGGATTGGTCTACGACGATGTGTCGCAAACCAGCAGCCTGTACGTGATCGATGCCAATGACTTCAATGGCACACCCACGGCCGTGGTGCACTTGGGCACCCGCGTGCCAGCGGGCTTCCATGGCAACTGGGTGCCGTCAGTCAATGCATTGAGGTGAGGCTCAATCGCTTTGACAGCGGCGCTGGCGTCGGCGTTGGGCCATCTCGCGGCCCATGCCGTGCAGGTCCCACGCGCTGATGCGTTCGCGTGCTTGCGGGTAAATGAGCGACTCCTCCAGGGCCATGTGGTCTTGGTAGAGCCCGATGAACACGGGCACCGCGAGCGCCAGTTGCTCTGTGTTGTACCAGTTGTAACCGCCGGCGATGGCCTCGAACTGAGGCGCCATCTCTTGCCAGTCTTGCTCAATCCAGCCGTGGTCTTGTTGCAGGCGCAGCGTGTGGTCCATCAAGGCCGCATCACCACTGTGGATCAGGGCCGGGAAGACGTGATTTTCTTCGTCCAAGTGGTGCTGCTTGGCCGGCCCCATGAAGAAGGTGAAGACCTCACGGGCCAATCTCTGCACGTGGGCGTCAAGGCCCTGGTCTTGCAAGCGCTCAACCACGTCGGACATTTTGTGCAGCGTCTCCACCATCTGGCGGTGACATTCGTCCAGCACATCGAAGGGCTGCACCACGCGCGCACGGTGGGCAGGCTGAGGTGCCTTGTCGGCAGGGGTGGCGGTGTGCAGCGCAGCGGGCATGGCAGGCTCCTCAAAGCTTGAGCGGTTGACAGGGGCGTCACGTGTGTCTCACCCCATTGTCCCGAGCCCAATGCCTGCCGGTTTGCGCCAAGTCAAACCTTACAAGAAGCGTTCCAGCAGCTTGCGTGAGCCCTTGTCCAGGGCCTGCATGTCGTGCACCACGAAGCTCACGCCATGCCCGGCCGTGATCAGCAGACGGCCTTGCCCCAGGCGACGGATGTCGTCTTCGCTTTTGAGCACGAACTCGGTGGGGCCATGGTCGGTTTCGACCGACCAGTTGCTGGGCGTTGAGAAGGTGGACACGGCCGTCAAACGGCCGATCACGGGGGCGAAGTCTCGGCTGGCCAATTCTTCAACGAGCAAGGCGTGCATGGCTGGCGGCAGGGCGCTGAGGCGGTCGACCCAGGCCAGCTCGTGTCCTTCGGTGCCCACAATCGAAAGCCCTTCGTCGGGCGCCTCGATGGGGAAGGCGCGCACGGGCACCACGCCCACGTGTTCCTCGCCTTGGGCCGAGGTGAACACCAAGCGCCCGAAGGCGTTGCGCGAAAGGGTGAAGTCAGGTGTGTTCATGGGGTTCACCTCAGGCCTCACCCGCTTCGAGCAGGGCCTCTTGTTCGGCCTTGCGGGCCTGGGCTTCGTACAAGCGCCAGTAGGCGCCTTGCTGGGCCATCAGCTCGTCGTGCGGCCCCACTTCAACGACCTGGCCGCGGTCCATCACCACCAGGCGATCGGCTTTGCGCAGGGTGGACAGGCGGTGGGCAATCGCAATCGTCGTGCGCCCTTGCACCAAGTTGTCCAGTGCCTTCTGGATTTCCTTTTCGGTTTCGGTGTCCACGGCCGAGGTGGCCTCGTCCATGATCAAGATGCGCGGGTCGATCAGCAGCGCACGGGCGATGCTGATGCGCTGGCGCTCGCCCCCGGACAGGCCTTGGCCGCGCTCACCCACCAGCGAGTCATAGCCTTGCGGCAGGCGCAAGATGAACTCGTGGGCATGGGCTGCGCGGGCGGCGGCCACGATCTCGGCGCGGGTGGCGCCCGGCTTGCCGTAAGCGATGTTCTCGGCGATGGTGCCAAAGAACAAGAAGGGCTCTTGCAGGACCAGACCGATGTGCTTGCGGAAGTCGGCCACGCCAATGCGGCGGATGTCGACGCCATCGACCTTGATGGCGCCATCGGTCACGTCATAGAAACGGCAGATCAGGTTGACCAGGGTGGACTTGCCCGATCCGCTGTGGCCCACCAAGCCGATCATCTCGCCTGGCTTGATCTCCAGGTTCAAGCCCCGGATCACCGAGCGGCTGCCGTAGCGAAAGCCAATGCTCTCCATCGTCAAGCCGCCGCGCAAGGGCGGCAGCTTCACGGGGTTGACGGGCTCGGGCACGCTGGAGACGTGGTCAAGGATGTCGAAGATGCGTTTGGCGCCCGCCGCCGCTTTTTGCGTGACCGACACGATGCGGCTCATAGAGTCGAGACGCCCGTAAAAGCGTCCGATGTAGGCGATGAAGGCGGTGAGCACACCCACTGTGATCTGCTTGTGCGAGACCAGCCAGATGCCGAAGGTCCAGACCACCAGCAGACCGATTTCGGTCATCAGCGCCACCGTGGGTGAAAACAGAGACCACGTGGTGTTGAGCTTGTCGTTGATTTCGAGGTTGTGGGTATTGGCGTCTTTGAAACGCTTGGCCTCGCGGTGCTCTTGCGCAAAAGCCTTGACCACGCGGATGCCTGGGATGGTGTCGGCCAGCACGTTGGTGACCTCGCCCCAGACCCGGTCGATCTTTTCAAAGCCGGTGCGCAGCTTTTCACGCACCACATGGATCAGCCAGGCGATGAAGGGAAGTGGCAACAGCGTCACCAGGGCCAGCCAGGGGTTGATCGAAAACAAAATCAGGGCCGTCATGCCGATCATCAGCACGTCGGTGGCGAAGTCGAGCGCGTGCAGCGACAAAAACACGCTGATGCGGTCGGTCTCGCTGCCAATGCGCGACATCAAATCGCCGGTGCGCTTGCTGCCGAAGTAGTCCAGCGACAGGCCCAGCAGGTGGTCGAAGGTTGCGGTGCGCAAATCGGCGCTGATGCGCTCAGACACCAAGGCCAGCAGGTAAGTGCGGGCCCAGCCCAGGCTCCAGGCCAGCAGGGCGGACACGAGCAGTCCGCCCATCAGCATGGCCACCAACATCGGGTCGATGGCTTGGCCGCCTTGGAAAGGGATCAAAACCTCGTCCATCAAAGGGATGGTCAGGTAGGGCGGCACGAGCGTGGCAGCCGTCGAGGCCAGCGTCAGGCCAAAACCAGCGGCCAGCTTGCCTTGGTAGGGTTTGGCGAAGCGCCACAGGCGCAAAAGCACCCAGGTCGAGGGCGGCGTTTGCAATTCGCGGGTGCAAACCGGACACTCCTCGCTGTCTGCGGGCAGCTGTGCTTTGCACGTGGGGCATTGCGTGCTGTCGTCGTCGGCGGGCAGCTCGCCGGTGCGCAGTGCGGTTTGGCGGCGCTCGAACTGCTCGACCAGGCGCAACACCTGCACCTGTGCGTTCAGCGTGAAACGCCATGTGGCCAAGCGCGCGTCTGCAGCGTGCAATTCGAGGGTGCCCACGCCGGCGTGGTCGCTGTGGCGCAGGCTCAATCCGGGCAGGGAGGCGTCAGATGCGTCCCAGCTTTGCCAGGTGGTGGCGCCGGCGGCGCGGCTCAGCAGGCGTTGGTCGGTGAGCACCAAAGTGGAGGCCGCAAAGCGAAGTTGGGCGTCCAAGTCAACCTCCAGGCGGCTCAGAACGTTCTCTTGAGGTGCCAGCGGCAAATCCGCCCTGGTTTTGTCGTGATCGGCCTGATGCCCTGGGGCGTCAA
>CANCFV010000152.1 GCA_947377275.1 Burkholderiales bacterium | reverse complement strand
GACGGCACCAAGCTGGAAGGTGTCTTCAAGAAGGCCCCTGACCGCGATGAGTTCGGCTCCGACATCAACGAATCGCTGATCGTCGAACTGTATTCTCGTTAATGCGCCTCTTGGCTGCGCTTCACGACCTGATGGCCGTGTCGCGTGGCCTTGTGCATTTGTATTTCAGAGCCGGGGCATGTGCTCCGGTTGGTCCAGCAGCCTTATCGGTGTAACGAGCCGAGGGTATTGACAGGAAGACCTCATGCAAACGAATTTGCTGAAACCCAAAGCCATTCAGGTGGAGCCGCTGGGCGGTCACCGCGCCAAGGTCACGCTCGAGCCTTTCGAGCGCGGCTATGGTCACACGCTGGGCAACGCGCTGCGTCGCGTCTTGCTGTCGTCGATGGTTGGTTTCGCACCCACTGAAGTCACGATCGCTGGCGTCCTGCACGAGTACTCGGCCATTGACGGCGTCCAAGAGGACGTGGTTCACATCATGTTGAACCTCAAGGGCGTGGTGTTCCGTCTGCACAACCGCGACGAAGTCACCTTGGTCCTGCGCAAGGACGGCGAAGGTCCTGTGACCGCCGCTGACATCCAAACGCCCCATGACGTCGAGATCGTCAACCCGGGTCATGTCATTGCCCACCTGTCGCAAGGCGGCAAGTTGGACATGCAGATCAAGGTCGAAAAGGGCCGTGGTTACGTGCCAGGCAACATCCGTCGCTATGGCGAAGAGTCGAGCAAGGCCATCGGCCGCATCGTGCTGGACGCTTCGTTCTCGCCGGTTCGCCGCGTGAGCTACACGGTCGAAAGCGCCCGTGTGGAACAACGCACCGACCTGGACAAGCTGGTCATGGAAATCGAAACCAACGGCGCCATCTCGCCTGAGGAAGCGATCCGTGCTTCGGCCAAGATCTTGGTTGAGCAGCTGGCCGTGTTCGCACAGTTGGAAGGCTCCGAGATTGCCGCGTTTGACGCGCCTGCCAAGTCGGCTCAGAACTTCGATCCGATCCTGCTGCGTCCTGTGGACGAGCTGGAGCTGACCGTGCGTTCGGCCAACTGCCTGAAGGCTGAGAACATTTATTACATCGGCGACCTGATCCAGCGCACCGAAACTGAGTTGCTCAAGACCCCTAACCTGGGTCGCAAGTCGCTCAACGAAATCAAGGAAGTGCTGGCTTCGCGTGGTCTGGCTCTGGGCTCGCGCCTGGAAGCTTGGCCTCCACAAGGTCTCGACAAGCGTTGATCGTCAAGCCCTGAGGGCCACGTGAGTGGTTCGATGGGCTGACAAAAGAGTGCAGGGCCTTCATGGCCCTGCGGTGCACCCGGCGGTACCTTGAACCGGCCGTCGGTTTTGATAATGAAAGGACTCGCACCATGCGTCACGGACACGGACTCCGCAAACTGAATCGCACATCGTCGCATCGCCTGGCGATGCTGCGCAACATGGCCAACTCGCTCATCGAGCACGAAGCCATCAAGACCACTTTGCCCAAGGCCAAAGAACTGCGCCGCGTCGTGGAACCTTTGATCACCCTGGCCAAGGTCCCCACCGTTGCCAATCGCCGTCTGGCTTTTGACCGTCTGCGCGACCGCGACAACGTGGTCAAGCTGTTTGACGTGCTGGGCCCACGCTTTGCCAAGCGTCCCGGCGGCTACACCCGCATCCTGAAGATGGGCTTCCGCGTGGGCGACAACGCTCCGATGGCCTATGTGGAGCTGGTTGAGCGCTCTGACGACGCTGCTGTCGAAGGCGCTGCTGAATAAGCTCGCTTCGGCCTGTGGCTGAACGAAACCCGCCCAGCGTGAGCTCGGCGGGTTTTTCTTTTGGGGCATGGCCGTTGGCGGTCGCGAGCGGTATGGCACACCGCACATTATCTTTAACGAAAGTTGAAAGAATGCTGGCGTCAGTCCGTTTGGCGTGCCATAATCTACCTCTCTGTCGCGGGGTGGAGCAGTCTGGTAGCTCGTTGGGCTCATAACCCAAAGGTCGTCGGTTCAAATCCGGCCCCCGCAACCACTTAAAGTGGTTCGAAGTCGTTGAAAGCCGCTCTCTTTAGGGCGGCTTTTTGCATTGGGGCGGCGCTGCGGTGCGGGCGGCGGTCTACCATTGGGGCTGTTCTAACCTGCTGCTTCGCTGAGGCGGCGTGAAAGCTTCGACGCTGTGACCACAGGCCTGTTTACTTCCCTACCCGGCTTGGCCGTTCAACCCGCCAAGACCGACCCCAACCCCCTGATCCTGTATCACGGCAAATGCCCTGACGGCTTCGGTGCTGCCTTGGCCGCCTGGCTCTACTTTGAGGGGCAGGGCGAGTACGTGGGTGTGAGTCACGGCAAGGTGTTGTCGCTGGCTGATTTGCCTCCTGTCGAGGGGCGTGCGGTTTACATCCTCGACTTTTCGTTTGATGTGGCCATCATGCAGGCGCTCGATGAGGCGTGTGCGAAGTTGGTGATGCTGGACCATCACAAAAGTGCGGCCGATAAGCTGGGTGCGTTCAAGTGCCGCTGTGGCGCCGTGCACTTCGACATGACGCAGTCTGGCGCGATGTTGGCCTGGAAGTTCTTCCTGCCTGAACAGCCTGTGCCTGATCTCATCAAGTACGTGCAAGACCGTGACTTGTGGACGTGGGCGTTCCCGCATAGCGCGGCTTTCTTGTCGGCCCTGGATCTGGAGCCCAACGAGTTCGAACGTTGGTCTGAGATCGCTGCGTTCACGCCCGAGCAAACCGCAGCGTTCTGTCAGCGTGGCACCGCCATGAACGAGAAGTTCATCGACCTGTGTGAAGACATCGCACGAGGTGCTTCGCCCGTGACTTTCAATGGCCAGGCGGGTGTCATGGTGAACTGCCCTGGCGCGTTCACCAGCGAAGTGGGGAACATGCTGTCTGCTGAGTGCGGCAGCTTTGCATTTTTGTGGAGCGTCTCGAAGGACGGGATGGTCAAGGTGGGGCTGCGTGCGGTGCCAACGTTCAATGCGATCCCTCTGGCCGAGTCCATGGGCGGTGGCGGTCATCCTCAGGCCTGCGGCTTTCGCATGGGGCCAGAGCGACTGGCCGAGCTGCTGACCGGTGTGTTTTGGGCGGACCCTTCGCAGGGGCCCGCATCGGTACCCGCAGCAGGTGAAGGTTCTTTGGCCTGATCTGCAGGGAACACGCGTGAGTGTCGACAAGGGGCGGACGATGCAGAGCGAGGTGGGTGCTTGGTGCGTTTCGGCGGGTCGTGGGTTGGTTGTCTGCGTGGGCGCAGTGTCGTGTGCTGGCGCACTGGCAGGTGAGGTGCAGGTGGCTGTGGCGGCTAATTTCGCGACGACCTTTCAGCAGATCGCCGCGGGCTTCGCATCACAGACGGGCCACAAAGCCGTGGTGATCAGCGGCGCAACGGGGAAGTTCCATGCGCAGATCCAGCAAGGCGCGCCGTTCGAGGTGTTGCTGTCTGCCGATGACGAGACGCCACGCAAGCTGCTGAGCGAGGGCTTGGCGGTCAAGGGGACGTCGTTCACATACGCGATTGGGAAGTTGGTGCTGTGGAGCCCCAAGCCTGGTTTTGTGGACCGCCAAGGTGCGGTCCTCACGCAAGGAGCGTTTTCGCGCTTGGCTTTGGCCAACCCGAAATTGGCGCCTTATGGGGCTGCCGCGGTCGAGGCGCTCAAGGCGTTGGGCGCATACGAAGCGGTGAAGGGCCGCATGGTGCAGGGCGAGAGCGTGGGGCAGGCCTACCAGTTTGTGGCCACTGGCAATGCCGAGTTGGGCTTCGTGGCTTTGTCACAGGTGGTTTTGCCTGGCAAACCCCTGCAGGGTGCTTACTGGCTGGTTCCGCATAACCTGTATCAGCCGCTGCTGCAGGATGCCGTGCTGTTGAGCGCAGGCGCCAACAACGCCGCAGCCAAGGCCTTGCTGGCCTATCTGCGCAGCGATGCGGCCAAAGCCGTGATCCAGTCGTACGGCTACGGCCTTTGATCGCATGTGGTTGTTGCACCCCGAGGACGCGCAGGCACTGTGGTTGACCGCCAAATTGGCTGCGGTCACGACCATGGTGTTGTTGGTGTTGGGGGCGCCTCTGGCGTGGTGGCTGGCGCGCACGCGCTCGGTGTGGCGAGGGCCGGTGGCTGCTGTGGTGGCCTTGCCCTTGGTGCTGCCGCCCACGGTGATTGGCTTTTACCTGTTGTTATTGCTCGGTCCGCACGGCCCCGGTGGGCAACTGACTCAAGCCCTGGGATGGGGCCTGTTGCCCTTCACGTTCTGGGGGCTGGTGGTGGCCTCTGTGCTGCATTCACTGCCCTTCGTGGTGCAACCCCTGCACCAGGCGTTTGAAGCCATCGGTGATGCCCCCTTGGAGGCCGCGGCGACCTTGCGCGCCGGGCCTTGGGACCGATTTTTCAGCGTGGCCTTGCCTTTGGCTCGCCCCGGTTTGGTGACGGCGAGCGTTTTGGGCTTTGCGCACACGGTGGGTGAGTTCGGGGTGGTGTTGATGATTGGCGGCAACATCCCCGGCGCGACGCAGGTGCTGTCGATGGCCTTGTACGGTCATGTGGAGGCGCAAGAGATGGCGCAGGCGCATGTGCTGGCTGCGGGCATGCTGGCATTTGGCTTTTCAGTGATGTGCGTGCTGTATGTGGTGACAGGCCGTGGTCCGGGCGGCGCGCCCTTGGGTGCGCGCCGTGCGTGAAGCGATGCTTGCGTCTGACCTCGGGATCCAGGCCGACCTGCGGCTCCAGCTTTCGGGTTTTGCTTTGGACGTGTCCTTGCGACTGCCGGCCAGTGGCGTGACCGTGTTGTGGGGCCCTTCAGGCTGTGGCAAGACCACCGTGCTGCGAGCGCTGGCAGGTCTGACGCGCGCGCAAGGTCGGGTGGCACTGGGTGATCAGGTCTGGCAGGACGACGCGGTGGGGCGCTGGCTGCCCACCCACCAACGTGCTTTGGGCTATGTGTTCCAAGACGCCCATTTGTTTGCACACCTCGATGTGCGGGCCAACTTGCTGTACGGGCACAGTCGGCGAGCCACGGGCGCTGCAGGCGTCGGATTGGACGAGGCCGTGGACCTGATGGGCATTGAGCATCTCTTGGCGCGTCGACCCGAGAGGCTGTCGGGGGGCGAGCGACAGCGGGTGGCCATCGCGAGGGCCTTGCTGAGCGGGCCGCAATGGCTCTTGATGGATGAGCCATTGTCTGCCCTCGATGCCGCGCGCAAGGCCGAAATCTTGCCGTATCTGGAGCGTCTTGGGCGGCAAAGTGGGTTGCCGATTTTGTATGTGACGCATGCCTTGGACGAGGCTGCGCGTTTGGCCGATCACATGGTGTTGATGCAGTCCGGGCAGGTGACGGCGGCAGGCCCTTTGACTGAGATGCTGTCACGGCTGGACCTTCCGACCACGCACCTGGACTATGCCGCCGTCGTGCTGGACGCCTCAGTGGTGGCCCATGCGCCAGCCCATGGGCAAACGCAGTTGTGTGTCGCTGGCTGGCCGATGTGGGTGGCGCAGAGCAACTGCACTCCAGGGCAGGTGGTGCGCGTCAGGGTCGCCGCGCGGGACGTGAGTGTGGCCCTCACGCCAGCGTCAGACAGCAGCATCTTGCACATCCTGCCGGCCACGATCGAGGCGGTGAGGGACGACGGTGTGGATGCGGTCATGCTGCAGTTGCGTTTGCAGAGCAACGTGATGGCGCCCGGCCCTTTGCTGCTCGCGCGGGTGACGCGCCGCTCACGCGACAAGTTGGCATTGCAAACCGGGCTGCCTGTGTTTGCGCAGGTCAAAGGCGTGGCCTTGGTGGCGTGAGCCTGCAGGTCATTGTTTGGTGGGCCAGGGCGCAACAACAATTAAGCGTGCTATACTTGCATTCTCTGTCGCGGGGTGGAGCAGTCTGGTAGCTCGTTGGGCTCATAACCCAAAGGTCGTCGGTTCAAATCCGGCCCCCGCAACCAATCGAACGCACGAATGGACCTTCTTTGAAGGTCCATTTTTGTTGGTGCGTTGGTTTGTCTTCACGCCATCGCGCGGCACACCCGCGATGTTGTCTGGCCATCACATCATCCCGAAGTGACACGCATTCGGCGCGCGTCACCCAGGCGCTAGAATCAAGGGTTCAAAAGCGCCTACAGTTGGCGCCCCTCAGAAGAAGGATTCCCCATGTCGATGGACGATCGCGACGGCAAAATCTGGATGGATGGCCAGATGGTGGAGTGGCGTGACGCCAAGATCCACGTGTTGACTCACACGCTGCACTACGGTTGCGGTGCATTCGAAGGCGTGCGCGCCTACAACACGGTCAATGGCCCGGCGATCTTCCGTCTGCACGAGCACACCGAGCGCTTGTTCAACAGCGCCAAGATCCTGCGCATGTCCATGCCCTTCACGCAAGACGTCGTGCGTCAGGCGCAGCTCGATGTGGTCAAGGCCAATAACCTGGAAAGCGGCTACATCCGCCCCCTGGTGTGGCTGGGCTCTGAAAAGCTGGGCGTCAGCCCCAAGGGTTCCAAGGTGCACCTGATGGTGGCTGCCTGGACCTGGGGTGCGTACCTGGGCGAAGAAGGCATGAGGCGCGGCATCCGCGTCAAGACCTCCAGCTACACACGCCACCACGTCAACATCACGATGACGCAGGCCAAGGCCGTGAGCAACTACACCAACTCGATCCTGGCCAACATGGAAGCCACGGACGACGGTTACGACGAAGCCATGCTGCTCG
>CANCFV010000151.1 GCA_947377275.1 Burkholderiales bacterium | reverse complement strand
CGGACTTGCATCAGACTCCACCCCGTTTTTGGAAGAACCCCCATGAAGACTTACCAATGTGTTGTTTGCGGCTTTGTGTACGACGAAGCCCAAGGCCGCCCTGAAGACGGCATCGCTCCTGGCACCCTGTGGGCCGACGTGCCTGCCGCTTGGGAATGCCCTGATTGCGGCGTCGGCAAGGCCGACTTCGAAATGATCGAGATCTGAGCGGAGCCACGATGTCTGAATCGGTCGTCATCATCGGATCTGGCCTGGCAGGCTACAACGTGGCGCGCGAGCTGCGCAAGCTCGACGCCAATGTGTCCATCGTCGTGGTCAGCCGTGACGGTGCGGGCTTTTATTCCAAGCCCATGCTCTCGAACGCACTGGCCAGCAAGAAAACCGCCGCCACGCTGGTGATGAAGACGCCCGAGAAGATGGCCGAAGAGACCCGGTCCCGTGTCGTGGCCAACGCTGCGGTCACGGGCATCGACGCCCAGACGCGCACCGTGACGCTGTCCACCGGCGAAGTGCTGGCCTACCGCGATCTGGTGCTGGCTTTGGGCGCCGACCCCATCCGCATCCCCTTGCAAGGCGATGCCGCCGACACGGTGTTGTCAGTCAACGACCTGGACGACTTCGCGCGCTTTTCAGAAGCACTCGATGCAGCTGCCACCGGCCAGCCGGTCAAGCGCGTCGCCATTTTGGGCGCCGGGCTGATCGGTTGCGAGTTCGCCAACGACCTGCTGCACCGCGACATCGCCCCCACGGTGCTGGACCTGGCCGACCGCGTGCTGGGCCGCCTGTTGCCGCCTGAGGCCAGCGCGCGTTTGCAAGACAAGTTGCAAGCCGGTGGCGCCGCCTTCCGCTTCGGCGTGGGCGCCTCGGCCGTGAACCGCACGGCCTCTGGCCTGAGCGTGACCCTGAGCGACGGCAGCACGCTGGACACCGACCTGGTCCTGTCGGCCATTGGCCTCAAGCCCCGTACGCACCTGGCCACAGAGGCTGGCGTGTTGACCGGCCGCGGCATCATGGTCAACCGCCAGTTGGCGACCAATGTGGCGCACATCCACGCCATTGGCGACTGCGCCGAGGTTGACGGGCACCTGCTGCCTTATGTGCTGCCCCTAATGGCCCAGGCACGCGCTTTGGCGGCCACGCTGGCGGGCAAGGCCACGCAGGTGAGCTACCCCGCCATGCCCGTGGTCGTGAAAACGCCAGCGTGGCCCACCGTGGTGTGCCCACCGCCGGTCCACGCCGCGGGCCAATGGACCGTGACGGCCACCGACGAAGCCCTGGAAGCGCGCTTCACCGCCGAAGGCAACCCCGAGCAGCTGCTGGGCTTTGCCCTGCAAGGCAAGGCCGTCTCGCAACGTCAGGCCTTGGCGGCCACCGTGCCAGCCGTGCTGGGCTGACCTGATTCAGGCGCCACGCATCGTGCGTGGCGCACACTGCACCAAGGGCCCCTCTGGGGCCCTTTACTTTTGGACACGCACGCGGATTGCGTTAACCTTGAGGCCCTGATCGGCCAGGGCCTGTGCCAAGCGCGGCTGCAACTGCCGCAGTTTGGCCGACACAGCGGCGTTGGCTGCCAGGATGGTCCACCCCGCTTCATCGAAGGGACCGGCTTTGACAGCGGCGGCCAGCGCAGGCGGCAAACAGGCCTTGACCGCGTCCAGGCAGTTTTGCGAGGCTTTGAGCCTTTGCAAAAGGCTGGCCAGCGGTGACGAGCGGTTCAGCGCCTTGGTGACTGGCGGCACGTCGGGCACCATGGGCTTGATGCGCAGGGGCTTGTAGCCACCGATCAGGCTGGGCGGTTTCGTGCGGGCGGTCATGTGAGGCGGCTCTAGAGGTCAAGCAAGAAGGTTCAAGGGCATGCAGATTTTGATCACCACGAGCGTGGCATCCAAGCCCCGCATTGTGCAGTTCACACCATGGACCTTGTTGGTCACCCTGTTGGCATTGGCCATCCCGGTGATGATGGCCAGCTTGGCGGTGTACCACGCGGTGGTGCTCAAGGCCGCGCACGAGCACTGGCCCATCATCTCTGAGGCGGTGCGCTATGTCGAGCGGCAAGAGCTGGCACAGCGCGACCGCTACATGCGCGAGAACCTCGATGCCATGGCCGAGAAGGTTGGCGAGTTGCAAGCCAAGCTCATGCGTCTGGAGGCCGTGAGCGAGCGCGTTGGCGGCATGGCCGGCATCAAGCCCGACGAGCTCAAGAAGATCGAGTCGGAGCCCAAAGGCGCCAGCGGCGGCCCCTTGGTGACTTTGCAAGACGCACCCCGGGCGTCGGCG
Organism: Burkholderiales bacterium; assembly: GCA_947377275.1. Classification (GTDB taxonomy): domain Bacteria; phylum Pseudomonadota; class Gammaproteobacteria; order Burkholderiales; family Burkholderiaceae_C; genus Aquabacterium. Next base: position 4,562 of record CANCFV010000151.1, on the reverse strand, counting down.
CGCACCCTGGAAGACCTCAACGCCCAGATGGAAGCGCTGCAGGGACTGAGTGACCGGCACACCGATGTCTTCACCCTGATCGAATCCCGCTTGTTTGAAAAGCGCCTGGAGGCCTTGATGGTGCCCAGCAGTGCCCCGGTGGAGGGCCCGATCGGGTCTGGCTTTGGTTTTCGCACCGACCCCTTCACGCACCGGCCTGCGCTGCACACGGGCTTGGACTTCCCCTCTGACGTGGGCACGCCCATCTTGGCCGCCGCAGGCGGTGTGGTGCTCTCGGCTGGCGCCCATCCCCAGTACGGTCAGTTGGTCGAGCTGGACCATGGCAATGGCCTGGTGACCCGGTATGCACACACCTCACGGATGCTGGTTAAGCAAGGTGACTTGGTCAAGCGCGGCCAGAAGATCGCGGAGGTGGGCAACACAGGTCGCTCAACCGGACCCCACCTGCACTTTGAGGTGCTGGTGGAAGGGATTCAGCAAAATCCCACCAAGTTTTTGAAGGGTCTCAACATGGCTTCACAAAGAAGCAACATAGGCGCTTTAGAGTAAAGGCACATGACGAATCACAAGGTGTCGCACGTTGGCTGGCGTTTGCTGCTGGCCCTGGTCCTGCTGCTGGTGCAGCAGGCCGGCTTGCGCCACAACCTCAGCCATGCCACGGCGCGTCACGAAGGCCCACCCACCCACGCGGTGTGTTTGGAATGCGTGGCGCTGCATGCCAGCGCAGACCTCCTTTCACCGGTGGCACCCAGCCCGGTTTTGTTGGCTCACACCCATGTGCTGGTCGCGGCCGCCGCGCCACACGATCGGGAGCCTCACACCGAGCGCGTCTACCAAAGCCGCGCCCCTCCCCACTTTCCGGTTTGATCGCTTGATGAGCCGCCCAGGCCGGGCGATGCGTTGATCTGCGCGCTGCGTGCGCCACGGTCAGTGCCGCATGGGCCTGTGGACTCCCTGATGCATCAGGCCGTGTCCCATGGACACGGGCCGGAAAGAACACCCTCATGTCTCACGAATCGACCCTGGCAGGCCGCTTGCGCCTGCCTGCGCCGTTGCGCGCACGCCAAGCCCAACTTGTTGCACCCATGGCCCCCTTGAGCCTGTTGACCCTGGCCATGGCCCTGGCTTGGCCCGCGCATGCCGCCACGCCGGGCGCCGCCAAAACCAAGGCGGGCGCCTACAGCCCAAGCGCTGACATGGCCAACATGCAACGCCAGATGGACGAGATGCGCGCGCAATACGAGGCCCGCCTCAAGGCCCTGGAAGACAAGCTGGCCGCGACCACCTCGGCGGCACCCTCCGCACCCTTTGCACCGTCCCCCACGCTTGACGACGCGACTGCAAACAGCGCAGCACAACCCGAGGCCATCAACACGAGCAACGCGGCGCCCCCATCGAACCTCAACGCCTTCAACCCAGCGGTGTCGGTCATCCTCAGTGGCACCTACGCCAGCCTGCGCAAAGACCCCGGCACCTGGGCCATCAAGGGCTTCTTGCCCAGCGGCGACGAGATCGGGCCAGGCGAGCGCGGCTTCAGCCTGGGTGAGTCCGAGGTGGGCCTGAGCGCCAACATCGACCCCTGGTTGTTTGGCGCACTGACCTTGTCTGTGGCGGGCGACAACAGCGTGGCGGCCGAAGAGGCCTATGTGCAGACGACGGCGCTGCCCGATGGCCTCAAGCTCAAGGCGGGGCGCTTCTTCGCTGGCCTGGGCTACCTGAACGAACAACACGCCCACACCTGGGACTTTGTGGACGCGCCCTTGGCCTACCAAGCCTTCTTGGGCGGCCAGTACAAGCAAGACGGCGTGCAAGCCCGTTGGCTGCTGCCCACCGATCAGTTCGTGGAACTCGGCGCCGAATTGGGCAGCGGCAGCGCGTTCCCAGGCAGCACGAGCAAGCGCAATGGCGCTGGTACGGTGCTGCTGAGCGCCCACACCGGCGGTGACATTGGCAACAGCCACACCTGGCGCGCAGGGGCCAGCTGGATGCGCAACCAGGTCACCCAACGCTCCTTCAACCTGACCGACCTGCAAGACCAGGACAGCGCCAACGCCTTCACCGGCAGCAGCCGCCTGTGGGTGCTGGACGGCGTCTGGAAATGGGCGCCCAACGGCAACGCCACGCGCACCAATTTCAAGCTGCAAGGCGAGTACTTCCGTCGCACCGAAGGTGGCCAAGTCACCTACCAGTACGACGCCAGCAACGCAGCTGCAGGTCAAACCGCTGCCTACAGCTCCGCCCAATCGGGCTGGTACCTGCAAGGCATCTACCAGTTCGCGCCGACCTGGCGCGTGGGCCTGCGCCATGACCGCTTGGACAGTGGCACGGTGGACTTCACCGACAACAACGCCAACCTGGCCTTGGCCAGCGCCAAGCCCCAACGCAACAGCCTGATGTTCGATTGGTCGCCCAGCGAGTTCAGCCGCTGGCGCGTGCAACTGAGCAACGACCGCGCCCGCGAAGGCAGCAGCGACCGCCAATTCTTCCTGCAATACCAGACCAGCCTGGGCGCCCACGGCGCGCACAGCTACTGATGCCGCGGCGTGGCTCCACAGCACCCGCCTGCCAACGAAGGAACATCCACATGACCACATCACCATCGACCACGCGAACCCACCACAAGGCCTGGCTGATCAGCGCCCTGTGCCTGAGCGCCATCGCCCCAGCGCACGCACTGAAGGTGTTTGCCTGCGAGCCCGAATGGGCGGCCTTGACCCAAGAGCTGGCCGGCGAGCAAGCCAGCATCTACACCGCCACCAACGCCCTGCAAGACCCGCATCAGGTGCAAGCCAAACCCAGCCTGATCGCCGCCTTGCGCAATGCCGACCTGGCCGTGTGCACCGGCGCCGAGCTGGAAGTGGGCTGGCTGCCCGTGCTGCTGCGCCAGGCGGGCAACCCCGCTGTGCAAGTGGGCCAACCAGGCCATTTCGCGGCAGCAGACAACGTGCGCAAGCTAGAGGTGCCGACCCGGCTGGACCGCGCCGATGGCGACGTTCACGCCTCGGGCAACCCCCACATCCAGACCGACCCGCGCAACATCGCGGCCGTCGCACAGGCTTTGGGCAAACGCCTGAGCGAGGTCGACCCTGCACATGCCAAGGTCTACCAAAGCCGCCTGGCCGATTTCAACCTGCGCTGGGCCGCGGCCACCACGCGTTGGACACAGGCCGCCGCAACACTCAAAGGCCTGCCCATCGTGGTTCAACACAAGGGCTTCCCGTACCTGGAAAACTGGCTGGGGCTCAAAGAAGTGGCATCTCTGGAGCCCAAGCCTGGCGTCGAGCCCAGCAGCGCGCACCTGGCCGACGTGCTCAAGCAACTGCAGGCCACGCCGGCACGCATGGTGATCAGAGCGGCCTACAACGACGGCAGAGGCAGCCAGTGGCTGGCCGAGCGCGCCCACATCCCCGCGGTGACCTTGCCTTTCACCGTGGGTGGCAACGAGCACGCCAAGGACCTGTTTGGTTTGTTCGATGACACCGTGGACCAGTTGCTCAAAGCCGCCGGTAGCAAGTAAGCCCCCACCCCAACAGCACCGACAGGATCACCCATGTTTTCTCACTGGCACACGCTCGACTGGAGCATTTTGTGGCCCGCCCTTGTGGCCGGCTTGCTGGTGCTCGCCACCCATGTGCCGCTGGGCCTGAAGGTGCTGAGCAAGGGCATCGTCTTCATCGACCTGGCCATTGCGCAGATCGCGGGCCTGGGCGTGATCGCCGCCGACGCCCTGGGCTGGGAGCCCCAAGGCTGGGCGGTGCAAGCCGCTGCGGCCAGCGCCGCCCTGCTCGGGGCCGCCTTGATGACCTGGCTGGAGCGCCGCTGGCCCGAGATCCAGGAGGCCCTGATCGGGGCGCTGTTCGTGCTGGCATCCTGTGTGGGCATCTTGCTGCTGGCGGGCAACCCACACGGCGGCGAGCACCTCAAAGACCTGCTGGTTGGCCAGATCCTGTGGGTGACGCCGGAGCAACTGATCGCCATGGCCGCCCTGAGCGCCCTGCTGCTGGCCACCTGGTTTGGCCTGGGTCAGCGCCTGGGGCAAGCTGGCTTTTACGTCGTCTTCGCCCTGGCCGTGACCGCCTCGGTACAGCTGGTGGGCGTCTACCTGGTCTTCAGCAGCCTGATCATGCCGGCCTTGGCCGTGCGGCACGCACCCCGCCGGGGTCGACTGGCCCTGGCCTGGGGCATGGGCGCAGCCGCCTACCTGGTGGGGCTGACTGCGTCGGCCGTGCTCGACCTGCCCTCGGGCGCGGTGGTGGTGCTGGCCATGGCCATCTCTGGCGTGCTGCTGAGCATGTGGCTGCCCGCCAAAGCGTCCGCCGCCGCAGATGCACCCTCTGCCCACGGGGCTTGAAAAAGGCCGCGCACACCCTCAAACACCCTGAACAAGGGCGGGGAAAGCCCCTTGCAGCGCCGGGTGGTGCCATCTCACAGCCGTCACCCCTGGGTGCTACACTTTTTCGCTTTGGTTGAATGGGGGTCAGAGCCCCCTCAGCCACGCGCAAGCCATGTGGCTTGTGCACCGACCGATTGGATTGATTGCTCCATGTTGCCCAAGATTCTGA
>CANCFV010000150.1 GCA_947377275.1 Burkholderiales bacterium | reverse complement strand
GGGCCGCTGGTGATGATCTCGCCCACTTCGCCTTCGGGCAGCTCGGCCAGGGTGGTGGGGTCGACCACGCGCGAGTCGACATCAAAGATGGGGATGCCCAGGCACTGTCGCTTGGGCCGGTGCACGGGGTTGATGTGGGTGGCCGCCATGGTCTCGCTCAGGCCGTAGCCCTCGATGTAATCGAGGCCGGTGAGCGCCTTGAGCTTGCCGGCCACGGCTTCGGGCATGGCCGCGCCACCGCCACCGATGCTGCGCAGGCTGCTGAGGTCGAAGCGGTCCACGTCGGGGTGCGAGAGCATGTCCACCACCATCGTCGAGATCATTTGGGTGCCATGCACGCGGTAGCGCTCGATCAACTGCAGCGCCGCCTCGCGGTCCCAGCGCGGCAAGAGCACGGTGGTGGCGCCTTGGTACAGCGTCCCGTTCATGGCGTTTTGCATGCCGGTGACATGGAAGAAGGGCAGCACGGCCAGCTGCACCGCATCGGGTGGGCTTTGCAGCCACACGCCACGCGCCACGGTGTTGTACATGACGCTGCGGTGCGTGTGCATGCAGCCTTTGGGGTGGCCGGTGGTGCCCGAGGTATAGGGCATCACGGCCAGGTCGTCGGCTTGGGCCAACAAGGGGCCGGGCTTGCGCGCGGCAGACAGCGCATCGACCCAGGCCACGGCACCGTCGTCGCTCAGGGGCAGACGCGCCGCCGCGATGACATCGGGCACGCGCAGCGTGGTGGGGGCGTCGAGGTAGTCGCTGTAGGCGGTGACCAGGGCGTGCTTCAGGCCATGTCCTGGTGCTTGCGCAGCGCGGCCTTGGCGCAGCAGCGCTTGCACCTGCGGGTAGAGGTCTTGCGCGGTGATCACGACCTGGGCCTGGGCGTCGTCCACGTAGTGCGCCAGCTCGTCGGCCAGGTTCATGGGGTTGACGGGCACCACCACGGCATTGGCCCGCAAGATGGCGTAGTAAGCCAGCGCGAACTGCGGGCTGTTTTGCAAGTACAGCAGCACACGGTCGCCCTGCTGCACGCCACACACCTGCTGCAGGTGGCCGGCCAGGCGCTCGGTCTCGTCCTGAAAACGCCGGTAGCTGATGGCTGTGTCGTAGTAGATCAGGTAGGCGCGGTCGGGGTGGCGCGCGCACGAAGCCAGCACGTTGTCGTACAGCGTGCCTTCGGGCAAGGCCAGGTGCTGCGGCGCGTGGGGCGGCCAGTGCGCCAGGTGGCGCAGGTGCAGCGGGGTGTGGGCGTCGACGGTGGGTGGCATGGGGCGTGGCCCTCAGGCTGCCTCGCCCAGCGCGATGAAGCGGGCCAGGTGGTGGTCTTCGTCGCCCAGTTGGTGGTCGATCATGACCAGGCGTTTGGCGTAATGGGGCATGGGCAGCTCCCAGGTCATGCCGATGCCACCGTGCAGCTGGATGCACGCTTCGGCCACCAGGTTGCCAATGCGGCCGATGCTGTATTTGGCGGCCGACAAGGCCTTCTCGCGGGTGACGCGGTCGGCGCTCAGCGCTTCGGCGGCATTGATGACGGCCGAACGCGCCTGCTCAATCTCCAGCAGCACATCGGCTATGCGGTGTTGTAAGGCCTGGAAGCTGCCGATGGGCTTGCCAAATTGCTTGCGCGTTTGCAGGTATTCGATGGTGTGCTGCTTGGCCACTTCCATGGCGCCCAGGCTTTCGGCGCACAGGGCCACGATGCCTCGGCCCACCGCGTGCTCGATGGTGCTCAGGCCTTGTCCTGCTGAGCCCAACAAGGCCGATGCGGGCAGGTGCACGTCCTTCAAGCGCACGGTGGCCGAGCGTGTGCCATCCACATGCGTGTGGCCTTCGATCTGCACGCCGGGCGTGTCGAGCGGCAGCACGAACAGGGAGATGCCTTGTGGATGGGCCACATCGGCCTCGTCACCCGAGGTGCGGGCCGACACCATGGCCACGCTGGCCTGCGCGCCGTTGGGCACCACCACCTTGACGCCGTTGAGCACATAACCACCGTCATGGGCTTGCGCCTGTGTGGCCACGCGCTGAAGTTCGTAATGCGACTGGGCCTCGTCCAGCGCGAGGGTGGCGATGGTGCGGCCCTCGATGACGGCGTTGAGCAGGGCGAGGTGTGCCTCGTTTGGCGCGCCCTGCACAGCATGCGCCAGCGCGCTGCCCGCCAGCACCGCGCTGGCCAGCACGGGCTCGACCACCAGGCTGCGCCCCAGCGATTCGAACACCACGGCGATGTCGTGTCCCGTGCCGCCAAAGCCGCCGTGAGCCTCGTCAAACAAAGCGCCGATCACGCCCAGCTCGGCCAGTTGCGCCCAGTGCTGCGGGCTGTGCCCCAGCACCGATTGCACGATGGCGTGTCGCGTGGCGATGGGGTGCTGCGCGGCCAGGTAGCGGTCGAGCGAGTCGGCCAGCATGCGGTGGTCTTCGGTGTGGGTGAAGTTCATGGTGGGTGTCCTTGCGAGCGGCCTCACAGGCCCAGGATCATCTTGGAGATGATGTTCTTCTGGATCTCGTTGGAGCCACCGAAGATCGACAGCTTGCGGTTGTTGAAGTACTGGTTGGCGGCGAAGTGCGCTTCAGGTTCGCCTTCGCTGGCCTCACCTGCTGCCAGCAGGGGCAGGGCGTGCGGGCCCATGGCGCGGCGCGTCAGGGCATTGAGTTCTTGTCGGATCTCGGTGCCGCGGATCTTGAGCATCGAGCTTTCAGCCCCCGGTGCGCCGCCCCCGGCCACGGCCGCGATCACCCGTGCGTTCGTGGTCTTCATGTTCTCGAGGTCGATCTCGACCTTGGCCACGCGGGCGGCAAACAAGGGGTCTTGCGCCAAGGGCTTGCCGCCTTTGTGCACCCGCTGCGCAATGGCCTTGAGGCGCGCCAGTGCCGCAACCGAGAAGCCCACGCCGGCGATGTTGGTGCGCTCGTAGGTCAGCAGGTACTTGGCGCTGGTCCAGCCTTTGTTCTCTTCGCCGACCAGGTTGCTCACGGGCACCTTCACGTCTGTGAAGAAGACCTCGTTGACCTCGTGTGCGCCATCCAGCGTGATGATGGGGCGCACCTCGATGCCGGCGCTGGCCATGTCGATCAGCAAGAAGCTGATGCCCTCTTGGGCCTTGGCCTCGCGGTTGGTGCGCACCAGGCAGAAGATCATGTTGGCGTGGTGGCCCAGCGTGGTCCAGGTCTTTTGGCCATTGACGATGTAGTGCTCGCCACTGGCATCGCGCACGGCGGTGGTTTTGACCGCGGCCAGGTCAGAGCCTGCGCCGGGCTCAGAGTAGCCCTGGCACCACCAGTCGCTGCCATCAAGGATGCGGGGCAGCCAGTGGCGCTTTTGCACCTCGTTGCCGTACTTGATCAGCACGGGGCCCAGCATGTTCACGCCAAAGGGCACGGTGCGCGGCGCATAGGCCAGGGCACATTCGTTTTCGAAGATGAACTTCTCGACCGCGCTCCAGCCGGGGCCACCATGGGCAGCGGGCCAATGGTTGGCCAGCCAGCCGCGCGCATGGAGCAAGGCGTGCCATTGCTCCTGGTCGGTCTTGCTCAGGTGCTGGCCTTGGCGCACCTTGTCGGTCAGGGCCGATGGCACGGTGTTGCGCAAAAAGGCTTGCACCTCGTCGCGAAAGGCCAGCTCTTTGGGGGTGTAGCTCAGGTCCATGCGGTGGCTCCGTGGCGCGGTGTTCAGTAGATTTCAAACAGACCAGCGGCACCCATGCCACCGGCAATGCACATGGTCACCACGGCGTACTTCGCCTTGCGGCGGCGGCCTTCCAGCAGGGCGTGGCCCACCAACCGCGCGCCGGTCATGCCAAAGGGGTGACCGATCGAGATGGCGCCGCCATTGACGTTCAGGCGCTCATCGGGGATGCCCAGCTTTTGCTGGCAGTAAATCGACTGCGAGGCGAAGGCTTCGTTGAGCTCCCACAGGTCGATGTCGTCGACCTTCAAACCATGGCGCGCCAGCAGCTTGGGCACGGCAAACACGGGGCCGATGCCCATTTCATCGGGCTCGCAGCCGGCCACGGCAAAACCACGGAAGGCGCCCAAGGGCTGCAGACCCAGGCGCGAAGCCTCTGTGGCTTCCATCAGCACGCAGGCCGACGCGCCATCTGACAGCTGCGATGCGTTGCCCGCAGTGATGAACTGGCCTTCACCGCGCACGGGTGCGAGCTTGGCCAGTGACTCATACGTGGTGCCGGCGCGGTTGCAGGTGTCCATCGCCACCGTGGCCTCGTGTTGGCTCACGGCTTTGGTGTCTTTGTCGATGGTGGCCATGGTGGTCGTGATGGACACGATCTCGTCGGCATAGCGGCCCGCCGCTTGGGCTTCGGCGGTTTTGCGCTGGCTTTCGACCGAGAAGCGGTCTTGCGCCTCGCGGCTGATGCCGTAGCGCTGCGCCACGATGTCTGCGGTTTCGATCATGGCCATGTACAGCGCGGGCTTGTGCGCCACGATCCACGGGTCCATGCCCGAGTCACCGTCTTCACGGGTCTTGATGCCCGAGATGCTTTCGACACCACCGGCGATCATGGCCGGTGCGCCATCGACCACGATGCGGCCTGCCGCCATGGCAATGGCTTGCAGTCCTGAGGCGCAAAAGCGGTTGACCGTGGTGCCGCCAATGCTCAAAGGCAACTCGCTGCGGACGATGCTTTGGCGAGCGATGTTGCGCCCGGTGGTGCCTTCTGGGTAGCCGCATCCCAAGATGGCGTCTTCGATCAGGCCGGGGTCGATGCCGGCGCGCTGCACCGCTGCTTTGACGGCGAACGAAGCCAGCGTGGCACCGGGCGTGATGTTGAGCTCGCCCCGATGCGACTTGGTCAAAGGCGTGCGGGCGGTGGAAACAATGACGGCTTCACGCATGGTGTGCGCTCCTGAAAAGGTGGGGTCACCAGCCGTTGAGGCTGTCGAAAGTGCGACCTTGCACCACCAGCTGCACCAGCAAGGGCTCGGGCTGCCAGAACAAGGGGTCGGTTTGGGCGAAGGTCTGGATGTCGGCCAGGATGCGGCCCAGGCCGATCTGGTCGGCGTGGTGCATGGGCCCGCCCTTGGCGCGCGGGAAGCCGTAGCCGTGCACCAGCGTCACGTCCACATCCAGTGGGCGCAGCGCGATGCCTTCGGCCACGACCTTGGCGCCTTCGTTGACCATGGCGGCGAGGTAGCGGCGCTCGATCTCTTCGACACTGAACGTGCGTGGCGTGATGCCCGCGCGTTGGCGCTCTGCGTCGACGATGGCCAGCACCTCGGGGTCGGGCGTGCCGCTGCGGCTGCCGGTTTCGTAGCGGTACCAGCCTCGGCCTGTTTTTTGGCCAAACCAGCCGCGCTCGCACAAGCGATCGGCGATGTGCACATAGCGGGCACGTGGGTCGCGCGTGGCGGCGCGGCGCTTGCGCGTGGCCCAGCCAATGTCGCCACCGGCCAAGTCGCTCACCTCATAAGGGCCCATGGGGTAGCCAAAGGCGCGGGCCATGGCGTCGATCTCGTAAGGCGAGGCGCCGTCTGCCATCAGGTGATCAGCGGCGGTGCGGTACACGGCCAAGATGCGGTTGCCAATGAAGCCATCGCACACACCCGCACGCACCGGTACCTTGCGCAGCCGATCGGCCAACGCAAAGGCGGTGGCCACCACGTCGACGCTGACCTGCGCAGGCACCACGATCTCCAGCAGCTTCATGATGTTGGCCGGCGAGAAGAAGTGCAGGCCGATCACGTCTTGCGGGCGCGAGATGCTGGCGGCGATCTCGTTCACGTCCAGGTACGACGTGTTCGTGCCCAGCACGGCGCCGCGCTTGCAATGGCGATCAAGCTGCGCGAACACCGCGTGCTTGACGGCCATGTCTTCGAACACGGCTTCGATCGCCAGGTCGACCTGGCTCAGCAGGGCGTAGTCGGTGCCACCTTGCAGGCGCGACAGGGTGGCGGCTTGTTCGGCTTCGTTCAGTCGGCCTTTGGCGCGCAGCCGGTCGTAGACCTGGGTGATGCGGCCCATGCCTTGCGCCACGGCCGCGTCGTCGCGCTCGATCAGGGTCACGTCCAGGCCCCCGTCCAGCAAGGCCACGGCGATGCCCGCGCCCATGGTGCCGCCGCCGATCACGCCCACGCGCTGAACGGGGCGGGCTGTGGCCGATGCGGTTTCAGGCAGCTGGCGAACGGCGGCCTCGGCGCGCTGCAGGTGCGCTGGGCCGTCGGTGTGCAGGGCGGGCTGTGGGGTGCTGGGGGTCATCGCTGGGCGCGTGGAGGGCAGGTCGGTCCTTGATTGTTGGGAATCCCAGTCAACTTGACAATCCATGTTTGCATTGACAGACTGTCAAGCGAATTTTGACAATCAAGCCGAGCAAAGCAAGACTGGACGTGACATGGACCTGGCATCCCTGAGCCTGCTGGTCGAGATCCTGGACGCAGGCAACCTCAGCGAGGCGGCCCGTCGGCTCAAGATGAGCCGGGCCAACGTCAGCTACCACCTCAAGCAGTTTGAACAATCGGTGGGCTTGCAACTGGTGCGGCGCACGACTCGCCGCATCGAGCCCACCGAAGTCGGCCTGCAGTTGTACGAGCACGGCCGCACCATCCGCAACGAGCTGGCCGCCGCGCGCGAGTCGGTGGCCACGCTGGGGCAGAGCCTGCAAGGGCGTGTGCGCTTGAGCGTGCCCAGTGGCTATGGGCAGCTGGTGATGTCACCCTGGCTGATGGATTTCAAGCGCGCGTATCCGGGCGTCAACCTCGATGTCGCCTTTGAAAACCGCGTGATTGACTTGATGCGCGACGAGGTCGACATCGCTGTGCGCGTGATGTCGGCCCCGCCCGACAACCTGGTCGCCCGCGACATGGGGCCTGTGCGTTACGTGGCCTGCGCCGCCCGCGCTTTTGTGGCCCACACCCCTTTGCCCACCGAGCTGGACGCCTTGCGCACCGCGCCGCTGATCACCTCGTCGGTGGTGGGCAAGCAGTTGCGCGTGGCCGCTTACCTGCATGGGCAAAGGCA
>CANCFV010000149.1 GCA_947377275.1 Burkholderiales bacterium | reverse complement strand
ACCAGCGTCAGACCTTGCCCCAGCAGGTGCTGCAAGGCGCGCTCCTCAGCCTCATCTCCCAGGGATTTTGTCGTGACCTTTGATGCCAACATGCTGCTCCAGGCGGCCCAACAGGTGGCCGGCAGCCAGCAGTATCCCAAAGGCGCGCTTTACCTGGTCGCCACACCCATTGGCAATTTGGCCGACATGAGCCTGCGCGCACTGCAGGTGCTGGCGCTGGCCGATGTCGTGGCCTGCGAAGACACACGAGTGACGGGCGGCTTGCTGCGCCACCTGGGTCTGGACAAGCGCTTGATCGCCGTGCACCAGCACAACGAGGTGGGCGGCGCGCAAGGCGTGGTGGCCTTGTTGCAGCAAGGGCAGCGCGTGGCCTATGTCAGTGACGCTGGCACGCCGGCCGTATCTGACCCCGGCGCGCACCTGGTCAAAGCCGCGCAGGCCGCCGGTTTGACGGTGGTGCCTTTGCCGGGCGCCAGCAGCGTCACCACCGCCTTGAGTGTGGCCGGTGACACGCAGGCGCACGGCTTTCACTTCATGGGCTTTGCCCCGCCGAAGGCCCAGGCCCGGCAGGCGGTCTTGCGCGAGGCGCTTGGCAAAGCCCACAGCGTGGTTTTGTTCGAGGCACCTCACCGCATCGAGGCCTTGGCGGCCGACCTCGTGGTCACCTTGCCCGAGGGGCGTGTCACGGTGTGCCGCGAGCTGACCAAGCAGTTCGAAGAAATCGCCACCCTCGACATTGCCGCCTTGCCTGAATGGGTCAAGGCCAACGCCAACCGCCAGCGCGGCGAGTTCGTGCTCGTGGTCCATGCCCAGGCATCGGCCCAGGCCGATCCGGGGCAATCGCCGGCCGTGCAGGCCTTGCTCGAAGCCCTGGTGGCGCACCTGCCTGTCAAGCAAGCCGCAGCCTTGGTGGCCGAGGTGCTGGGGCTGCCGGCCAAGGCTTTCTACGATCAGGCCCTGCAGATGCGAAAAGACGGCAACCAGGGGTAAACGGAATAACCCGCTGGTTGTAGTCGCCTGCAAAACACCCTGAAACAAGGGGTGCTTGTTTGACCTCGCTGGGGGCTTACCCTCGGCGGCGAATTTCACGAGGCTCGAACAATGGATTACAGCAGCCACAACGAGCTGCATCCATTCGGAGAGCTTCATGACATCCACCTCTTTGCGCCGCCTCTGCACCGCTGCAGCCGTTGCCGCTGCTGCTGCCACCGCGGTCCCTGCCCAAGCCCAACTGCTGTCGAACCTGTTCGGCGGCGCCTCCAAAACCAAGAACCCTATTGTCTTGGTGCATGGTTTCATCGGCTTTGACAATGTGCTGGGCATCCAGTACTTCTACGGCGTGTCTGAAGCGCTGCGCAAAGACGGCGCCACCGTTTACATCGCTTCGGTCAACCCTTCGCAAACCACTGAATTCCGTGGCGAAGAACTGGTTCAGCAAATGAAGCAGTGGGCCGCCAAAGACGGCGTCAAGAAGTTCAATCTGATCGGTCACAGCCACGGCGGTCCCACCGTGCGTTACGCCGCAGGCACGGTGCCCACCATGGTCGCCAGCGTCAGCACCATGGCTGGCACGCACTTTGGCTCCAAAGTGGCCGACGAAATCGGCGCCCACACCACCCCGGATGGTGGCTTTGACAAGGTCGCCACAGCAGGGCTGCAGCTGATTGGCTGGTTGTCGGGCAACGGCACCTACAAGCAAGCCGATCTGCTGACCGCGCTGAACGCGCTCAGCAGCCAAGGCGCAGCCAAGTTCAACGCCAAGTTCCCTGTGGGCGCGCCCACCACCGCGTGCGGCACCGGTCCTGAAGTGGCCAGCATCGCCGGCAACAGCATGCGCTGGTATTCGTTCTCAGGCACTTCGGTCAAGACCAATGGCTGGGACATCTCTGATGCCATCCTGTCTTACACCGGCGACTACTTCAAGGGCGAAGCCAACGACGGTCTGGTGTCGCAGTGCTCCAGCCACTGGGGCAAGGTCATCAAAGACAACTACACCTGGAACCACCTGGACGAAATCAACCAAGTCCTGGGCACCATTGGCAAGAACTCGCCTGATCCTGTGGCGTTCTACAAGCAACATGCCAACCGCCTGAAGCTGGCTGGTCTGTGATCAAGGCGATCCTTGCGGTGTCTGCCTGACGGCGCGCCGCCGCACTTCGCTCCAAGAGGCCCTCTTCAAGAGGGCCTTTTTTCGTTTGATTCAGCCTCTCGCGCCTCTGGTTTGGCGCATGGCCATCCCTTCTGGGTGGTCGGGGCGCAACGGGTTATCCCTCTCGTGGGAGAGCGCTTTCCCTCGGGCTGGGGATTGCCCTCAAAAAGAACGACGCACGTTTAACGAGACTGTCGAGTCTCACACATCAATGACAGGCCTGTGCGACCACCACGGGGCCAACCAGGAGTAAAACCCCCATGACACGCAACTTCACCCTCAAGGCGCTGTGCGCCACCCTCGCCGTTGCTGGCGCCTCCATGCTCGCTGCGCCTGCAGCCCAAGCAGGCACCTTGGCCAAAACCAAGTACCCGCTGGTCTTGGTGCATGGTTTCATCGGCTTTGACAACGTGCTGGGCATCCAGTACTTCTATGGCATCTCCGAGAAGCTGCGCAGCGAAGGCGCCACGGTGTACATCGCTTCGGTCAACCCCTCGCAAACCACCGAGTTCCGCGGTGAAGAGCTGGTTCAGCAAATGAAGCAATGGGCCGCCAAAGACGGCGTCAAGAAGTTCAACCTGATTGGTCACAGCCACGGCGGCCCGACCGTTCGCTATGCCGCCGGTACGACCCCTGCCATGGTTGCCAGCGTCAGCACCATGGCCGGCACGCACTTTGGTTCCAAGGTGGCTGACGTCATCGGCGCCGGTACCACCCCAGGCGGCGGCTTCGACCAGACCGCGACGGCCGGGCTCAAGCTGATCTCGTGGCTGAGCGGCAACAAGACCACCAGCGACACCGACCTGCTCACCGCCCTCAAGGCCTTGAGCGCCGAGGGTGCAGCTGCGTTCAACGCCAAGTTCCCCGTGGGCAAGCCCACCACCACCTGCGGCACCGGTCCTGAAGTGGCCAGCATCGCGGGCAACAGCATGCGCTGGTACTCCTTCTCGGGCACCTCGGTCAAGACCAATGCCTGGGACGTCTCTGACGCCCTGCTGGCCTACACCGGCGACTACTTCAAGGGCGAAGCCAACGACGGCCTGGTGTCACAGTGCTCCAGCCACTGGGGCAAGGTCATCAAAGACAACTACACCTGGAACCACCTGGACGAAATCAACCAGGTCTTGGGCACCATTGGCAAGGGCTCGCCTGACCCAGTGGCCTTCTACGTGCAGCACGCCAACCGCCTGAAGTGGGCTCTCCTGTGATCCTGGCGACCCAGGCCTGACGCTTCAGCACCCGCTCGAAGCGAGCCTGTGAGCCCAGCAGGTCGATCCCCGCAGTCATGGGGGGTCGACCTTTCTGCATTGAAAACCGGGCATTTGCCCTCTTCGGAGTGACATGCCTCGACCCCAATAATGGCGTGCGATACCGCTTGTTTTGTTGACGAGCCTGCCGCCGTTTGGATGGAACCGACAAAAGGATGCGCGCGATGGAACTGCGTGGATGGAAGTTGGCTGGCGCTGCCGCGTTGGTGTTGGGTGTTGTCGCCGCATGGGTGCTCAGTCAAAAGGGGGCTGACTTGGCCCGAATCGCTGGGGCTGAGTCGGCTCCAGTCGCCTCTGGCTGGAACATGTTGGGCACGGCCAAAGAGGCCAGCATCGCTGCAGCTCAAGCGGCAGCGCTCACGCCCGAACAAACCCGCGCCAAGCTCTTCAAAGGCGGCTCCTTCGCGGGCACCGAACCCGCGGGCGACTGGTGTGTGAGCAACGGCAAACTCAGCGCCTGCCCCGATCTGCGCAAGCGGTTCGAGTACTACATCCTGGGCTTGGGCGAAGTCACCATTTCCGACATCAAAGCCCTGGTGGCCGACGAGGCCCGTCGCGCCCATGGGGATCAGGCCGCCGCAGACATCATCGCCATTTGGGACAAGTACTGGCAACTGCGAACCTACGAATGGCGCAACCCCTTTGTCCAGTCCGATCGCAGCACTTGGCTGGCCGTGTTTGACGAACAACGCAGCGTCCGTCGCCAGATCCTCGGTGCCGATTGGGCCAAGGCCTTTTTCGAAGAAGACGAAAAGGCTTTCAAGCAGTACTACGCCCAACTCGAATCCGGTCAAGCCCCGCCCCTGGACCCCGGCGAGCCTGTCCCCCAGATGGCCCCAGGCAAAGACCCGGCTGCCGTGCGTGCCGAACGCGTGGCTCGCTATGGCGAGGCCGCCGCTGACCGCCTGGCCAAGGCCGACGAAGAATGGGCCGACTGGGAGCACCGACTGGCGGCTGCCCGCGTCGAATGGGATCGCCTCAAAAACGCGCCCCAGCTCTCCGACGCCCAGCGCGCACAAGAAATGAACGCCTACGTCAACGGTCATTTCAAGTCAGACGAAATCCGTCGCGTCGAAGCCCTGCTGCACCTTTGACACAAGGGGATGCCCCTGAACACGTGTCCCCGGCGCCGGCCGTGCCTACAATGAAGCCATGATCGCAGCCGACGCCACCATCGCCCGTCTCCACACCGCACGCGAGCTCCTGCTCACCCCGTTCGGTTTGGATGAATCCACCCTGCTCAAGGCCCTCAAAGTCATCACCGAGCACCGCGTGGACGACGCCGACCTGTACTTCCAGTACACCCGCAGCGAAGGCTGGAGCCTGGAAGAGGGCATCGTCAAGTCCGGCAGCTTCGGCATTGACCAGGGTGTGGGCGTGCGTGCCATCCACGGCGAAAAAACCGCCTTCGCCTACTCCGACGACATCTCTGAAGCCGCCTTGTTGGACGCGGCCCGAACCGTGCGCACCATCGCCGCCGCTGGTCAGAGCCGTCGCGTCAAAGTTGGCGAGCACCGCATTGCCCCCAGCCGCACCCTCTACCCGGCCTTTGACCCCATCGCCTCGATGGACAGCGCCTCCAAAGTCGCCCTGCTGGAAGACGTCGAAAAGCGCGCCCGCGCCAAAGACCCTCGCATCGTGCAAGTCATGGCAGGCCTGGGCTGCGAATACGACGTCGTCATGGTCGCTCGGGCCGATGGCACCCTGGCCGCCGACGTCCGCCCTCTGATCCGCCTGTCGCTCACCGTGATCGCCGAACAAGCCGGCCGCCGCGAAGTCGGCTCCTCCGGCGGGGGGGGGCGCTACGACCTCTCTTACTTCACGCAAGCCGTCACACAACAGTACGTGGACCAGGCGGTGCACGCCGCCCTCGTCAACCTCGAAGCCCGCCCCGCGCCCGCTGGCGAAATGACCGTGGTGCTGGGCAACGGCTGGCCTGGCATCTTGCTGCACGAAGCGGTCGGCCACGGCCTCGAGGGCGACTTCAACCGCAAGGGCTCCAGCGTGTTCTCCGGTCGCATGGGCCAACGCGTGGCAGCCAAGGGCGTCACCGTCCTGGACGACGGCACCTTGCCGGACCGCCGGGGTTCGCTCAACATCGACGACGAAGGCGCCGTCAGCCAACGCACCGTGCTCATCGAAGACGGCATCCTGCGCGGCTACATCCAGGACGCCACCAACGCCCGCCTGATGAAAACGGCGCCCACGGGCAACGGTCGTCGCGAGAGCTACGCCCACCTGCCCATGCCCCGCATGACCAACACCTACATGCTGGCTGGCGACAAAGACCCGCAAGAAATCGTCGCCTCCATCGACCGTGGCCTCTACGCCGTCAACTTTGGTGGCGGCCAAGTCGACATCACGTCCGGCAAATTCGTGTTCTCCGCCTCCGAGGCCTATTGGGTCGAAAACGGCAAGATCCAATACCCCGTCAAGGGCGCCACCTTGATTGGCAATGGCCCCGACGCCATGACCCGCGTCAGCATGATCGGCAACGACCTGGCACTTGACAGCGGCGTCGGCACCTGCGGCAAAGAGGGGCAGAGCGTGCCTGTGGGCGTGGGCCAGCCCACCCTGCGCATCGACGGCCTCACCGTGGGTGGCACGGCCTGAGTCACCCACCCTGATCGCGGGGGTATGGCGCCCCTCGTTCAAATAACTTACCAAACACTTGACCTGCCAACGCAAAGTCGCGCATAATTCAAGGCTTCGCTGATCAAGCAGCGATCCTCTACCCAAATCCCTCGCCAGGGTGCAAGACTCAAATTGCAAATCAGGCGCTGCGGGCGGGTTTCATGGGGTTCGTTGCTTTGTTCAGATCCGCCCGTTCTACGGGCCCAAGACTGACCGTTCGTTGTTGCCTTGTGACCTTGTTGTGAGGTTCAGCAGCCGATCGGGCCAAGTTGGGGTTTAACCATGATCCAAATGCAATCGCGACTTGACGTCGCTGATAACACGGGTGCTAAGAGCGTTCAGTGCATCAAGGTGCTCGGTGGCTCTAAGCGTCGTTACGCCGGTATTGGCGACATCATCAAGGTCAGCATCAAAGAAGCTGCTCCTCGTGGTCGCGTCAAAAAAGGCGAAGTCTACAGCGCTGTGGTCGTTCGCACTGCCAAGGGCGTTCGTCGTCAAGACGGCTCCCTCGTGAAGTTCGACGGCAATGCCGCCGTTCTGCTCAATGCCAAGCTGGAGCCAATCGGCACCCGCATCTTCGGCCCCGTGACGCGTGAACTGCGTAACGAGCGCTTCATGAAGATCGTGTCGCTGGCCCCCGAGGTTCTGTAACCCCTCGGCCTACCGTAAAGGACAGCTCATGAACAAACTCAAGACAGGCGACCAAGTCATCGTGTTGACCGGTCGCGACAAAGGCAAGCGTGGCACTGTGTCCGCTCGCGTCGATGATTCCCATCTCGTGGTTGAAGGTGTCAACGTTGCCAAAAAGCACGTCAAGCCCAACCCCTTGAAGGGCACCACCGGTGGCATCGTCGACAAGACCATGCCCATCCATCAGTCCAACGTGGCAATTTTCAACCCTGCTTCTGGCAAGGCTGACCGCGTCGGTATCAAGCTCCTGGCTGACGGCAAAAAAGTGCGCGTCTTCAAGTCCAGCGGCGAAGACATCAAGGCTTGAGGTCA
>CANCFV010000148.1 GCA_947377275.1 Burkholderiales bacterium | reverse complement strand
CCCAAAGGGCCGCCCACTTGCACGGCCTTGATGGGGCGGCCACTGCGGCTGCCGCCACCGAAGTCGTACAGCAGCTCGCGCAGGCTCAAACCAAAGGCCTTTTCAACCAGGCCCGCGTGCTTGAGGTTGCCGGCCAGCTGGAAGGGCAGGGTGCCTTTCGAGCGGCCCATGCCGTAATCGCGGTAATGCGCTGCGCCCTTGGCCATGATGATGGGCACGCTGGCCAGCGTGATCACGTTGTTGATCACGGTGGGCTGGCCAAACAAGCCTTGAACGGCCGGCAGCGGCGGCTTGGCGCGCACCACGCCACGCTTGCCCTCGATGCTCTCAAGCATGGCGGTTTCTTCGCCGCACACGTAAGAGCCTGCGGCCTTGCGCACTTCCAATTCAAATGCCTTGCCGGTGCCGCACACATGGGCGCCAATGAAGCCAGCTTGGGTGGCCAGGGCAATGGCCTGATTCAAGGTGCCGATGGCGTGCGGGTATTCCGATCGCACGTAGATGAAGCCTTTTGTGGCACCCACGGCCAGTGCGGCAATGGCCATGCCTTCGATCAACATGAAGGGGTCGCCCTCCATGGTCATGCGGTCAGAGTAGGTGCCCGAGTCACCCTCGTCGGCATTGCAGACCACGTACTTTTGGGCAGATGCGGTTTGCGCCACGGTGCGCCACTTGATGCCCGCCGGGAAGGCGGCACCGCCGCGCCCACGCAAGCCCGAGTCCAACACCGTTTGCACGATGGCCTCGCTGCCTGCCGACACGGCTTGGCGCAGCCCGACCCAGCCACCGTGGGCTTCGTAGTCGCTCAGGCTGAGCGGGTCGGTCACGCCCATGCGGGCAAACGTCAGGCGCTCTTGCTTGGCCAAGTAGGGCATGGCCTCGGTCAAGCCGTGAGCCAGCGCATGGGTGCCGCCTTGCAAGAGGCCCGCGTCCAGCAAAGCCTCGATGTCATCGGCCTCGACGGGGCCATAGGCCACGCGGCCTTGCGGCGTGCTGACCTCGACCAAGGGCTCCAGCCAGAACATGCCGCGCGAGCTGTTGCGCACCAGTTCAATCTCCACGCCGCGCGCGGTGCAAGCCGCCACCAAGGCCTCAGCGACCTCATCGGCGCCCACCGCCAAAGCCGCAGAGTCACGCGGCACATAGACCTTGATCGCGCTCATGGCGTGGCCTCCAGGGTTTGTTGCAACAGGCGCTGCAGCTTGCCGGCGCTGACGCGTGCGTGGACGCGGTCATTGATTTGGATGGCCGGTGAGGAAGCACACAGGCCCAGGCAGTACACGGGCTCCAAGGTCACGGCACCGTCGGCGCGCGTGCTGTGGCTGGTGCAGCCCAAGGCCAGTTCAGCCTGAGCCATCAAGGCATCGCCATCACAGGCCTTGCAGGCCTCGGCCTGGCAGACCTGAACCACGTGCTTGCCCGGGGGCGAGCTTCGGAAGTGGTGGTAGTAGGTGATCACGCCATGCACTTCGGCGCGCGACAGGTTCATGGCCTGGGCGATGTCAGGCACGGCCTCGCTCGGGATGTACCCCATGGCGTCTTGCACCGCGTGCAGCAGTGGCAAGAGGCCGCCAGGCTGGTCTTTGTGCAGCGCCAGCAGGGGCTGCAGCAGCCGTGCTTGGTCTGCGTTGAGCGCGGGGCGCGTGGGCGCTGTGTGGACGGGAGCAGCTGCCTTCATGGTGTGTTTGCCTCGTCGGTCAATTGAAGAACTTGGCCACGCTCAGCGCGGTGCGGTACACGCCCCATGCCAGTGGGATGCCCACCGCCGCCCAGGCCAGCAAGGCCAGGGCAGGGCTGGCGCTGGTCGATGCCTGGCCAGCGCCCGAGCCACTGGCTTGCGACGCAACGGCCCGGTCGTGCGCCAGGCGCTTTTCTTCGGCCAGCTCGGCCTCGGTCATGAAGTACTTGGGGTCGACAGGTTGGACCAGCAAGTTGCAGATCAGCCCGACCACCAGCATGCCCACCAGGATGTACATGGTTTGGTTGTAGACCTGCTCGCGCGGAAGGCCCAGACCAATCTGGTAGTCGCGCATGTAGTTGACGACGACCGGGCCCAAGATGCCGGCCGTGGCCCACGCAGTGAGCAGGCGACCGTGGATGGCGCCCACCATCTGTGTGCCGAACAAGTCAGCCAAGTAGGCAGGCACGGTGGCAAAGCCCCCGCCATACATGCTCAAGATCAGGCAGAAGGCCGCCACGAACATCAGCTTGTTGCCGCCCATGGCGCTGGCGGGCACGCTGGCATACAAGGCACCGCCCAGCACGAAGAACACCACATAGGTCAGCTTGCGGCCCAACTTGTCAGACAAGCTGGCCCAGAAGAAGCGGCCACCGATGTTGAACAGGCTCAACAAGGCGGTGAAGCCTGCCGCCACCACGGCGATGTCTTTGAGCTGGGCTTTGTCGAGCTGCCCATACTTGACCTGCAAGCCGATCAGGCTGCCGCCAAACACCTCTTGCAGCATCGGGCTGGCCATGCCGATCACGCCAATGCCGGCCGACACGTTCATGCACAAAACCATCCACACCAGCCAGAACTGAGGGATGCCCCAAACCTTGCTGACGTGCACATGGCCGCGGGTGATCATGGCGTTGTTGGCTTGCGCAGGGGGTGGGGTCCAGCCTTCGGGCTTCCAGTTCGATGCGGGCACGCGGTAACCCAAGGCACCGGCCATCATGAAGACGAAGTAGATCAGGGCCATGACCACGAAAGTGGGGGCCACGCCGATGTTGGTGTCGGTGGCAAAGCGCTTCATCAGCTCGGCCGCCAGGGGCGAGCCGATCATGGCGCCGCCGCCAAAGCCCATGATGGCCATGCCGGTGGCCATGCCACGGCGGTCAGGGAACCACTTGATCAAGGTGCTGACGGGCGAGATGTAGCCCAGCCCCAGGCCGATGCCGCCAATCACGCCCGAGCCCAGCAACATCAACCAGAACTGGTGCAGGTGCACGCCCAGCGCCGAGATCAACATGCCGCCGCACCAGCATACCGCGCTGACCACGCCGGCGCGGCGCGGGCCGACGCGCTCGAGCCAGCCGCCCCACAGGGCCGCCGAGCTGCCCAGCAGCACAAAGAAGAGGGTGTACATCCAGCCCAGCGTCGAGACCTTCCAGTCGCAGGTGGTGGTGAACAGTTCGGCAAAGAAGCCGACGTCCGGGCCGCACTTGATGGGTTCTTTGATGCCCAGCGCCTTGGACAGCGGCAACCAGAACACCGAAAAGCCATAGGCCATGCCAATGCACAGGTGGATGGCCAAGGCGGCTGGCGGGACCAGCCATCGGTTGAAGCCAGGCGCAGCAATGATGCGTTCTTTGGACAAGAAGCCGCCCTCAGCGCCGCCGCCCTTCCGGGGCGAGTCGAGTGTGTGCGTGGTCATGTGGGGTCTCCTGGTCGCCACGGTTTTTAGGTCGAAGTGCTTGCATGAGCTTATGCTGTGAAAGCACACCCCCTCATTCTAGGGGGTGGATCAAATCTATTGGAATATGGGGTATGCCCGAAATAGACGCATGAAATTCATTCATTAATATGCTTTCAACAACATATGGTTTGTGAGTTCGCCCGCGATGCACAAGGTATCGATCACCCCGCAGTGGACCGTCAGTGACCTGAGCGGCCAGAACCTGCCGCACCGCTTGCTCGATCTGCTGGCGCAGGTGCAGTCCCACGGGAGCTTGTCGGCCGCTTGCAAGCAAAGCGGTGCGTCGTATCGGCACGCCTGGAGCCTGATCCGCCAAGGCGAAGCTCAACTGGGCATGCCCTTGCTCAACATGGCCCGAGGCAAGGGCTCGACCCTCACGCCCTTGGCTGACAAGCTCGTGTGGGCCGGTCACCGCATCAGCGCCCGGCTCACGCCCATGCTCGAATCCCTGGCCTCTGAGCTGGAAGCCGAGATCGAGCGCGTGGTGACCGCTGGGCGTAATGTGCTGCGCCTGCATGCCAGCCACGGCTTTGCCGTTGAAAAACTCCTGCAGACCTTGGGCGATGTAGGGCAGGGCGTGGAGCGCAAGTACATGGGCAGCCAGGAGGCGGTGGCCTCGTGGCATGCCGGTCGGTGTGAGTTGGCTGGCTTTCACGTGCCCTTGGGCACCTTTGAGGCGGTGGCCTTCGGTCATTACGCGCGGTGGCTGGGTGCCGGACACGCGCGGCTCATCCATGTCGCGACCCGCAAGCAAGGTCTTTTGGTGGCCCGCGGCAACCCGCTGCACATCCACGAAGTCACGGACTTGGCCCGACCCGAGGTGCGCTTCGTCAACCGTCAGGCCTCGTCAGGCACGCGGTTTTTGCTGGAGTGCATGTTGCAGGCCAAGGGCGTGAACACCGCCGACGTGCATGGCTTTGACCTGGGCGAGTTCACCCACGCGGCGGTGGCCGCTTACGTGGCCAGTGGCATGGCCGATGTGGGCTTTGCCGTCGAGCCGCCAGCGCACCGTTTCAAGCTTGACTTTGTGCCTTTGGCCAGCGAGCGCTACTTCTTGCTGTGCAACGAGGCCGACCTGGGGCGCCCGTCGATGCAGGCGCTGCTGGCGGTCTTGCGCAGCCCGGCCTTTCAGGCGCAGATCAACGCCTTGCCCGGCTACGAGGCCTCGCGCTGCGGTGAGGTCGACACCGTGCCGCAGGCCTTCGCCCACATGTCCCAACCCACTCAGGGCTGACGCCGCAGCAGTTCCTTGAACAGGGCCGACTGGTCTAGGTCGGCGAAGCCATGGTTGGCGGCGTCGGTGAAGAGGTTGGTCAGGTGTTGCGTGATGGGCGCATCGAAGCCCAGGCCTTGCGCGGTGTGCATGGCGTTGTGCAGGTCTTTGAGTTGGATGGCCAGCGAGCCGCGTTTGGCGAAATCGCTGTCCACCATGCGCTGCCCGTGCACTTCCATCACGCGGCTTTCGGCAAAGCCGCCGCGCAAGGCCTCGCGCACCTTGGCCATGTCGGCCCCGCCACGCTGGGCCATCAGCAGGGCTTCGGCCACCGCACCGATGGTGATGCCCACGATCATCTGGTTGGCCAGTTTGGCCAACTGGCCGGAGCCCGCAGGCCCCACGTGCACCGGGCGGCCCAGCACGCGCAGCACGTGTGCGGCACGTTCGAAGTCGGCAACGTCGCCACCCACCATGATGGCCAGCGTGCCGGCCTCGGCCCCGACGGTACCGCCGGAGACGGGCGCATCCAGCGCCTGCACGCCCTGGGCGGCCAGTTGCTGGGCATGCGCCTGTGCCTGCTCGGGCAGGATCGAGCTCATGTCCACCAACAGACTCCCAGGGGGCATGGCGCCGGCGGCACCGGGCCACGCGACGTTGAACAGCACATCGCGGACCACCTCACCGTTGTCCAGCATGGTGATGACGATCTCGGCGCCTTGGGCTGCTTCGGCCGGGGTGGCCGCCACGCGTGCCCCGCAGGTGGCCAGCGCTTGGGCCTTGCTTGGGCTCCGGTTCCAGACTGTCAAGTCGTGCCCGGCAGCCAACAGGCGCTTGGACATGGGCGTGCCCATCAGGCCGCATCCCAGCAAACAAATCTGAGTCATGGTGATTCCGCTTGTGCCCTGCTCGGGGCAGTCATCTGGTGAGGGGAGCAAATTGAGATTGTCGGGCAAGCGTGGTTTGCCGATGAGCCTTTGCTGAACAAGGAAACCCGGCTTTTGCCTGACCCCAGGGTCCAGCCGTGCAGGTTACATTTGCCAGCGCAGCGGCGTGGCATATGACGCACTTGTGGTGTAAACACGGCGCTCATCCCTTGTTTGAAGGACAGCCAAGCGAGGTAAGTTCAGACAATATCCTTGCGGTGGGGTTGTTGTGCCCAACGCCGGGGCGACGGACCCTCTTTCACCACTCATTGCGATCACTTATGGCCGACTCTCGCGCACCAAGCGTGTTCAGCAACGCTGCTTTGAACCTGGCGGTTCTCCAGGCGCTGGAGCAATTGGGATTGGCGGTGCTCGTCAAAGACGCCAGCAGTGGCCGATACGACCACGTCAGCGACAGCGCGGGCCGCTTGCTGGGCTTTGCCGACAAAACGGCCGTGGGTGCGCTGGACACCGATCTGTTTGATGCCGCCCAGGCCCTGGCCTTGCGCGCCGCCGACCTGCAGGCCCAGGCCGCGCCCGAGGGGGTGCGGGCCGAACACCGCCTTGAATTGCAAGGCGAGCGCCGTGAGTTCCTGACCTGGCGCCAAGCGGTCGATGCCGACGGTGCCGCCAAGATTTTGTCGGTCTGGCAAGACGTCACCGAGTCCCGTCGCCGCGAGGCGCAATTGCAGTCGGCCTTCTCGCAGCTTGAGCAACAGCAAAAAGCCAACGACGCGCTGCGCCGCAACGTCGAAGACAACCAGGTGCGTGACGCCGTGTCGGGTCTTTACCACCGCGCCCACTTTGAAGAGCAGTTGCGCCGCGAGGCCGACCTCTCCAGCCGCGAGCAGCGCGAGTTCGCCCTCGTGTCTGTGGCCATCGACAACCTCGAAGAGATCCGCCGTCTGCACGGTGGCGATGGCTGCGAGCGCGTGATCGAGGCCTTGGGCCGCTTGCTGCGCGCCAACACCCGCGCCATGGATTCCCCTTGCCGACTGGGCGGCGACCGCTTTGTGGTGCTGCTGTCGGGCGTGGGCCTGGCCACCGCCCATTCGCGCATGGAACACCTGCGTCGGCAGTGCGCCGGGCACATCGTGCCGCACAACGGCCAGCAAATCCCCTTCACGGTCTGCATGGGCGTCGCCAGCTTCCCGCACACGGCCGGCACCATCGAAGACCTCATGCGCAGCGCCGATCGCGCCATGGCCACGGCCCGCGAAACGGGTAACCGCATCGTGCTGGCCAGCATCCAGTTCGTGCCGGCAGCCTGAACCAACCCCACCGCGTTTGCGCAAAAAAATCGGCCAGATCCCGTGAGGGCATCTGGCCGATGTCATGTACAAGGTCCGCCGCAAACCGGTTGCCGCATTCCTGAACCCAGGGGATTCAGGTGGGCGAGGTCAGCAGCACTTCGGGTTCATCTGACGCGAGACGATCACACCAGCACCGCAATGTTCCAAGCCCTGGCTCGAAGAGCATCGGTTCAAGGAAATAAAACAACCGCGAAAGCGACGGACA
>CANCFV010000147.1 GCA_947377275.1 Burkholderiales bacterium | reverse complement strand
CAGTCCACGCTCGACCCCTTGGCAGCGCTGGGCATGCTGGACGAAGACAAGCAGTTCTTCTTCACCAGCGTGCACGCGGTGGGCATCAACAACCTGCCCAAAGACCTGAGCCAAGCCATTGCGCAAACCTTGGGGCCGTCTGAGTTGCCGGCTGGCGACGCCTTGCTGCAAGCGGCCTTGCCCGACGCAGAGCCTGAGTTGGACTCGACCGCGCTTTACCAACGCGCCGCTGAAACCGGCTACGCCAACCAGTTCCAGGCCTTGCGCCGCAAAGTGCCGTGGCGCCCCGTGCTGCTTGATGGCACCGGCCTGCGACCACGCCCTCGGCCCACGGCCTTGGGTCCGCAAACGGCCATCGTTGTGGGCCCTGATGCCGCCACCCAAGCCAGCGGTGCCGATGAGCTCTACACCGACGCCCTGGGTCGCGTCAAAGTGCAGTTCCATTGGCAAGCCCAGGCGCTTGAGACGGGCGCAGGGCAGGCTGGTGCAGCCAGCACCCACAGCTGCTGGCTGCGTGTGCTGCAGCGCTCGGCAGGTGCGGGCATGGGCCACCAACTCATTCCACGCATTGGGCACGAGGTGTTGGTGGGCTTTTTGAACAACGACATCGACCGCCCCTTTGTGCTGGCCAGCCTGTACAACGGCCGTGGCGAGTCGGGCGTGCCGCACACCCCTGGCGGGCAAGCCGCTGAGCGCGACACCCAAGCCCTGCTTGACTCAAGCGACCACAGCCCCAGTAGCCAGATGAACCTGGTGGGATCAGGCAGCGGCGGGCACAGCCCCGCGTGGCATGGCGCGGCACCCGGTGCGGCATCCAGCGGCAACCCAGGCCAGAACAACGCTGCGGCCCTGAGCGGCGTCAAGAGCAAAGAGTTTGGCGGCCTTGGCCACAACCAGCTGGTGTTTGACGACACCCCGCAGCAACTGCGCACCACCTTGCACAGCACCCAGGGCCAGACCTGGCTGCAAATGGGCCATCTGCTGCACCAGGCCGACAACCACCGCGGCAGCTTCCGAGGCCTGGGCTTTGAACTGCGCACCGACGCCTGGGGTGGCCTGCGCGCAGCGCGGGGCGTGATGCTGTCGACCTATGGTTTGAGCAACGGCCTGGGCCAAAGCGCCGACCCTGCGGGTGATAACGCGCCGGGCATGGCCTTGGCAAAACAGGCCCAGCAACTGGCCGAGACCTTCCACCAAGCGGCCACCACGCACCAAACCGTCGGGCTGGCCAGCGCAGCGGGCACCCACGCCGCCGGCCAAAGCGCGCTGAACGAGCAGCTGGCCCCGGCCGCAGCGCTCACACACAGCCTGAGCGGCATGGTCAGCCGCACCAGCTTGCCCAATGCCCTGGCCGATGCGCAAGACAAGTCCACCAGCAGCGCACCTGACAAGCTGCCCCACATTGCCGACCCGCACATTGCCCTGGTCGGCAAAGCCGGTGTCGGCCTGAGTGCGGGCCAAGACCTGCACCTGAGCAGCCAAGACAGCACCCAGATCGCCAGCGGTCAAGACAGCCACGTGGCCGTGGGCGGCCAGGCCCGCGTGCACACCGCCCAAGCCATCGGCATCTTGGCGGGTGCCATCCAGCCGGGTGTTGACGCCGCAGGCAAGGGCCTGAGCCTGATCGCAGCGCAAGGCGCCATTGACATGCAAGCCCAGGCCGGGCCGGCGCAGATCGCATCCAAGGGTGCGCTGGAGCTCAAGACGGCCAATGGTGTGGTCAACATCGCAGCGGCCAAGAAGATCACGCTGGCAGTCAGCGGCGGCGCGAGCATCACCATCGAGGGCGGCAGCTTCACGGCGCAGTGCCCGGGCAAGATCATGGTGAAGGCGGGGGTGAAGTCGATGGTGGGTGGGGCGTATGCAGAAACGCCTGCGCCTGACTTACCGAAGTCTGACTTCTGTCTGTCTTGTTTCTTGCGTGCAGCCAAAGCCGCATCGCCATTGGTGCCTGCATGACCATGGACGCGACGACCAACACCTACCATTTGCTAGACGCGTGTGCGCTGTTGCCTGCTGAGCTTGAGTTGCTCCAACGCGGTGAGCATGTCGCCTGGATTTATGGGCATGTCAAAGACGACACAGCCAGGTTTGCCGGACCCGTGCTGGCATGCGCTGACAAGCAAGTCGATGCCATTGTTGAGCGATTGATGGCCGATGACGCTTCGCAATGGGCATTGACTTCTCTGATCAGCCACGCCAGTTTCTCTGATCTGGTTCGACACATGTCTTCGCTTCGCTATTTGCGCGCGCCTGATGGGCAGAAGTTCTATCTGCGCTTTGCCGACAGTCGTTGCCTAGCCTCACTTTGGCAGGTGTTGACAGAACGCCAGCGGCTGCGTTTGCTTGGGCCCATCGCCACTTGGCGATACACGAACCGGCGTGGCTTGAACGAGTCGCTTGATGTGAGGCTGGGCGAAATGCAGCGTGAGTTTTCTCATGTCGGCGGCGATTTGCGTTTGAACGACCAACAATTCGACGAGTTGTTGCACCTGTCCTGGCCAGACCAATTGCTCTTGGCCGTGGGTGATCAGGCGCCCGAGCTTTTGCTTCAACGGCCCTCGTGGCAACGGCACGCCATCGCCAAACGCGTGTGCGACTGGCTTCGTCAAACCCATGAAACCCGTTACCCGGTGCAGCTGGCCATGGCCAAATCCATGCTGAAGTCATCGGCGCCTGATTGGGGCGATTCCACTTGGCTCAAACGTTTGGGCGATGCCCACGAACAATCGGTGACACAGCATGAAGCAACGACGTAACTCTTTGTGGCGCCACGGCCTGATGGCCTTGTGCTTGTGGGCGCTTGCCGCATGCAGCGCCATTGGGCGATCAGAGGACACGACCACGGGCGTGGGGCTCACAGGCATTGATCACCTGGAAGATCACCTGAGCGTGCAGGATTTTTCGGTCAATGGCTACGGTGGATTCAATGCCGGAAAAGGCGGCAGCTTGGTGTGCTGTGTGGTGGTGCCCAACAAATGGCGCCCCGGCCTGAAGGCCCATGTGGTTTGGAGTGTGACCAACTGGCGCGACAAGACATGGCAGAACCTTGAAGCCGATGTTTTGTTGGACCGATATGAGGACGTTGGGACCATGTACGTGCACTTCCTGAAGGGTGGGGTGGTCCGTATCACGCTGTCCAACTACGCGCCTGGCAGTCCGGTTTATGAGGGGCCGAGGGACCCGATCCCAAACAAGTGGCCATGGGTTGTTTATCCGACACCCAAGGGCCCCAGAACACCATTTGATCCTCCCGATGACAAGTCCAATTGACACGCAAGTTGCTGCACATCCGCTGGGACCTACGCCTGGCTTAACGCCAGTGGCACCGGCCAAGGCTGCTTAAACCCATTTGTGCGAAATGATTTTGAACATCGGCGTGTTCTTCGATGGCGCCAGCAACAACCAGGATTGGGTTGAGCCGGGGCAGGGCCAAACGCAGCTCCAGCGCCACCTGGTCAAACCAACTGGCCGCCAAGAAATTGAGAGCGTCTTATGAAACAACGATTCATTTCATTTTGGCGCCAGGGCGTGATCGCCTTGTGCTTGTTGGCGCTTGCCGCTTGCAGTGCCATGGGGCGGTCCGAGGATACGAGCACGGGCGTGGGGCTCACGGGCATTGATCACTTGGAAGACCACCTGAGCGTGCAGGATTTTTCGGTCAATGGCTACGGTGGATTCAATGCCGGAAAAGGCGGCAGCTTGGTGTGCTGTGTGGTGGTGCCCAATAAATTGCGCTCCGGTCTGAAGGCCCATGTGGTTTGGAGTGTGACTAACTGGCGCGACAAGACATGGCAGAACTTTGAAGCCGATGTTTTGTTGGACCGATATGAGGACGTTGGGACCATGTACGTGCACTTCCTGACGGGTGGGGTGGTCCGTGTCACGCTGTCCAACTACGCGCCTGGCAGTCCGGTCTATGAGGGGCCGCGGGATCCAATTCCAAGGAAGGAGCCCTGGGATGTTTACCCAATGCCAAAAGGCCCCAAATCCATATTTGCACCCTGACCATGAGCACGATGATTGACACGCTTGTTGACGCGCACCCGATAGGGCCAACGCCAGGAATTCAACCGGTGGCACGCGCAAAGGCAGCGCAGGCACATCTTTGCGAACTGCCGCTGAACATCGGCATGTTCTTCGATGGCACCGGCAACAACCAGGATTGGGTGGAGCCGGGGCATAGCCAAACGCAGCTACAGCGCCACAAAGACAGCAATGTGGCGCGGCTGTTCAGGTCTTACCGAGATGACATGCTAGACGGACACTTCCGTGTGTACGTTCCCGGGGTGGGCACCCCATTTCCACAGATTGGCGAAGAAGACTCCACCACCTTGGGCATGGCCTTTGGTGCAGGTGGAGATGGGCGTCTCAATTTCGCTTTGCTTGGCGTCATCAATGCCATCCATCGCAGCATCTCGCCAAACATGCAGGTCTATGCCGAGCCTGACACCGTCAAAGCTCTCTGCCGCAACGGCAAACGCAGCAAAGTCAGCAGCCGAAGCGGTGGATCCGAATACAGCCCGTTGGCCTCACACGAAGATGAACCAGCCTTGCGCAGAGTGAACATGGCCTCCACCGGGGGCTTGCTGCTCGACAGTTTGACGGGCGAGGCTCCCCAACGCCTCGCTTTTTTCAAGCGTGCGTGCGCCGACATCACGGCCAAGATGGCCAGTGTTGGCAAACCCAAAATCACCGAAATCTTCTTCGACATCTATGGTTTCTCGCGAGGTGCAGCCGAGGCCCGGGTTTTCACAAACTGGCTGCTTGAACTATTTGAGGGCAGCAAGCTGTGCGGTGTAAAGGCCACGATCCGCTTCATTGGTTTGTTTGACACAGTGGCCTCCGTGGGCTTGCCAGCGTCATTTGGCTTCGGGCAAAACGGGCACCGCTCATGGGCACAACCCGAGTGGCTGCAGATTCCTGATACAGACTCGATCAAGAATTGTGTGCACTACGCCGCTATGCATGAGAACCGAGGTTCATTCCCCCTGGAGTTGTTGCGGCTGAACGGAAAGCTCCCGAAGAACTGCCACGAATACATGTTCCCAGGGATGCACTCTGATGTGGGCGGCGGGTATGCGCCCGACGAGCAAGGCAGAGGACCAGGGCGCGGCAATGCAGACAAGCTTTCTCAAATGGCCCTGCGGTCGATGTATGCAGCATCACGTCAAGCCTTGGTGCCCTTGGACAGCACCGGTGCAGAAATGAATGGCATTGACCTGTTCCAGGTGAGTGAAGCCTTGGTTACGTCGTTCACTGGCTTTATGACCCCACGCCAAGGGCAGCGTCCCGTACGCGACTGGATGCTCGAATATTTGACCTGGCGCTACCAGGTCCGCAACCAATACATGAACCTGCCGTGGTCTAAGCGCGCCAGCAAGGGTGACCACGCTGACCTGGACGGGGCAAATGCCCTGCTGCTCAAAGACGCCGAGGCGCTGAGGTTGAACCGTGAACTTTCTGGTGTGACCACAGTGGACCCGCTTGACCCTAGGGCGAGCACGAAGATGGCGGCTCAGTCGCGTTTGGACAGCATGCGAGACGAAGCGCCAGAGATTTACCAGAAGCTCCTCGATAGCAAGGTGGTTGATGACGCCGCTGCTCATCTTTTTGGTGAGTACTGTCACGACTCATACGCGGGCTTCAAGCCCTTTGACAAGATCAAGTTGGCGGGTTGGCGACCCGTGCTGCCATGGGAGCCGGAGGGCTACTTCCGTTGGCGTCGGCGCTATGAGGGTGATGACCGGCAGCTCACGCAAATCCAACCCGTTCCTGCGGCGCATGGCGAGCCTGCGCGTGCACTCGCCGCCAGCAGCAAGACTGAACCCGCTGACCAGCAACGCGCCATGTCGACCTGAGCATCGCTGGCTGCCGAGGTGGGGCCATCCGGCCCCACAATCCCCCTCATGCCCGCCCCCCGCGTAGTCCCCTTCAGCTACATCGCCCGCAACCTCTCGGTGCGGCGCGTCACCACCGCGCTGACCGCTGGGGGCATGGGCTTGGTGGTTTACGTCTTCGCCACCGTGTTGATGATGAGCGAGGGCATCCGCGCCACCTTGGTGGCCACGGGGCAGCCTGATAACGTCATGGTCTTGCGCAAAGGCGCGGGGGCCGAGATCAATTCGGCCATCACGCGTGACCAAGCGGCGGTGATTGAGAGCCTGAATCAACTGGCCACCGACCCAGAAGGCCACAAGCTCGTCAGCAAAGAGCCGGTGGTGCTCAACACCTTGCCCAAGCGCAGCAATGGCAAGCCCAGCAACGTCACCGTGCGGGGCACCTCGCTGGTGGGCATGTCACTGCGCCCGCAGGTCAAGCTGATTGAGGGCAGGGCGTTTCGGCCCGGCACGAGCGAGATCATCACCGGCCGGGCCATTGCCAAAGGCTTTGCGCACGCCGGCCTGGGCGAGACCATGCGCTTTGCCGGCCGCGACTGGCTGGTGGTGGGCGTGTTCGACGCTCAGCGCAGTGGTTTCGACTCCGAGGTCTGGGGCGACAGCGAGCAGATGATGCAGGCCTTCCGCCGCAATGTGTATTCCAGCGTGGTGTTCAAGCTCACCGACCCGTCGGGCTTTGCCTCGGTCAAGGCCAGCTTGGAGGCCGATCCGCGCCTCACCCTGGAGGCCAAGCCCGAGGTGGCTTTCTACGCCGAGCAGTCCGAGGCCTTGGCCACCTTCATCCGCATCCTGGGGCTGGCGCTGTCCATCATCTTCTCGATCGGGGCGGTAGTCGGCGCCATGATCACCATGTTCGCTTCGGTGGCCTCACGCATTGGCGAGATCGGCACCTTGCGCGCCTTGGGTTTTCGGCGCGGCGCGGTTTTGTCGGCCTTCTTGGGCGAGGCCTTGCTCTTGTCATTGATCGGCGGGCTGCTGGGTTTGGCGGCAGCCTCCTTCATGCAAACGGTCAACATCTCCACGGTCAATTTCCAGACCTTTTCTGAGCTGGCGTTCCAGTTCACACTCACCCCATCCATCGCGCTGTCGTCGCTGGCTTTTGCCCTGTTCATGGGCTTGTTGGGCGGCTTCATCCCAGCCTGGCGTGCGGCACGCCTGAACATCATCGATTGTTTGCGCGAGGCTTGAGCCACGGCGGCCCACGCATCCTCAGGAGACCCTCTCATGCATCTGTGCACCTACGAACACCAAGGCCAGACCCACGTTGGTTGGGTCAAAGGCTCGGGCAT
>CANCFV010000146.1 GCA_947377275.1 Burkholderiales bacterium | reverse complement strand
CAACACATGGCCTCCCAACAAGAACACGTCAGCATGGCGCTGTTTTGCGACTTTGAAAACGTCGCCCTCGGCGTGCGCGACGCCAACTACGACAAGTTCGACATCAAGCGCGTGCTTGAGCGCCTGCTGCTCAAAGGCAGCATCGTCGTCAAGAAAGCCTATTGCGACTGGGAACGCTACAAGGGCTTCAAAGCCACCATGCACGAAGCCAACTTCGAGCTGATCGAGATCCCGCACGTGCGCCAGTCGGGCAAGAACTCCGCCGACATCCGCCTGGTGGTCGATGCGCTTGACCTTTGCTACACCAAGTCGCACGTCAACACCTTCGTCATCATCTCGGGCGACTCCGACTTCTCGCCGCTGGTGTCCAAACTGCGCGAGAACGCCAAGTACGTGATCGGTGTGGGCGTAAAGAACTCCACCTCCGACCTGCTGATCGCCAACTGCGACGAATTCATCTTCTACGACGACCTGGTGCGTGAAAGCCAACGCCAGGCCGCACGCCGTGACAACCGGGACCAGCCACAACCACGCCGCTCGCCCGAAGAAGAGCAACGCCGCCGCGCCGAGCTGGACGCACGCCGCACCAAGGCCGTCGAGATGGCCGCCGAGACCTACGAGGCCCTGGTCACCGACCGCGACGAGGGCGGCAAGATCTGGGCGTCGGTGCTCAAAGAAGCGCTCAAGCGCCGCAACCCCGGTTTCAGCGAGCAGTACTTTGGCTTTCGCACCTTCGGCAACCTGCTGGAAGAAGCGCAAGGCCGTGGCCTGCTGGAGTTTGGCCGTGACGAGAAGTCGGGCACCTTTGTGTTCCGTGGCAGCGGCATCCCAGTGGCGCGCAACGAAGCACCACGCGCCGACAACCGCCAAGACGGGCGCGATGCGCGCGACTCGCGCAGCGATGCTCGTCAGGACAACCGCCCTGACCACCGTGGCGACCCGCACACCGAGGCTGCCAACGAGCTGGCAGCGCAGGCAGGTCAAGACACCGCACAGGACGCCGGCTTGAACGAGGAGCCCACGCAGGCCATCGCTTCGACCCACACCGAGGCCCCTGCGCGCCGCGACGGCCGTGAAGGCCGCGATGGCCGACCCAACCGAGAAGGCCGCCCCGCACGCGGAGGCCGTGGCCGTGGTGGCCGCTCAGGTGAGCGCCAGAATCCGCAAGGCGTTGACTTGGACGCCCCTCGCACCGAAGCCCAGCAAGCGGCGGCCCGCAAGGCCTATGGCTATGACGCCCCTGAGCCTGCGGCACCGGCTGAAAGCAGCGAACGCGTTGAGCGCACTGCAATGGCCCCGGAGGCACCAACACCCAGCGTCGAGGCGACACCCGCCAGCCCCAAGCCCGCCACCAAGCGTGCCAGCAAGGCCAGCAAGGCAGGAGACGCCAAAGCACCCGCAACAAGCGAGGCCAGTCCGGCTGCAGCGCCTGCTCCCGCGGCAGCAAAGGGCGCGCCCGCCGCCAAAAAAGCACCCAGCCGACGCCGCACGCCAGCGGCCAAAAAAGCCGCGGCGTCCTGAGCCTGAGGTGGGTGCGTTTCGCTGGGGCTCACCGCCTCAGCGCACCACCCAAGGCTGTCGCGCCATGCAGGTACGAACCTGCTTGACGAAGGTCGACACCTCAATGGGTTTGGGGATGTAGCCGTCGCAGCCTGCCGTGCGCATGCGCGCCTCATCGCCTTTCATGGCGTAGGCCGTGAAGGCCACCACCACGATGTCCGCCGTGGCCGGGTCGGCCTTGAGCAACTGGGTCAAGGCCAGGCCGTCCATGCCCGGCATCTGGATGTCCATCAGGATCAGATCCGGCTTGTTGCGCTGGATGTGCGTTTGAGCCGCGACGGCGTCTTTTGCCACGCTCACCTCAAACGCCTCGGCCTGCAACATGAACGAGACCAGCTCCAGGTTCATGTGGTTGTCATCAACCACCAGCACGCGGGGGCTGTTGCTCATTGGGATGCCTCCGTCGCCACACCCAGGGGACGCCAACGGCGCAGCTCGTCGAGCAAAGCATCCAGCTCGCCACGGCCCTTGCTCAAGATCGCATGCGCTGAGCGGGCCAAGGTGGCATGCTCCTCATCGGTCAGCAGCATGCTGGTCCAAATGAACACGGGCGTGCGCTGCCAGCGAGGCGATTGCCGCAGCGCATCGAGCACCTGGAAGCCATCGAACTCCGGCATCAACAAGTCCAGGATGATGGCGTCAGGTCGAACCGCATCGAGGGCCAGCAATGCCGCACGGCCACCCGACACACCAGCAACCTCCAGGTGCATTGCCTCCAAGGTGGCCTGCATGAGGGCCCGTGCGGCCGGATCATCGTCCACCACCATCACGCGGCGGCCTGCGCCTTCCAGCAGACCGATCTTGCTCAAAGCGAAAGCGACCTGGTCGGCACGGATGGGCTTGGCCAAGAGGTCTGTCACCGCAAAGCTGGCGCTTTCCGCCTGCGGCGCCTGAGAAGTGGGCATGCTCAAGGCAACCACCGGGGTGCTTGCGCTGGGCCCCTCGCTGCGGATGCTGGAGAGCAAAGCCAGCCCCGAGCGCTCTTGCAGCACCAGGTCCAAGGTGATGGCCTCGTAGGTGTGCTGTTTGGCAAAGGCCAACGCATGGTCGACACCGATGGGCGCGTCGACCAGATAGCCCGCTTCGGTCAACACCTGCTGGATGCGCGCCTGCTGCGCGGGGTTGTCGTGGATCACCAGCACGCGAGGCGCCGGTGCCGCAGCAACACTGGCCTCGCCCAAGGCCATCACCGAGACCTGATCGGCATCGTCGATCACCACCACACGTGGCAACACGAGGTGGAACACGCTGCCCAGACCCAGCACGCTGCTCACGCCGACCGTGCCCCCTTGTGCCTCGATCATCCTGCGCGTCAAGGCCAGACCCAGACCGGTGCCTTGGTGGCGCTTGGTGAAGCTGCTGTCGAGCTGCTGGAAGGCCATGAACAAGCGCGCCAGATCCGGCGCAGCGATGCCAATGCCCGTGTCTTGCACCTCGATGCGGACATGATCCGGGCCTTCGGGCCGCGCGCGCAAAGTCACACGTCCACCGTGCGGCGTGAACTTGATCGCATTGGAGAGGTAGTTGTAGAGCACCTGCTTGAGCCGTGCCGCGTCCAGGCGCAAGTGCGCCACCGCGGGGTCCAGGTCCACCTCCAATGACACGCCCTGCTTGTCAGCCGTGTTGTGCAGGATCTGAACCAGCTCTTGCACCAGCTCGGGCAAATCCACCTCATCGGGATGGAAAGACAACTTGCCCGCCTCGACCTTGGACAGGTCCAGTACGTCGTTGATCAACTTGAGCAGATGCCGACCACTGGTGCCGATGTAGCCCAGAAACTCGTGGTGCTTGGGTGAGTGGAGCGGCACCGTGCCGGCGTGCAGCAAATCGGCAAAGCCAATGATGGCATTCAAGGGCGTGCGCAACTCATGAGACATGTTGGCCAGGAACTCGCTCTTGAGCCGGTTGGCCTCCTGGATCTGCAGGTTCTCTGCCTCCAGCACCTGCCCCTTCAATCGCAAAGCCTCGGACTGGCGGCGCTGCGAGATGTCTCGAGCGATCTTGGAAGCACCCACGATGCGCCCTTGTGCATCGCGGATGGGCGAGATCGTGATGGACACGTCGATCAAGCGCCCGTCCTTGCGACGCCGCACCGTCTCGAACACGGGCACGCGCAGGCCCGCTGACAAATCCTCCAGGATGTAATCCTCTTCTTTGCTCCGATCGGGCGGCATCAGCATCTGGATGGGCTGACCAATGACTTCATCGGCTTCGTAGCCATACATCACCCGAGCGCCTTGGTTCCAACTGGTGATGTGTCCGTCCAGGGTCTTGCCCACGATGGCGTCTTGCGAGGACTCGACGATGGCAGCCAACTTGCTGGCCTGTGCCTCGGCGTCGTTGATGCGCGTCATGTCGCGGAAGACCACAACCATGCCGCGCACCGCGCCATCGGGCTCGTGCGTGAGCGCCGCTTTCAACTCCAGCTCGGTGACGTGGCCCGCCGCCGACAAGACTTGAATTTGCTGCGCCTTGTCGATGCCGATCCCGGACGCCATCAAGGCGTCGACCGGATTGGCTTGGCTCAGCCCAGCGGCATCGCCCTGGCAAACCAGCACCTCGCCCAGCAGGCGACCTCGGGCTTGACTTTGAAGGCAGCCCGTCACCGACTCGGCCAGTGCGTTCATGGACTGGATGCGCCCGGCACGGTCGGTCGCCATGAAACCCGCCCCCACGCTGGACAGCGTGATCACCAGGGCCTCTTGCGCTTCCGCCAGGTGGGCCTCGGCCAAGCGGCGCTGGATGATCTCGGCCTCCAGGGAGCCAATCACAGACTGCAGCTGCCCGACCGAGGGGATTTGCAACGCACGCGGCATGAGCTTCCACATCGTGACGATCGTGGCAACCGAGGCCAGCGCCGTGATGGCCTTGGCTATGGCCAGCCAACCGTAGTCGGGCCGCCAGATCGTCCACACGTCCATCACATGCGTGGTGCCGCAGGCGGCGATGAACGTACAAAAGAGCCAGGCCACACCGCTGAGTGAAGACTCACCACGGCGACGCACGAAATGCCAGATCGCCCACGGAATGGAAAAGTAGGCCAAGGCGATGAGCAGGTCCGCGCCCACCATCGTCCACAACAACTCAGGCTGCCAGGTGAAGCAGTAGCCGTGGGGTAAGTAGCCGTTGCGGCTCAAAAATGACAGGGCCTGATCCACGATGCGTTCCGTGTGGTTGTTTGTCGGTGTCGCGAAGGCGACCCATGGGGGCACCTGCACGATATTCCACACATACACCACTGCGTGTCAAGCACGCACGGATTCGTTTTTCGGACGCATCAAGCGTTTGTCAAAGCCGCCCAGTGTCGGAGCAAGGTAGGCTGAACCGCTTCAGGTGCATGCAACACACCCATGTGGCCTGCCCCCGTCAGGACCTCGACCCGCGCCTGTGGGTTGACTTGCGCCAGGCGGCGCACCATCTCAGCCGCAGGTGAGGTGGTCTTTTCGCCATGCACCAAGGTCAAAGGGACTTGAAAGGCGTAATGCTCAAAGGCCTTCGCCTCGGTCGACACCATGCGAACTTCCTGAAACATCTTCCATCCCACCATTTGCGCCATGAACTTGGCTTTTTCGGTCATGGAGGCCCAGGTGCCCGGCGTATTCCAGTAGTCCACAAAGCGCTCCAGCCACGTCGCATCGCCGCCCGCGGCCTCGTCCATCAAAAAACGTGGGTCTTCAAACAGCAACTCGACGTCGGCGGCAACCTTGGGTGACAAGCTGGCCTGCGCCGCGCGCAAGGGCGCAAACAACACCGGCTCGTACAGCCAAATCGAGCGCACAGGCAGCTTCACCGTTTGGGCCAGGGCCAAGGCCGCCAAGCCGCCGTAAGAGTGCGCCACCAAGTGCAAGCCCGTCGTGCCCTCGGGGATCTGGGCGATCAGGTGCGCGACCTCGTCGGCCAGGCAAAACGGGGTGCCGCGCGCCAGCAAATCGGTGGGTGAATAGCCACGGTTGGTGGGCGTGAGTGCCGTGATGTGCTCAGGTGTGTCGGCCAAAAAGGGCTTCCACATGAAGGGACCGGTGCCGGTGGAATGCACGAACAGGGCGATTTCTGACATGGGCGGGTGACTTTCTGCTTCAATGCACGAACTTGCTTCATGCAAGTAGATATCAGCCTACCCAATTTACTTGCTTCACGCAAGTAGAATCAAACCAAGATGCGTCGTACCTCGTTTTCTGACATGCCCTGCTCGGTGGCCCGCTCGCTCGACCTGATCGGCGAGTGGTGGACGCTGCTCATCGTGCGCGAAGCCTTCTTTGGCACGCGGCATTTCGGTGAGTTTCAAAAGCGCTTGGGCGTTGCCCCCAATGTGCTGACGCAGCGCTTGATGCGCCTGGTCGAGGGCGGCGTGCTGACGGTGCCCAGCAGCAGCCAGAGTGGCCGTGCGCTGGAATACCGTTTGACCGACAAGGGCCGCGACCTCTTCCCCGTGATCATTGCGCTGCTGCAATGGGGCGACAAGCACGAACCGCCTGAAGGAGGCCCCCCATTGCGCGTGGTCGATCGCGCGTCGGGCGAGGACATCGAAGCCATGCGGCCGCGCTCACGCACCGGGCAGGTGCTGGGGCCGCGTGATGTGAGGCTGGTGCCGCTCGCCGTCCGACCATCTGCAGAAAAAGAAAAGCCGCACCCAGACACGCCAGGTGCGGCCAAGCCACCTCAAGTGGCATCGTGAATCACTTCGCCCAGTTGCCGTCCTTCAAGCCCGTGATCTTGTTGAACACGGGCTTGCCCGGCACGTGGTCTTTGCGGTCAGCCACGAAGTAGCCAAAACGCTCGAACTGGAACTTCTGGTCGGCCACCGCTGCAGCCAGTGAAGGCTCAACGAAAGCCGTGGCCACCTTCTTGCTGGCGGGGTTCAGGCTGGCCAAAAAGTCCTTGCCACCGGCATCGGGCTGCGCGTCGGTGAACAGGCGGTCGTAGAGGCGAACTTCGGCGGCCACGCCATCGGACACACCCACCCAGGTGATCGCCGCCTTCACTTTGACGCTGTCTGCGCCTGGCGTGCCGCTCTTGGTGTCTGGCACCACGGTGGCCAGCACCTCGGTCACCCGGCCACCGGCGTCTTTGACGCAGCCGGTGCACTCGATCACATAACCGCCCTTGAGGCGCACCTTGTTGCCAGGGAACAGGCGCTTGTAGCCCTTGGGCGGCACCTCTTCGAAGTCTTCGCGCTCGATCCACACCTCTTTGCCCAGCGTGAACTGGCGGTGCGCGGGCTCGGGCGTGCCTTCGGGTGGGTGGGGCAAGGCGGGCAGCGAGCAAGCCTCCAGGTGGCCGGCGCCCATCACCTCGTCCCAGTTGCTCAGCACCAGCTTGACGGGGTCGAGCACGGCCATGCCGCGATGCGCCTTGTTCTCCAGGTCGTCACGCAGGGCGATGTCCAGCGTGCTGTAGTCGATCCAGCTGTCGGACTTGCTCACGCCGATGCGCTCGCAGAACAGCTGGATGGCCTGGGGCGTGTAGCCCCGGCGGCGCAGGCCCACGATGGTGGGCATGCGCGGGTCGTCCCAGCCTTCAACCTTGCCCTCATCGACCAAAGCTTTCAGCTTGCGCTTGCTGGTGATGACATAGGTGAGGTTCAGGCGCGCAAACTCGTGCTGGTGCGGCAGCAAGAAGATGTTGGGGCGTTGCTGGTCCAGCGCGTGCGCCAGCAGCGGGGTGAACTGGGCGGTTTCTTTCTTCAGCAGGGCAAAGAA
>CANCFV010000145.1 GCA_947377275.1 Burkholderiales bacterium | reverse complement strand
GGTCTTGAAGGCGCATAGCTCAGTTGGTTAGAGCACCACCTTGACATGGTGGGGGTCGTTGGTTCGAATCCAATTGCGCCTACCAAATTCCAGTGATGTCGTAGTCACCCAGCCAGTTACCCCCAACTCCAGAGTCCCCGTACCCTGGGGAAACTGGCAAAAACAAGAAACCGCCCACGAGGCGGTTTTTTCATGCCCAGGCGCACCCGATGGCCCATGTGTTGCGCATACGCTAAGCCTTGGCTTTCACTGCACCGCACAATCTTGCGTGAATGCAACGATTCAAAGCAAAAGAGGGCAGCGTGTCTGAATTGAAAAACAAGTGGTTGCGCCAGGCGGCCATCGTCCTTTTTGCCTTGCCATTGGCGATCACGGTGGTCTTGTTGGCCTTGGTGATTGCGGCCAATCGCGAAGCGCCTCTGCCATCAGCGACCCAGTGGCAGCAAAGCCATCAACGAGCCATGCAGTGGTTGCGCGAGCACGAGTCGGAGGTGCTGCGCGACGGCAATGCGGCGCTTTGGTGGGTGTTGCAAACCACAGCCGAAACCACGCACGACCCTTATCTCGTTGACCTCATGGCGCGTGCCATGGCGTTGCATTACCCGCGGGCCGACCGAACCAGTGCTTGGAAGCGACTGGTTCAACCGCAAGCCGATGTGGTGGCTGGTTTGGTCGATACCGCGCCGTTGGAGCCATACCAGCGTTTTTTCTACCATGCCGCCACGTGCGTGCCAGTTGCCCTGGATGAGGGTGACACGCGGTATTTCCTCAGCCACAACGCGTGCCGTCCGCAATGGCGTGCTGTTGGCTTGCAAGACCCTGTGTGCAGCACCCACCAGCTGATGGGCATTGCCCTGATCAAGCGGATGTCTTGCCCCGCACCGACCACCTTGCCTCAGTTGGAGGCGGCCTTGCAGGCTGACATCGCCCAGCAAATGACCTGGGACGTGCAGGTGCGAGACGCCTATGTCCAGCGCGTCTTGTCGCTGATCTGGTTCGGTGGTGGCGAGCACGTCAAACCGATCTGGTTGCACCGGATCCTGGCGGCGCAAGGTGCCGATGGCGGCTGGTCGGGTGGGCGTCAGTTCCCCGAATTGCCCGCGAGCTTGCAGCCCAACGCACTTCGGGCGAGATTGGTCGCCTTGGGGCTCAAGAATCCCGCCCAAACGCCGTATCCATCTGACTTCCACGCCACGGCGCAAGGCATTTTGCTGAGCGCCTTGATGTCACGCATGCCTCCCGGATCGCCAAGCTCACGCTGACCTGTTTTTTCGGCCATGTGGCTTCGCGCTCCTACAATGCATTGAACCAACCGGAGCCCTTGATGAGCACAGCCCCCCGCACGAAAAAAGCAGCCGCAGAGCCCCATGACGAGTCTTCTGCCGCGGGGGCAGAGGCCGCAGCGCCTGTGGGCGTTCGGGCGATCAAGAAGTATCCCAATCGGCGTTTGTACGACACGCAAACCAGCACCTATATCACTCTGGCCGATGTCAAGACCATGGTGATGGACTGCGAGAATTTCGCGGTGGTTGACGCCAAGTCGGGTGAAGATCTCACCAGAAGCATCCTTTTGCAGATCATTCTGGAAGAGGAGTCGGCTGGTGTGCCCATGTTCTCAACCCAGGCGCTGGCGCAAATCATCCGTTTTTATGGCAACGCCATGCAAGGGCTGATGGGCAACTACCTGGAAAAGAACATCCAGTCCTTCATCGACCTGCAATCGCGCTTGACCGAGAACTCGGTCGTCAACTTGCAAAACCCCCTGATGCAGAACTTCATGGGCGGCTACATCGAGCAATCGCGCCAAATGTTCACCCAGATGCAAGACCAAATGAGCAAGCAGGCCGAGACCCTCATGGGCAACCTCGGCGCTGGCTTAACGCCCAAGAAGTAAGGGCTTGAGCGCTGGCCAGACCTGGGCGAGCATCACCGGGTGGGCCTTGGCCAGCGGGTGCGTGTTGTCCGCCTGAAACCAATCTTTGGCATCGGGCCGGTCTGCCACCCCCTTCAGCAAGAAGGGCAGCAGGGCTGTCTTGCGTTTCTCGCTGACCTGGGCAAACGACTCGGCGAAGTCCTGCGTGTAGCGTTTGCCCAGGTTGGGTGGCACCTGCATGCCCAGCAACAGCACCTTGGCACCTGCGGCTTGCGCTGCCATCACCATGGCGTCCAGGTTGGCGATCAAATCTTTGATGGGCAGGCCGCGAAGGGCGTCATTGGCGCCCAGTTCGATCACCACCACCTTGGGTTTGTGTGTTGCCAGCAGGGCTCCGATGCGTGCCTTACCGCCAGACGAGGTCTCGCCGCTGATGCTCGCGTTGACCACGTTCCATGACAGACGCTCGCTCGCCAATTTCTGCGTCAGCAGAGCGACCCAACCCGTGCCTCTGGCCAAGCCATACTCTGCCGACAGGCTGTCGCCCATCACGAGCAAGGTTGGGGTGGCGGCTGCGATGCTCCATGCTGGTGTCAGCAGAGCCCCTGCCAAAGCGCAGAACACCGCGCGTCGCGTACAGTCGATTTGCATTTTGTGATTTGCCCAGCTTCTCATGACCACATCCACGCCGCCCCCAGTGACACCTCCGCCTGATGCCATCGTGGTGCAGGGCCTGCGCAAGACCGTTGAAGACTCATCCGGTTCGCTGACCATTTTGCACAACATCGACCTGCGGGTCTCGCGTGGGGAAACCTTGGCCATTGTGGGTGCTTCGGGCTCGGGCAAAAGCACCTTGCTGTCGCTCTTGGCTGGCTTGGACACGCCATCGGCTGGCTCGGTGATGCTGTGTGGTCAGTCTATGTTTGAGATGAACGAAGACCAGCGTGCAGCCCACCGCGCACGCCACGTCGGCTTCGTGTTCCAGAGTTTTCAATTGATTGCGCACCTCAGCGCCCTTGAAAATGTCATGCTGCCGCTTGAACTGCGTGGCGACCGTGACGCTCGCGCCAAGGCCGCGGCCATGCTCGAGCGTGTCGGGCTGGGGCAACGCCAACAGCACCGCCCGGCTGTGTTGTCTGGGGGCGAGCAGCAGCGGGTGGCTTTGGCCCGCGCGTTCGTGATGCGCCCTGACATCCTCATGGCCGACGAACCCACGGGCAGCCTGGACCACGCCACAGGCCAAGCCATCATGGACCTCATGTTTGAGCTCAACCGCGAGGTTGGCACCACCTTGATCTTGGTGACGCATGACCTGCACATGGCTCAGCGGTGCAGCCACCAGGTCCGCATCACCGCAGGGCAGCTGAGCGGTTAGGATGCCGCCATGAGTCTCAAACTGCTATTTGGCTTCCATGCCATCAACGTGCGCCTGAAAGTGGCGCCCAACACCATCCGCGAACTGCACGTGGACGCGACCCGTCGCGACCAACGTATGAAGCAGTTCCTGGCCAAGATCGAAGAAGCCGGCTTCAAGGCCATTGATAGCGACGACGACAAGCTGCAGAAGATGGCGGGCACCCACCGCCACCAAGGCGTGGTGGCGCGCGTGGAAGCCGTTGCGCAAACGCATTCCCTCGATGACTTGCTGGACAACCTGGGCGACGAGCCTCCCTTGTTGTTGGTGCTTGATGGCATCACCGACCCGCACAACCTCGGTGCCTGCCTGCGTGTGGCCGATGGCGCCGGTGCGCATGCCGTGATCGCTCCGAAAGACCATGCCGTCGGCATCAATGCCACCGTGGCCAAGGTCGCCAGTGGCGCCGCCGAAACGGTGCCGTACTTCATGGTGACCAACCTGGCGCGCACGCTGACCGAACTCAAAGAGCGCGACATCTGGGTCATTGGCACCTCTGACGATGCGCCTCATGGCCTGTATCAAGCTGAATTCAAGCGCGGTGTGGCCTTGGTGCTGGGTGCCGAGGGCGCTGGCATGCGTCAACTCACGCGCAAGCATTGCGATGAGCTGGTCAGCATCCCCATGATGGGCGGCGTTGAAAGCCTCAACGTGTCGGTGGCCAGTGGGGTGTGCTTGTACGAAGCCCGTCGCCAGCGCATGGTCTGACCCTGGCTGGCCTTAGGGCAGGGCAGGGGCCTGAGCGTCTTGCCGTTTCTGTGCGCGCTGAGCCCACCAGCTCAGTGCCCACGCCGCAAGCATCCAGACCAGCCCCAGCCAGTGCAGTTGACCGTAGCCGTGTTGGGTCAAGACCCAGCCGCCGCCTGATGCGCCCAGCGCGTGGCCCAGGTAGATGGCGGACGTGTTGAGCGCCATCAGCGCCGGGGCCAACCTCGGTGACAGGCCGCCCAGCCTTGCTTGTTGGCCTGAATTGGTCGCAAAACCGCTCAGTGCCCATGGCATCACGACGATGGCCAGCAAGGGCAAGGTGGTGCCCAGGGGCCAAGCCAGCAGACTGACCACCATCAGCCCCAGGGTCAGCGTCACCGCTTGTGCCGCACCGAAGCGGTCCACAGAGCGGTTGAGCACC
Organism: Burkholderiales bacterium; assembly: GCA_947377275.1. Taxonomy (GTDB): domain Bacteria; phylum Pseudomonadota; class Gammaproteobacteria; order Burkholderiales; family Burkholderiaceae_C; genus Aquabacterium. The sequence continues at coordinate 2,857 of CANCFV010000145.1, read as the reverse complement.
AAGTTGCCGCCCAAAGCCAGCGCACCAAACCAGACGAACATCAAACTGATTTGCTCAGGGCTCGCGCCGAAATCGTTTTTGTAATACGGAGCCGCATAGGCCAGCACTGTGAACTGGCCGGCGCTTTGGAGTGCCGTCACAAACACCACAGCCATGAGCAAGGGCGACTGGAACACCTTGCGCCATGCCCGCATCGACAGGGCCGGAGGGCGAATGCCCTTGGGCACAGACTGGAAGACCAGCGCCGCGGCAGCAAGCGAGCCCACCGCGACCAACATCATCGCGATGCGCCATCCCATGCGCTCGCCGATCCAGGCCGTCATCGGCATGCCAGCAACCGATGCGATGGACCAGCCCATGAACACGAAGGTGATGTTCCGTCCGCGGTGTGCTGGCGTGCTCATGAAACCCATGGTGGCCGCAGCCTGCGGTGTGAACACCGCGGCCGACAGCACGGTCAAGGCGCGTATGGGCCACAGCCATTCGTAGTTGGGCGCCAGCGCGCTCAGGCCGTGTCCGGCCGCATACCAGACCATGGCCCAGGCCAGCAGTTTCCGCCGGTCGATGTGTGCCACGGCTGCGGCCAGCAGCGGAGCCCCTACACCCATCATCACGGCGGCGATGGCGATCAGGTGTCCACCTTGCGCCACCGAGATGTTCAGCGCGTGAGTCAGGTCGTTGAGCGTGCCGCCCACCACCATCACGCCGCAACCGATCATGAAGTTGCCCGCGAGGAGCGCCCACCGGGCGGCCTGCATGTCTTGCCGGCCCAGGGTTCGCTCAACTGCCACGCGGATGTGGCCTCAGTGGTGAACCTTCAGTGCCTCGGGGTTGACGAGGTTCGTCGGGGTCCCGGCAATGAAGTTCAGCAAATTGTCAAAAGCCGAGTTGAAGTAGCGCTCGTAGTTGTCCTGCTCGACGAAGCCAATGTGTGGCGTGCAAACGGCGTTTTCAAGCCTCAGCAAGGGGTGGCCTTGCAAGATGGGCTCGGTCTCGAACACATCCACCGCGGCCATGCCGGGGCGACCACGGTTCAGCCCGGCCACCAGCGCCGAGTCTTGGATCAATTCAGCGCGTGAGGTGTTCACCAGCAGCGCGGTGGGCTTCATCCGTTGCAGGTCTTCTGGCGTGACGATGCCTCGGGTGGCATCGGTCAAGCGCAAGTGCAGACTCAACACATCACAGGCCTCGAAAAAGGCTTCTCGCGAGGGCGCAGGAATGCACCCGTCGGCTTGGGCTTGCGCTCTGGAGGCTTCGCTGCCCCACACGGTCACATGCATGCCAAATGCCTTGCCATAGCCCGCCACCAGTTTGCCGATGCGGCCGTATCCCCAAATGCCCAGCGTTTTACCTTGCAGCACCATGCCCAAGCCAAAGTTGGCCGGCATCGAAGCGGCCTTCAGGCCAGACTGCTGCCAAGCACCGTGTTTGAGGTTGCCCACGTATTGGGGCAGGCGGCGCATGGCAGACATCACCAGCGCCCAGGTCAATTCAGCTGGGGCAACTGGAGAGCCCACACCTTCGGTCACCGCGATGCCCAGTTTCGTACAGGCGTCCAGGTCAATGTGTGACCCGATCGGGCCTGTCTGGCAAATCAGGCGCAATTTCGGCAGCTTCTCCAGCAGCAGGCGAGGGAAGTGCGTGCGCTCGCGGATCAAGACCAGTGCTTCGACATCTCGCAGGCGGATGGCGAGTTGGCCGATGCCCTTGACCGTGTTGGTGAAGACCTTGGCTGACAAGCCGTCCAGCTTGGACGCGCATTGTAGTTTTCGGACAGCGTCTTGGTAGTCGTCCAGGATGATGATGTTCATGTGGCTGTGAGCAATCCAGCCTCGCATTGTGCTACGCGCTTTTGATGCGCCATGGCGTGCAGTGCACAAATCGTCCCCCGGTCCGTTTGATGGGTGTCACCAGCTGGCGGCTTTGCCCATCTTGGCCTGCCGCACGGGGGCTGGTGGCTGGGAAGACGATCGAACGGGGAAATGGCTGTCAAGCGCATCGAGTCGCAACTGTGCCTCGATCTGGCCCCGGTGAACGGACACGGCTTTGAACACTTCGGCGCGCAAGTGCCACAGCTCACGCAGTGAGCGAGCGCTTTCGATCATGTCGCGCACTTGGTTGGCTCGCAGCGATTGCAGGTCCCACAGGGCTGAATTGAACTCTGACTTGACTTTGCGAAGTGCGCCGGCAGGGGTGTCGTGTGGCGCGGTGTCGTCCATGTCCCAAAGCCAGGACCAAAAACCTTTGACCCATGCTTTCCACTGGGGTTGGCTGGTGACGAACAAAGCAGGCGGCGTGACCTGGTTGCGGCGGTGAGCGGGCTGGGGCAGGGCTGAGAGTGGATCGGGATCAGGCATGCCACCCTTGACGGAGGTGAGCGTCGGGCGCAAGCCGAGCGCGCCCTTCGGGGGGGCGTGGTCGTGATCGGAGAAAAAGAAAGAGGCCATGTCGATCCCTCAGCTGCCGCTGCACAGTGCGGTTCGTGCTTGGTTATCGGTCGTCGAGCGTTGCGCTTGAGTGGTTTGATGCCGGATCCGTGGCGCTTTTCGGCCGTCTGCACTGCTCAGCTTTGGCAGCATTTGGGGCATTTGCCGCGCCGGCTTGGTGCATCGGGTGTCCCCTTGGTGACAGGATCGGCTATACTCCTAAGGTTTACCCGCAACCACCCCCGCCTAGCAAAACCTACCGTTTCCTTCACCGGAGTCGAATTTGTCGTGCCCACCTCACGCCCCGTGCGTGGACGTGCGCAAGACGCCCGACCTGCCCGTGCAGGTCGATGTCAGGAAAGAGCTGGGCGCGCACAACAAACGGAGAATGAACCCGTGCTGCCCGTACTGCCCCAAGCTCTTCTGGCCCT
>CANCFV010000144.1 GCA_947377275.1 Burkholderiales bacterium | reverse complement strand
ATCTTGGACGAAGCCGACCGCATGCTGGACATGGGCTTCATCGATGACATCGAAGCCATCGCTGACCAGACCCCTGAGAACCGCCAGACCCTGATGTTCTCGGCCACGTTCGCCGGTCACGTCGGTCAATTGGCACAGCGCCTGACGCGTGATGCCAGGCAAATCGAAGTGGCTTCGCACACCGACAGCCACGACAACATCGAGCAGCGCCTGCACATGGCCGATTCGTTGTCGCACAAAAATGACATGCTCGACAGCTTGTTGACATCGAAAGATCTGGACCAAGCCGTGATCTTCACGAGCACCCAGCGCGATGCCGACATCTTGGCTGACCGCCTGGCCGACATGGGCCACGCCGTTGCCGCACTGCACGGTGGCATGCCTCAAGGCCGTCGCAACCGCGTGCTGCAAGCATTGCGTTCGCGCCAACTGCGCGTGCTGGTCGCCACCGACGTGGCCGCCCGCGGCATCGACGTGCCCACGATCACCCACGTGATCAACTACGGCATGCCCATGAAGCCAGAAGATTACGTTCACCGCATCGGCCGTACCGGTCGTGCAGGCCGCTCTGGCTTGGCTGTGACCCTGTGCGAACGCCGTGACGTCGGCATGATGCGCCGCATCGAGCGTTTCACCACGCAACGCGTGCCTGAGTCGGTCATCGAAGGCCTTGAGCCCAAGATGAAGGCCGGTGGCGACAGCCGCGGCCCCCGCATGGGCAAGCCCATGCCCGGTCAACGCAACCGCGAAGACCGTGGCGCACCGCGCTTTGGCGCCAACCGCGAAGGCGGCTTTGGTGACCGTGGTGGCTTCGGTGGCGACCGTGGCGGTGACCGTGGTGGCTTCGGCGGCGGCGATCGTGGCGGCTTCGGTGCCAAGCGCGAACCCGGCTTCCAAGCCCCTCGCGAATACAGCGCTGATCGCCCTCGCTTTGACGACCGCGGCCCCGCCGGTGGCGACCGTGGTTTCCAAGACCGCAAGCCTTTCGGTGACCGCCCACGTGGTGACCGTCCCTTCGGCGACCGCCCTGCCTTTGGCGACCGTCCACGTGGCGACCGCCCTGCTTTCGGTGACCGCCCACATGGCGATCGCCCCGCCTTTGGCGACAAGCCTTCGTTTGGTGGCAAGCCATCGTTCGGCGGTAAGCCATCGTTCGGCGGCAAGCCCTTCGGCGACCGTGCACACGGTGACCGCCCTGCCTTTGGCGACAAGCCTTTCGGCAGCAAGCCTGGCTTCAAGGCCGGCGGCCCCAAGCCTGGCTTTGGCGGCAAGCGCCCTGGTTTTGGCAAGCGCGAAGACTGAGTGCCTTGTGCCAGCTGAGCCGGTGTGAACCGGCGAGCGCTGGCATGAGATGGGCCCGCCTTACAAGGCGGGCCCGCCCCTCAGCCCATGTGTGATCAGGTCCTGTTGGCCTCATGACACATGATCTGAAAAAACAGAGAAAGGCGCCCGCTCAAGGGCGCTGCAACCTGACGTCGAACCCGAAGCACCCCAAGGGGCGGCCGACGATCAAGGTTGCTTCAGCACATCTGCCCCTGCGGGCGGTGTGAACTGGAAACGGCTGGCCGGCAAGGCCACGCCAGATTCGAATTGCGCAAAGTCCAGCCGTGAACGCTGGCCAAAGCTGTCCAGGATGTCCAGGGCGGCCAACTGGCCTTGCTTAAAGCCCACTCGCACGGATTGGAATTGCCCGTCTTTGTGGCGCGGCAAGGCCTCCACCCATTCGATCGAAGACGTTGCCTGTAGAGGCGTCGAGGTTGCGGCCGCCGCACTCGACGAAGACACGGTCACGGCTTGGAGGGTGAAGTCCTTGTCCAGCGACCCACCTGACAACAAGGCCGCGGGCGAGGCCCCGATGGCCTGCCCCATGGGGCGCACAGTGACTTGGTTCAGGTCCGCATCAAACAACCACACCTGCTTGCCATCGCCCACGATGAGCTGCTCGCTGGGTGCCGTGTAAGCAAAACGAAAGCGATTGGGCCGCTGGAATTCCAGCGTGCCGCTTGATTTGCGCGCCTTTTTTCCATCGGGTGAGGTCACGGTTTGCGTGAAGGCCGCACGGCCACTTTGCACGTCTTTGACAAAGCTGCGCAGGGTGGTCACGGCGTCTGCATGTGCCTGCCCAGTCCAGGCCGCGCAGACGAGCAGCAAGCCCGCAGAGGGCAAAGTCAAACGAGACAGGTGAGAGGTCATGTTCAATAGGCTGGCTCGCAAGCCATCGGTGAAAGACACAAGGCACTCAACGCGCCAGGCGCCCACATGGGTGGACATGCACCACGTCAGACGTCCCACGGGGCAGCGGTGGCACCACCATCACCGCCGCGCTGCGGCACGATCAATTCGCGGTTGCCATTGGTCGCCATGCTGGAGACCAGGCCGGATTTTTCCATCTGCTCCAGCAAGCGGGCAGCGCGGTTGTAGCCAATGCGCAGGTGGCGCTGCACCAGCGAAATCGACGCCTTTTTGTGCTGCAGCACGATGGCCACGGCGTTGTCGTACATCGGGTCTTGCTCGCCGTCGCTGCTGCCCGATGGCGAGCCATCGAGGTTGCTGCCTTCGTCGCTGAGCGTGCCGCCCTCCAAGATGCCTTCGATGTAGTTCGGCTCGCCTTGCGTCTTCAAGTACTGCACAACGCGGTGGACCTCTTCGTCGCTGACAAAGGCGCCGTGCACGCGGATGGGCAGGCCCGTGCCCGAGGGCAGGTACAGCATGTCACCCTGCCCCAGCAAGGCTTCGGCGCCCATTTGGTCGAGGATGGTGCGGCTGTCGATCTTGCTGCTGACCTGGAAGGAGATGCGCGTGGGGATGTTGGCCTTGATCAGGCCGGTGATGACGTCCACCGAGGGCCGCTGCGTGGCCAGGATCAAGTGCACACCGGCAGCACGGGCCTTTTGGGCCAAACGCGCGATGAGTTCTTCGATCTTCTTGCCCACGACCATCATCAGGTCGGCCAACTCGTCGATGACGATGACGATGTGCGGCAGGCGGTCCAGCGGCTCAGGCTCTTCGGGCGTGAGGCTGAAGGGGTTGGGCACCAACTCGCCCCGCGCCTTGGCCTCGTCCATCTTCTTGTTGTAGCCAGCCAAGTTGCGCACGCCCATTTTGGACATGAGCTTGTAGCGGCGCTCCATCTCGCCCACCGCCCAGTTCAAGGCGTTGCTGGCGAGCTTCATGTCGGTCACGACCGGGCACAGCAGGTGCGGGATGCCCTCGTAGACGCTCATTTCCAGCATCTTCGGGTCAATGAGGATGAGGCGCACGTCGCGCGCTTCGGCCTTGTACAGCAGGCTCAAGATGGTGGCGTTGATGCCCACCGATTTACCTGAGCCGGTTGTGCCAGCCACCAGGCAGTGCGGCATCTTGGCCAGGTCAACCACGACGGGCGCGCCCACAATGTCTTTGCCCAAGCCGATGGTCAGCATGGACTGGGCCTCGTGATACACCTGCGAGCCCAGGATCTCGGTCAGACGGATCATCTGGCGCTTGGCATTGGGCAGCTCGAGCGCCATCAGGTTCTTGCCCGGGATGGTCTCGACCACGCGGATGCTGACCAGCGAGAGCGAGCGGGCCAGGTCTTTGGCCAGGTTCAGGATCTGCGAGCCCTTGACGCCAGTGGCGGGTTCGATCTCGTAGCGGGTGATGACTGGGCCGGGCGAGGCCGCGACCACGCGCACATCAACGCCAAAGTCCTTGAGCTTCTTTTCGATCATGCGGGAGGTCATCTCCAGCGTATCGGATGTGATGCTCTCGATGCGGCCCACGGCCGTGTCCAGCAGGTCGATTTGGGGCAGCTTGTTGTCGCCCATCTCGGCAAACAAGGGCTTTTGCTTTTCTTTGACGACGCGCTCGGACTTGGGCACCTCGGTCACGGGCTGCTCGATGATGATGGGGATGGGCTCGGCGGGCAGCTCTTGGCGCACCTCTTCGACCACGCGCTCACGCTCGATGGCGGCTTTTTCGCCCAGGCGAATGTCTTGCTTGACCTCGCGCTCGGTTTCGCGCTGCTCGCGCAGCCCTTCCAGGCGGGCGCCCAGGCGCTCGGCCAGGTCCAGCCAAGAAAAGCGCAGCGCCATCGAGGCGCCAAACACCAACAAAGCGATCCAGAGCACGCCAGAGCCGTTGAAACCCAGCCATTTGTTGGCCAAACCACCCAGCGTCAAGCCCACCACGCCACCGGCGTGCTCGCCGGCCAAAGCCAGCTCTTGCTTGTACAGGCGTGACCATTCCAACGAACAACTGGCCGCCATCAGCAAGACCACGCCCAGCCAGAAGCGCCAGGGCGAGGACACATCGGTCGGGCCCACCGCGGCAGGCAAGGCCCCCACGGTGACACTGACTGCCGTGTCGCGGCGCAGCCAGCGGGCCAAAGCCCCCAACCACACGCGCAGGCCAACGGCCAACAACCACCACGCCGAGTGACCAAAGAAGAACTGAGCCAGGTCAGAGGCGTAAGCGCCGCCCTGCCCCGCCCAATTGCTGGGCTCCAGGTGCTGCCCCGAGGTGGTGAAAGCGGCGTCCAGCCGACTGTGACTGAGCAGGGCCAACAAGCCCAGCAGCCAGAAGACGCCACCCAGCAACAACCCCAACTGAAAGCGCAGGGTGTTTTCAACGGGCTCAGAGGGCTCAGGCGCGTGCGTGACGGGCACGCGGTGCAAACGCCCGGTCATGGCGCGGGAGGTGGCGGCCTCCGAGGAGCGCCCGCCGCCTTTGGCAGGCGCAGCGCCCTCGGCTCTCATGGAACCCAAGGGAAATGTCATGCCCGCATTGTGCGGGTTTTTCTGCCCTGCCCATCCATGCAAAACGCCCCTCGCAAGGGGCGTTTGACTTCGCGGGGCTTGCGCGATCAGGCCGTGGCGACCAAACGCTCTTTGAGCACCACGCTGCCCGTTTCTTGCGTCTCGATGAGGCCGCGCTCTTCCAGGTCCTTCATGACGCGGCTGACCATCTCGCGCGAAGCGCCCACGTGCTTGGCCAGATCCTGGCGCGACACCTTGCCTCGGATGACCCTCTCGCCGGCGTCGTCATTGGCCATGTCCAGCAGGGCACGGGCCACGCGGCCGTACACGTCCAGCAGGGCCAGCGACTCGATCTGGCGGTCGGCATTGCGCAAGCGCTGCACCAGGCCGCGCAAGATGGCGTAGCTCAGCGAGGAGTTCTCAGGCAAGCAACGGGCGAACTCGGTGCGACCCAGCACCAGCACATCGGTTTGCACCTCTGCGCGCACCGTGGCCGAATGGGGGTCGTTGTCGATCAGACTCATTTCACCCAGGTAGTCGCCGGCTTCGAGCACCGCCAAAATGACCTCGCGGCCGCGCTCGTCAGAGGCCACCACACGGGCACGCCCCGTCAACAAGATGAACAGCGAGTTGGTTTTGCGACCGCGTTCGACGATCAGCTCGCCACGGCGGTAACGGCGCTTGACCACGCCCTCGGCGATGGACTCGGCTTGCGCCTGTGTGAGCATGGAAAACAACGGCACGCGCCGGATGAGATCGAGATTGGACAGCATGGCCATGGCAGCTCCTCTTGCGTTTCAGCGGGTGGGCCTGTCGGAAAAAATGGGTTGCAAGTGGGCTTTTCACCCGCTTACGTGTGTGACGTACAACCTGTCTCTACAATTTTCGGCATTGATGCGGAATTTTTAAGCACTTTATGGGGCGCAGCCGTTCCATGAGGGGCAAAGTAAGGCCGTGAAGACCGCACATCTCCGACCACGCAGCGACCTCACACCACAGAAAGACAAGACATGAGCACGCCCCAACACAGCAACGTCCTGATCCTGGGCTCTGGCCCTGCGGGCTACAGCGCCGCCATTTACGCAGCTCGCGCCAACCTCAAGCCCACCTTGGTGACGGGCATGGCCCAAGGCGGCCAACTGATGACCACCACCGAGGTCGACAACTGGCCCGCCGACGTGATGGGCGTGCAAGGCCCCGAGCTGATGCAGCGTTTTCAGCAGCACGCCGAGCGCTTCGACACTGCGATGGTCTACGACCACATCAACGAGGTGGACCTGAGCAAGCGCCCCTTCACGCTCAAGGGTGACAGCGGCACTTACACCACCGACGCATTGATCATCGCCACGGGCGCCTCGGCCAAGTACCTGGGCCTGCCCTCGGAAGAAGCCTTCATGGGACGCGGCGTGAGCGGCTGCGCCACCTGCGATGGTTTCTTTTACCGCGACGCCGTGGTCTGCGTGGTGGGCGGCGGCAACACGGCCGTGGAAGAGGCGCTGTACCTGTCGAACATTGCCAGCAAGGTCCACCTGATCCACCGCCGCGACAAGTTCCGCGCCGAAGCCATCATGATCGACAAGGTGCAAGAGAAGGTGGCAGCGGGCAAAATGGAGCTGCACCTGTTCAACACCCTCGACGAAGTTTTGGGCGACCAGAGCGGCGTGACCGGCGTGCGCCTCAAGAACGTGAACGACGGCTCGACCCAAGAGATCGAGCTCAAGGGTTGCTTCATTGCCATTGGCCACTCGCCCAACACCGAGATCTTCAAGGGCCAACTGGAGATGAAAGACGGCTACATCGTGCCCCGCAGCGGCAGCAACGGTTTTGCCACCATGACCAGCGTGCCCGGCGTGTTTGCCGCAGGCGATGTGCAGGACCACGTTTACCGTCAAGCCATCACCAGCGCAGGCACAGGGTGCATGGCGGCCCTCGACGCGCAGCGTTTTTTGGAGCAAGGCGGGGCCTGATCTTCAGAGGTTTTGCCAAATCGCTTGAATCTGGCTATAATCTCGCTTTTGCCAAAATTCGTCCCGTGGTGGCTGCACATTGTTTGTGTGCAGAAGCCTACGGAAGGGTGCTTCACCAGGGTGAGCTCAGCAATGAGACCCTGCTCTGGGCACTGAGTACCGCAACACAAGCGCGATCACAAGCGCGATCACAGCGAACGGAGAAGCGTCATGGCACGCGTCTGTCAAGTCACGGGTAAGGGCCCGATGTCGGGGAACAATGTTTCCCACGCCAACAACAAAACCAAGCGTCGTTTTCTGCCTAACCTGCAGTACCGCCGTTTCTGGGTCGAGAGCGAGAACCGCTGGGTGCGTCTGCGCATCAGCACGGCCGCTCTGCGCCTGATTGACAAAGTGGGCATCGATCAGGTCTTGGTTGACCTGCGTGCCCGTGGCGAACTGTGATCGGAGAATGAACCATGGCTTCTAAAGGCGGACGCGAAAAGATCAAGCTGGAATCCACTGCGGGTACCGGCCACTTCTACACCACCAGCAAGAACAAGAAGACCACGCCCCAAAAGCTGGAATTCATGAAGTTCGACCCCAAGGCACGCAAGCACGTTGCCTACAAGGAA
>CANCFV010000143.1 GCA_947377275.1 Burkholderiales bacterium | reverse complement strand
GGCAGGTGCGTGGCGTCTTTGGTGGCCGACATGCCGCGCGAGCCGAAGTCATCGCGGTGCAAGGCCGACGAGATCACGCCGTGCGGTGTGCTCAGCCCCAGGTCGGCATTGAGACGCTCGGCCAGCCAAGCACCGCCCGACCAGATCCCAACAAGGGTGGTCTCGGGCGTCACGATACGGCGCACGCCCGTCAAGAGATTGGCGTACAAGGCCTCGGCATCGAGGCGCAGGGTATGGGGCGTGTTGCTCACTCAGACCTCTCTGGGACTTCGTTGAAATACTGTTGCAGCAAGATGGCAGCTGAGGCGGCATCGAGGTCTTTGGCACCGCCGGCAATGGCCTCGGTGGTGGAGTACCGCTCGTCCACCTCATGCACCGGCAGGTGAAAGCGCCCTTGCAACTGGCGACCAAACTTGCGCGCGCGCTGGGTGTTTTCGTGCTCGGCCCCATCGGGGTGGAAGGGCACACCGATGACCAAGGCATCGGGCCGCCACTCGTCGATCAGTTTGCCGATTTGCACGAAACGGGCATCGCCCTCAGCGGCAATCGTGCGAAGGGGCTGCGCTTGGCGCATCAGGCTGTTGCCCGTGGCCACGCCCACCCGCTTGAGGCCATAGTCAAACGCCAGGTAGCTCAGCGTCGGCCCGCTCATGCGTGACCAGCCTCGCCCATCAAGAAGTTGCGGTCGACGCCCAACAGCGACAAAGCGCGGTCATAGCGTTGCTCAACGGGCGTGTCGAAAATGATGCCGTGGTCGGCGTCTACAGTGAGCCAACCATTGCGCAAGATCTCTTCTTCGAGCTGCCCGGCGCTCCAGCCGGAATAGCCCAGGGTGATGAACACGCGCTTGGGGCCCGCACCATTGGACAGGGCTTCGAGCACGTCTCGCGAGGTGGTCATCTCTAAGCCCTCGGTGATCTTGAGCGTAGAGCTGTAGTGGCCACCTTCGGCGTCCAAGCTGTCATGCAAGACGAAACCGCGCTCGGTCTGCACGGGGCCGCCTTGGTAGACGGGGCGCGTGGCCAGGTCGTCACGTTCCAGCGACAGATCGACCTTTTCAAACAGCTTGCGCAGGTCGATGTCGATGGGGCGGTTGATGACCAATCCCAAGGCACCTTTGTCGTTGTGCTCGCACATGTAGACCACGGTGCCCGCAAAATTGCCATCGCTCATGCTGGGCATGGCGATGAGGAACTGGTTGGTCAGATTGATGGACGAGGGCGCGACAGTAGGCATATCTGTCGATTTTAAGCGCCCTGACCCCGCCCACAGCCCTCGGCCCGCCAAGCCCTCGCGCATTTGCGATGATTGACACCGGATTGCCACCCTCACAGGCCTTCAAGCCGCCCTGCTCACCACCCGCCACATGGTCACCTCACACGAATCCGCCCTGGTCTGGTTCAGACGCGACCTGCGCTGCACCGACAACGCCGCGCTCTTTCATGCGCTGAAAAACACGCCCAAGGTGTGGTGCGTGTTCGTGCTGGACACCGACATCCTCGATGCCCTGCCCCGTCAGGATCGCCGGGTTGAATTCATCGTGCGCAGCCTGGTCGAACTGGACGAAGGGCTGCGCGCCCTGGCCAGCCAGGCGGGTGCGCCCTCGCCTGCTTTGGGCGGCCTGATCGTGCGACACGGCTCTGCGCAGGTTGAGATCGCCAAACTGACGGCCCAACTGGGCGTGCAATCGGTCTACGCCAACCACGACGACGAACCCCACGCCTTGGCCCGAGACGCCCACGTGCGCGGCCAACTCAGCGACATCGGCGCGGCCCTCTACACCACCAAAGACCACGTCATCTTCGAGCGCAACGAAGTGCTCACGGGCAACGACACGCCCTACGGCGTCTTCACGCCCTACAAAAACGCCTGGCTCAAGAAGATCGACCCGTTCTACGTCAAGCCCTACCCGGTCGCCGCTTACGCCAAGCACCTGGCCCCAATCCCCGAGGGCGTGCACCCCGTCGGCAAAGCCCATGTACCCACCCTGCCCGAAATCGGTTTCGAGCCGGTGGACGACCTCAAGGTCCCCGCCGGCATGAGCGGTGCGCAAACGCTGCTCGACGACTTTTTACACCGCATCGACCGCTACGACGAAACGCGCAACTTCCCCAGCGTCAAAGGTCCGAGCTACCTCTCGGTGCACCTGCGCTTTGGCACGGTCTCGATACGCGAGTTGGCCGGGCTGGCTTGGGACCGCGCCAAGGCCGGCTCGGCGGGCGCGCAAACTTGGTTGTCTGAGCTGATCTGGCGTGATTTTTACCACCAGGTGCTCTTCCACCACCCTCACGTGGTGGGCCACGCCTACAAGCGCGAGTACGACCACATCAAGTGGGCCAAAGGCAAGCAGGCCGATGCGCATTTCGCCGCCTGGTGCGAAGGCCGCACGGGCTACCCCCTGGTGGACGCGGCCATGCGCCAGCTCAACCAGACGGGCTACATGCACAACCGCCTGCGCATGGTGGTGGCCAGCTTCTTGATGAAAGACCTGGGCATCGACTGGCGGCGCGGCGAAGCCTACTTTGCCGAAAAACTGCTCGACTTCGACCTGGCCGCCAACAACGGGGGCTGGCAGTGGGCGGCGTCCAGCGGCTGCGACGCGCAACCCTACTTCCGCATCTTCAACCCCATCAACCAAAGCGAGAAGTTCGACGCCTCGGCCAAGTTCATCCGCCGCTATGTGCCTGAAATCGCCGCGTTGGGTGACAAGGCCATCCACGCACCTTGGCTGGCTCGCCCGGCAGACCTGGCCGCCGCCACCGATGTGGTCATTGGCCGAGACTACCCCGCACCCATCGTGCAGCACGACGTGGCGCGCGCTGAAACACTGGCACGCTATGCCGTGGTCAAAGAAGGAAAGTGATGTGGCGGCCGTCCGGTCGGACCAGAAACACAGGGTTAAAACATCTCCACGCGACCGACGGGGTCGGCCTTGCTGTCGACCAGCACACCCTCGCGGACCAGGCGCTCGAAACACAGCACCTGGTTGCGGCCTTGGTGCTTGGCGCAGTAAACCCCTTGGTCTGCCCGAGAAAAACTCACGTGTGGCGTGTCACTGTGGTGCACCTGGGTGAAGCCCACGCTCACGGTCACGCGCTTGACCTGCGGGAAGGGGTAGTTCTCAACGTTGAGCCGGAAACGCTCGAACGCCCGATGGGCTTCGGCCTCGGTGCCACCGCGCAGCAAGATCACGAACTCCTCGCCACCAAAACGGTAGAGGCGATCGTAGTGGCGGAAGGACTGGCGCATGATGCGCGCCACCAGCACCAAGACCTCGTCGCCAATCAAGTGGCCAAAACCATCGTTGACCTGCTTGAAGTGGTCGATGTCGGCCATGCCCAACCAGTAACCGGTCACTTCGCCTGAGCGGCGCTCACCCGGCGGCAAAGCGCTCGCGTCGGCGGCCTCGGGCACCGATGCCTTCGAGAAGGTGGCGTCGAAGGTCTGGCGGTTCAGCAGGGTCGTCAAGGCGTCGCGCTGACTGGATTCGAGCAGGTTCTGGAAATTGGCAAAGACCTTGAGCAGCGTCTGGATGGGCCGCAAGGCCGGCAAGGCCAACTGGGTCGTCGTGTGGATTTCGAGCACGCCGGGCAGCCCCAACTCGGCCATCAAAGGCAGCACCGTGACAAAGCGCGCGTCGTCGGGAGCCTGCACCAACTCGGTCTGCTCGGCCTGATGCAATTCCAGCACCGATGCGCGCAAGGGGCACTCTTCCTTCAGCGGTAGTGAGCTCAAATCGACCCAGGGCGGGTCGCTCACCGTCAGCTGCCCGCGCTGCGCCAAGCCACAACACACCCAATGGAGAACGTCTTCGGTCTGTCCGATCAACCGGTACACGCCCACGCGTGGTGCCGACAACAACTCCAAGACGCCCTGCGCCAGCGACACATCGAGCAACTCGCGGTCACGTTGGGCCGTCAAAGAGGCCAGCTGCGCGATGGCCTCGTCCGCCACCGGACCGCGGACAGTGGGGGCGAGGGGGGACTGCTCGGTTGGAGTCAAGGTAAAGGGGCTCGTTTTCAATGCACCGCGTCGCGGTCGGTCACGGCGTAACGCGCCACCAAGGCCAAGAGCTCTTCTTCGCCATAGGGCTTGCCAAGGTAGTGGTTGACACCCAACTCGGCCGCGTAATCGCGGTGCTTTTGGGCAATGCGCGAAGTGATCATGATGATGGGCAGGTCGGCCAAGTTGGCGGTCGCACGGATGTTTCGCACGAGGTCGAACCCGTCCATGCGCGGCATCTCAATGTCAGACAGTACCACCTTGGGTCGCTCCTTGGCCAGCAATTCAAGGGCTTCTAAACCGTCTTTCGCCAGCATCACACGGTAACCCTCGCGGGTCAGCAAGCGCTGGGTCACGCGACGCACCGTCAAAGAATCATCGACCACCAAGACCACAGGCCCTTGGTTTTGCATGTCTGCCAGCACGGCAGGAGACACGGGCACATGGGTCGCAGACAACCAATCGTGCGCACCGTCGCCCACTGCCGCCAGCTCCTGCGCCGTCCATGCTTGCGCGCGTGGGCCATACACCGTGGCCAAGGCCACCGGGTTATAGATCAAAGACACCGCACCCGAGGCCAGCAAGGTCATGCCGGCCAAACCCGGAAGCCGCGAGAGCTGCTGCCCCAGGTTCTTGACCACCACTTCCTGGTTGCCCAGCACTTCGTCGACGTGGATGGCAATGCGTTGTTGGGCCGAGCGCACGAGCACCACAGGCAAGCTGCGCGCCCCCTCGAGGCCACGCGGGGTGGCATCGAGCAAGGCACCCAGCCAGTAAAACGGCAGGACCATGTCACCAAAGAGATAGCTGCCTTGGTGATACGCCTGCTCAACCTCTTGAGGCTTGACGCGACGCACCAGCTCAACCAAGTGGGTCGGCACGGCCACCGTCACAGCGCCGCAGCGCAGCATCACGACCTTGGTGACGGCCGTGGTCAAGGGCAAGACCAGGGTGAAGCTGGTGCCACGGCCCAGCGTGGTGGCGGTCTCGATGCGGCCGCCCATGGCATTGACCTCTGAGCGGACCACGTCCATGCCGATGCCACGCCCAGCCAGCTCGGTGACCGTGTCTGCCGTCGAGAAGCCCGGCGTGAAGATCAGCTGCGACAACTCGGCCTCTGTGGGCTGCGCGTCTTGCGCCACCAAGCCCATGGCCTGCGCCTTCTCGCGGATGCGCGCCAGGTTCAGGCCGGCGCCATCGTCGCGGAACTCGATGCTGACTTCATTGCCCTCTTGGCGCAGCGACACCGTGATAGCGCCGGCAGCGTCCTTGCCCGCGGCGGTGCGGACTTCGGGCAACTCAATGCCGTGTGTGATGCAGTTGCGCAGCAAGTGCTCGAACGAACCCGTCATGCGCTCGAGCACACCGCGGTCCACCTCGGTGGCACCGCCCACCAGGTCAAGCCGCACCTGTTTGCCGGTCTCTTTGGCCGCTTGGCGCACCACACGGTACAGGCGGTCAGACAGGCCCTCGAACTCGACCATGCGCGTGCGAAGCAAATCGTCTTGCAGGTCGCGTGTCAGGCGGGCCTGAGCGGCGAGCTGGTCTTCGGTGGTCTCCAGGTTGCGCTGCAGGGTGCGCTGCACGGTGGCCACGTCGTTCACCGACTCGGCCATCATGCGGGTCAACTCTTGAAAGCGCGTGTAGCGGTCGAACTCGAGAGGGTCAAAGTTCTGGTTAGCGGCACGGGCGGCTTCCAGGCGCGTATTGACCTGGGTTTCGGCTTGCAGCTCGATGTCGCGCAGGTGCTGACGCAGGCGGTCCAGGTTGTCTGTCAGGTCGGTCAGCGAGCCACGGATCTGGCCCACCTGCGATTGCAAGCGGGTGCGTGTGATGCTGACCTCGCCGGCTTGGTTGACCAAGCGATCGAGCAGCTGCGGACGCACACGCACCGCCGCTTGCGACACACCTTGAGTGGCATCGCGCTCGGTGCGGGCCACGGCCAATTGGCGAGCCCCGGTGGCCAAAGACCAGTCGATGGGCTCCAGCTTGGCTTCGGGCGCATGGCGGCCGACGGCCACACCTGTGGCCGATGTCTCAGCGGCGAGCGAAGCCGCCACGGACAGGTCGATGTCGGGCGAAGTGACCGACGCCATGGGGGCTTCAACGAAGGGCTCAGAGGCCGCCACGATCGCGGGCTCGGTGGCCACAGGGGCCGGCGCATCGTCCCACGTCAAGCTGGCCACGGGCTGGTCAACAGGGTCTTGCTGGCGCAGGGCTTCAAAGACGTCGATCAAACGGTCAACACGGGCCTCAAGGGGCTCGACATCGGCACGTTCGACACTGGGCGCAGCCAACAAGCGCTCAATCGTCGACTCCATGCGGTGGGCCAGCTCGCCCAAGCGCATGGCACCCGCCAAACGCGCGCCGCCCTTGAAGGTATGCAAGGTGCGCATGCAGGCATCGGCTGCGCCCAGCTGCGAGGGGGTGTCCAGCCACAGGCGGGTTTGCTTGGCCAGCTCGGGCAAGAGCTCAAGGGCCTCTTCTTCGAAAATCGGGAACAGGTCGGCATCGATCAGGTCTTGCGCGTCGATGTCACTGTCGTCCTCCCAGCGCATAGGGCCTTGGCCGGACGCGTGGGTGATGTGCGAGGCAGGCTCGAAAGCCACAGGCTCGTCCAAGGACTTGAAATCGGCCACGCCCAGCGGACTGGGCTGGGTGATGTCGTGTTCCGGCTCGGGCTCGGACTCGGCGGTCTCCGAGGAGTGCACCAGACGCAGGTGACCTCGGACATCGCTGGCATGCGGCTCGGCGTCGTCGCTCAATGACCGGTCGGCCACCAAGCTGTGGGCCTCGATGCGGCGAGACGCTTCATGGTCGTACCACTCCAAGCGCTGCATCAAGTCGTCGGCTGGCGTCTTCAAAAAGCCCGCAGCGAACTGGTGCAACAAGCGACGGATTTCGTCGGCGGCTTCGTTGAACAAGGCGGCGGCATCGTGCTCGCCCGCGCCCAAGGTTTGCGAGCGCATCAAGGCATGCTCGAGCAAGCGCGCCAGTTGCGACAGCTCGCTGTAACCCACGGTGGCTGAGTTACCAGCCAGCGAATGGGCCAGTGCAACGGCATCGTCGGGCACGCTTTCGTGGGGCTCGAGCGCCCACTCGTTGAGCGTGGTCGACAAGCGACGCGACTGCTCATCGGCCTCGTTCAAGTAAATGTTGAACAGGGGGATGCTGATGCGCAAAGGCCCGACCACCTTGACTTGCTCGTCAGTGGTCTCGGCCTCAGAGACTGGCTCATCGGCCGTCTCGGCTTTCAAATCGGCGCTCAGATCGGGTGTTACCGGCTGAATCGGCAAGACGGGCTGCACAAAGGCCAAGTCCTCTTCGACCTCGGGCAGGTCCAGCTCGATCATTTCGTGGCTGGGCACCGAATCCACAAAAAGGGGCTGCGGCGTCGTGTCTGCCAGCAAGGGATCGTGTGCCGACTCGGTGAC
>CANCFV010000142.1 GCA_947377275.1 Burkholderiales bacterium | reverse complement strand
TTCTGACACCGACCCTGACGACCCCACCGCATGGGGCAAACTATGATCAAAGTGATCCTGTGTGACGACCACGCCCTGATCCGCCGGGGCATCCGCGACACGCTGGCCGATGCCGACGACATCGATGTGGTGGGCGAGGCAGCCGACTATGGCGAGTTGCGCGGCCTGCTGCGCGACAAAAGCTGCGACGTGCTGGTGCTCGACATCAACCTGCCCGGCCGCAGTGGCCTGGACGTGCTGCATGTGCTCAAAGAAGAAGGCAGCACGCTCAAGGTGCTGGTGGTCTCGATGTACCCCGAAGACCAATACGCCATGCGGGCCCTCAAGGCCGGTGCCTCAGGCTATTTGAACAAGGGCAGCGACGCGGCACAAATCGTGGCCGCCGTTCGCACCGTGTCCCAAGGCAAAAAATACGTCACGCCCGAAATGGCGCAGATGCTGGTCGACAACCTGACCACGCCAGCGCAAGAAGACCTGCACCAGAAACTCTCCGACCGTGAGTTGCAGACCCTGGTGATGATCGCCTCGGGCAAGCGCCTGTCTGACATCGCCGAGCAATTGCTGCTCAGCCCAAAAACCGTGAGCGTGTACCGCGCTCGGGTGCTGGAGAAGCTGGCCTTGACCAACAACTCCGAACTCACGGTGTACGCCATCCGCAACGGCCTGGTTTGAACACCGAACGGCCTTCGCAGGCCGCGGTGATCACTCAATGACCGTGAGCTTGGCCACGCTCAGCATCAGCCACTTGGTGCCGTGGCGACCAAAGTTGACCTGAACGCGAGCATCCGGCCCGTTGCCCTCAAGGGTCAGCACCACGCCTTCGCCAAACTTGTTGTGGAACACGCTTTGGCCCACCTTGAACCCCGCCTCTGACTTGGCTTTCGCCATCTTGGTGGGCAGCGGCGCGGTGAGGTCCTTGAAGTCGTCTTCTTTGCGGGCAGGGTAGCCGCCCGCATTGGAGCGGAAGGGCTGCGCGCCCGCTCCCACCATCGAGCCCAAGCCTTTGCCGCTCGACCACGCATCGTTGTACGACTTGGCAAAGCCCGAGCCAAAGCCCTGGTTGCGCGGGGTCAGCCACTTCAAGGCGTCTTCAGGCAGCTCGTCCAAGAAGCGGCTCTTGATGTTGTAGCGGGTCTGGCCGTGCAACATGCGCGTTTGGCTGAAGCAGATGTGCAGGCGCTGGCGGGCCCGGGTGATGGCCACGTACATCAGGCGCCGCTCTTCCTCCAGGCCGTCGGTGCTGGTGGCCGAGTTCTCGTGCGGGAACAGGCCTTCTTCCAGACCCGTCAAAAACACGTTGTTGAACTCCAGGCCCTTGGCCGCGTGGATGGTCATCAGCTGCACGGCATCTTGACCGGCTTGCGCCTGGTTGTCGCCAGCCTCAAGGGAGGCGTGCGTCAAGAACGCCAGCAGGGGCGAGATGATCTCGCCGGTTTCGGCATCTGGCAGCGTGTCAACCGGCGCCACGGCAGCAGGCAAGCCCACACTGATCGACCCGGCAGGCTCGTCCACCGGCAAGGCCACGGCGTCTTTGCCAAAGCCTTCTTGCGTCACAAAGGCCTCAGCGGCGTTGACCAGTTCGTCCAAGTTCTCCAGGCGGTCTTGGCCTTCTTTTTCGTTGCGGTAAAAATCGCGCAAACCTGATGTGTTGAGCACATGCTCGATGATCTGGCGCAGCGTCAAACCGCGCGTGGCTTCGCGCATGGCGTCGACCAGGGCGACAAAGCCTTGCAGGTTGGCGCCGGTTTTGCCGGGCACCGCCGTCACGCTTTGCGCCAGGCTGCGCGCACTCGATCGGGCCGCGTCCTGCAGCAACTCGACGCTGCGCGCGCCAATGCCGCGCGCCGGGAAGTTCACCACGCGCAAGAAGCTGGTGTCGTCGTTGGGGTTCTCGATCAGGCGCAGGTAGGCCAGCGCGTGTTTGACTTCGGCGCGCTCGAAAAAGCGCAAGCCGCCGTACACCTTGTAGGCCACACCCGCATTGAACAAGGCCGACTCAATCACCCGCGACTGCGCGTTGCTGCGGTACAGCACGGCTGTTTCGTGCAGCGCCTGCCCCTCGCGGCGGAACTGCTTGGCCTCGTCCACCAACCATTGGGCTTCGGCAAAGTCGCTGCTGGCCTCGTAGATGCGGATTTGCTCGCCCAGGCCCGCATCGGTGCGCAGGTTCTTGCCCAGGCGCTTGGTGTTTTGCGAGATCAGGGTGTTGGCCGCATCCAGGATGTGGCCAAAGCTGCGGTAGTTCTGCTCCAGCTTGATCACGCTGGGCACGTTGAACTCGCGCTCGAAGTCGGCCATGTTGCCCACTTGCGCACCACGGAAGGCGTAGATGCTCTGGTCGTCGTCGCCCACCGCAAACACGCTGTTGCCAGTTTGCGCGGGGTTGCCGGCGAACACCTTGAGCCACGCGTATTGCAGGCGGTTGGTGTCTTGAAACTCGTCGACCAGGATGTGCTTGAAGCGGCGCTGGTAGTGGTCGCGCACCTCGATGTGGTCACGCATGATCTCGTAGGTGCGCAGCATCAGCTCGGCAAAATCGACCACGCCTTCGCGCTGGCACTGGTCTTCATAGGCCTGGTAGACGGCCAATTGCATGCGGCCCAGCTCGTCACGCGGGGCCAGGTCTTTGGGGCGCTGGCCAGCGTCTTTTGCGTTGGCGATGAAATACGAGGTGGCCTTGGGCACGCACTTTTCTTCGTCGAACTTGAGCGCTTTGATGATGCGCTTGACGGCCGAGAGCGAGTCTTGCGTGTCCAAAATCTGGAAGGCCTGCGGCAAGCCAGCGATCTTGGCGTGGGCGCGCAAAAAGCGGTTGCACAGGCCGTGGAAGGTGCCGATCCACATGGCGCGCGTGTTCAGCGGCAACAGGGCTTGCAGACGCGTTTGCATCTCGCGCGCGGCCTTGTTGGTGAAGGTCACGGCCATGATGCCGCCAGGCGAGACCTGCCCGGTTTGCAGCAGCCACGCGATGCGCGTGGTCAACACGCGCGTCTTGCCCGAGCCGGCGCCCGCCAAAATCAAAGCAGGGCCAGGGGGCGCGGTGACGGCAGCGAGCTGCTCCGGGTTCAATCCCGCCAACATGGGGGAATGGCCGACCCGGGTGGATTGGGAGAACAATCCGTCATCTGCTGTGCTGTGTGTCATTGCAAAATTGTAGGCTCCTTGCCTGCACCTGCGCGGCAGTCCACGCACCAAGACGGCAAGGCCGCATCCAAACAAACAAGCAAACAGGGAAACCCATGAATTCGCAGACACCGCCCACGCCTGGGCAAGAGGCCGTCAACCGGCTCGACATCCAGTTCACCGGTACCGGCAGCGAGTACTTCCGCATCTGGATCGTGAACCTGCTGCTCCTGCTGCTCACCCTGGGCCTGTACTACCCCTGGGCCAAGGTGCGCAAGCAAAAGTACTTCTACGGCAACACCGTGGTGGCAGGTCACCCGCTGGGTTACCACGCCGAACCGATCAAGATGCTTCGGGGCTTCTTGCTGGTGGCCGCCTTGATGTTCGCCTATTCGCTGGCCAGCAAGACATCGAGCTTGGCCGGCGGCATCGCTGGCCTGATCGTCGCGGCCTTGTGGCCCGCCTTGATGCGCTCATCCATGCAATTTCGCATGGCCAACACCAGCTGGCGTGGCCTTCGCTTGGGCTTTTCAGGCTCAACGAAAGATGCTTACATGGTCTTTCTCGTGCCCATCGCCGGCGCGCTGGGGATTGGCCTGGCCGCTTTTGCGCTGGGCGCTTTGATGGGTCCTGCTGGCCGCGTCTTGATGCTGACGGTGGGCGTGCTGGGCGCCTACAGCATGGCGCCCTATGCTTGGTGGCGCCTCAAACGCTACCAGCACAGCCATTACAAGCTTGGCCACCAGCAAACCAGTTTCAAAGCCAGCTATGGCGACGTCACGCGGGTGTTCATGCGCACCGGCCTGCTGGGCATCGCCGGCTTGATGCTGGTCATCGTGGTGGTGGCGGTTTTGGGCTTCGCCTCATTCCCGGCCCGCCCCTCGGCCAACGCCGCCGGGGGCCTGGCGCAGCTGCTGCTGTGGATACCGGCCTTTCTGGCGCAAGCGGCCTTGCCATTGGCCGCTGCCGCGTTGGTGATGCAGGCCCTGGTGAGCGCGTTTTTCATCTCGCGGATGCAAAACCTCATCTGGAGCAAAACCGGTAACCGCCAACTTCGCTTCAAAAGCGACCTGCGTTTGCTGCCTCTGGCCAAACTCAGCGCCCTCAACCTGGTGCTGCTGGTCATCACCGTGGGGCTGTACTGGCCCTTCGCGCAAATCGCCATGGCCCGGCTCAAGCTCCAAGCCATCCACATCCGCAGCCGACTGAACGCCGACCAATTGGTGGGTGAAGGGCTTGTCCGGGTCAACACGGCAGCCGGTGACATGGCCGCCGACCTGCTCGGCTTCGACGTCGGCCTGTGAACGCGCCCCACAGCCCCAAGGCCATCCAGGTGCTGTACTTCGATGGTCGCGTGTCCACGGCCCATGAAGTCAGCCTCTCGCGACACGGCCCAACGCTGCGACTTGTGGGCCCCGGCATCGAATTGTCCGTGCCCCTGTCGCAAGTGAACTGGCCCGAGCGCACCTGCCACGGCGCGCGCCTGGCCCATCTGGCCAGCGGCGGCAGCATCCAGGCCTTGAGCAATCCCGATTGGGACGACTGGGTGCGCCAACACGGTGGTCAGGGTGAGTCGCTGGTCGTGGCAGCACAGCAAAGCTGGCGCGGGGCCCTGCTGGCCACCACCTTGCTGGTCTCAGCTTGCATCTGGGCCTATGTGTGGGGCTTGCCCATGGCCACCGATGCGGCCGTGCGCTGGATCCCTGCCTCGGCCGAAAAGCACATCACCGAAGGCACCCTGCAAACGCTTGACCAGCATCTGCTGCGCCCCAGCAAACTGCCGCCCGAGGCCCAACAGCGGCTGTCGGCACGCTTTCGCGCCGCCGTCGCCCAGCGCTTCCCCGGAGGAGATGCGCCACCATGGTCCCTGGTGTTCCGCGACGGCGGCTCGATCGGTCCCAACGCATTCGCCTTGCCCGACGGGACCTTGGTGGTCACCGATGCCCTGTACACCTTGCTGGCCGACCAACCTGACGTGATGTTGGGCGTGCTAGGCCACGAATTGGGCCATGTGCGCCGCCGGCACGCCATGCGCGGCATGGTCCAAGCCGGCGTGGTCGGCACCGTGGCAGGCCTGGTGCTGGGTGACATCAGCACCCTGTTGGCCACCGCCCCCGTGCTGCTGGGAAAAATGGCCTACTCGCGCGATTTCGAACGCGAAGCCGACGACGAGGCCATCGCCTTTTTGAGGGCCAACGGCATCCGTCCCTCGGTGATGCGAGACTTGTTCACGCGATTGAACCAAGCGCGATCAAGCGCCAAAGACAGCTCGCCCCTAGGCATTGCCTTCAGCAGCCACCCGGCAGACGAAGAACGCATGGCGCGCTTCCTTGAAGCCGATCGCGCCACACCGTGACCCTGCTCAGCACATCCAGCGTGACAGCTACCGCCACACGCGCCACCACGCCAGCCCTTTACCCAAGCAAGACAAGGCCGCGGCGGGGCGACGCGCCGCCAAGGACAACAACAGCCCAGCCGTCCCGGCCACCACAGCCGGGTGCCTCTGCACCCACCGCGCAGCGGCCTGGGCCTTGTCTGCAGCCGACCACACTGGCGCGGTGAGCTGAGAAGCCTGAGCACGCAGCGAATGCCTCAGCAGTGCGCTCTCCGCCTGCAACAGGCGGCGCTGCATGACCAAGTCGGGGTATCGGTCCAGGTGATGTTCGGGTTTCAAACTCGCTCCTTCAAGGGTCCCAGGGCACCAACTGACTGCAGGGCAGCCCGGTCGGCATCCAACTCGGCCAAGCTGGCTTGCAACACCCCCTGGTCACACTGCAGCAACGCGCGCACCTGGCGCGCAGCACACGCACACAGGCCCACGAACGCCAAGGTGATCAGGCCCATCACGGCCAAGCGATGCGGCGTGTCCCAAAAAGCCGAGGCCACCAACGCTGCCAAGCACACCAGAGCCACTGAGCCCATCAGCACCCCAAACGCGCCCCAAGCCATGACGGACAAAAGCCGTCGCTTCTCAGCCTCCAGCTCGTTGGCCAGCAAAGCCAGGCGGTTGCGCCCCAGGGCCAGCAAGGTACCCCCCAGCTGCCCCACCGAGGCACGCAAGGCTGCCCCGAGGCCAGCCCCATCCCTCGCAGCACCAAGGGGTGCGCCGCCAGGCCCCGCTTCGGCAGGCGAGCACGGCCCTGCCGCGCCTTCTTGTGCCATCAACGCCGCCCGATCAGCAACCCGATCAGCACCCCGGCCCCGGCAGAGATGCCAATCGACTTCCACGGGTTCTCGTGCACATAGACATCGGTGGCCTTCGCAGCCACTTTGGCCTTGTCAACCACCGCCGCTTGCGCGTCGATCAAGCCCGACTTGGCCTGAGACAAGGTGGTTTGCACGCGCTCACGGAGCGCCTTGAAGTCGCCACTGTGCTCGCCTGCCGTGGCCGCCAGCAACGCTTCGGCATCGGCCAACACCAACTTCAAGTCGGTCATCAATTGGTCTTTGGCTTCAGTTTGTGTTTCGCTCATGGTGAGGTGTCCTTTTGGTTGAAAGCTCAGTGGATCACCAGCAGGGGCAGCTGGCTGTGCGCCAGCACACTCTTGGCCAAGGAACCATGGATCAAGGCGTCCAGCCCGTGCCGGCCGTGCGTGCCCATCACGATCAAGTCACATTCTTTTTTGACCGCCATGTCCACAATCGCCTGCTGCACGTCATCGGTGATCACGAAATGCCCATCAAAGCGCACGCCCGCATTGCGCACATTGGCGCCATAGGCCTCCAAGATCTCGCGGGCATGGGCCTCACAGCGCTTGTCGTGGGCCTGAAAAGCCTGCGCGTCATACGCCATGGCACCCTGCTCCACCACCATCAAGGGCAGCGGGGGCTCGGCGGTGAAGGCCGTGATCGACGCCCCCAGCATCTTGGCCAGCCCAATGGCCGATGCCATGGCTTTGTCTGACAAGGCACTCCCATCCACAGGCACCAACAGATGTTCGTACATACCGACCTCCATTTTCAAGCTCGGGTGGGCGGCCATCGCCACCTCGCGAATGGATCGTAGGACGCCGATGGCATCGCGCCAAGCCCCTAGAACCGCGCCAAGGCCAGGGAATCACGCCGCCTTGATCCACCTCAGCAAGGGCTCACGCCACGGGCGCCACAGAACACACCGCACGACGCCGCCCGCAGCCGCCTGCCACCGCCTAAAATCACGGGTTCTCGCTGAGACTGCTGCGCCCTCCGGCGCCGCCCGCGTGCCCCACACCATGACCGAACTCGCCAAATCTTTCGACCCCGCGCCCATTGAAGCCAAGTACGGCCCCTTGTGGGAGGCGCGCGGCCTGTACAAGCCCACGCTCGACGCATCCAAGCCTTCGTTCAGCATCCAGCTGCCGCCCCCCAATGTGACCGGCACGCTGCACATGGGCCACGCCTTCAACCAGACCATCATGGACTCGTTGACGCGCTACCAC
>CANCFV010000141.1 GCA_947377275.1 Burkholderiales bacterium | reverse complement strand
CACAACATCCGCCTGCTGCTGAGCCTGTTGAGGCTTTTTGTTGCCCATTTGCTGGCCATGACGCTGGCTTGGCCGGGGCAATCTGACGGTGACCACGGTTGCCAGGTCGAACTGGCCGCAGCTTGAGTCAATTGTTCAGGGCGGACTAGTGAATGCGGGCAGCCTTGGGAACTGCAAATTTCGCATGCACTTGCTCCTTTTTTGCGGCGGAGCCTGGTCCTCAAAACCTTCGCAGTGCTCCGAAATTTGCAAACGCCCTGCCAACATCAAGTTCGCAGGGTGTTTTGCTGTGTGGCCACCCCTTCGCTGACAGGGTCTACACCCGCCGCTTCAAATGCGAATGAGTCTCATTTATGATGTGATCATCCTTTCCCCAGGAGATCCGCATGGAGCACCCCCTCGCCTTGCCCGACTGCCAGCACGCCATGCTGGCCCATAGCCCTGTCGGGCATGTATCCGTCTGCGCTGATTGCAGCGTCGTCCATCTGTCCCTCAACTGTGTGTCCGTTCGCTTGGAGGTGGGCGCCTTCATGGCCTTGGCAGCCATGCTCGCTCAAGCGCAAAAGCAACTGCACGGCGCGCAGCTTCAAGAGAGCCCGCTTCACACCTCGGGCCACGTGCGCCCGATTCACTGAGCGAACAGCCAAGGAGGCCACCATGTGCAATGAATGCAGCCACCCCAATCCCGCCGTCCAAGGGTCTCGCCGCAGACGGCTTTGGGAACTTCCGCCCCAATGCCACTGCCCGGTGGTGGGCGTGTGCTTTCCGCTGCTGGTGTTGCGCCAGTTGGTCAACAAGGCCCTGGGCGGCACCGCCATCACGGATGACTACGACCTGCACGTCGGTGCGGTGGCCGAATGCACAAAGCGCAGTCGCTTGTCTGAAGTGCTGCAAAAAGATTTGGAATCTCGCTACGCTGGCACCGTGCGGAGTTTCCGCCTCGCCAAGGACACCCCATCGGTCGCTGGCTTGTGGGCCGCTGCGGTCAGGAAAGGGGATGTATCGGGGGCGTTCTGGGCCACGCTCACCCACCCTCGTTGTGACGACGTTTTGCAAGAAATGGTCTTGCGAGACCTGCACATGCTTCAGCATCAAGCGGGTGCGGCAGTGAGGATCGATGTGGCCCAGGTCAATGATTTGATCAAGGAAAACGGGGTGTTGGGGCGGGAGCTGGGCAGGGCACAAGCGCGTTGCACCCGTGTGATCCATGACAAGTCGGCTGAAATCGAACAGCTTCGCACCCAGCTGATTGCGCAACGCGCCGTGGTGATTGGCAAAGACTCGCGAATTGCGTTCCTGACCCAGGACCTGGATCAGTTGAAGGCATCGCTGCCTGAGTTTGAGAACATCGCGAAACTGCGTCAAAAAATGGCGCAGATGAACGCCCGGCAGGCGCAACTGGAGACACAAAACACGCAACTGCGCCAGCAGCTCAGCGAAGCGCAACGCGCCTCGAGCCTGCGCGACAAGGACGACACCCTGCCCCAAAACGGCGAGCGTCAGCAGGACATCCCCAAGGAAAGCCCCATCAGGATCCACCTGAAGCAGAAAACCGTTCTGTGCGTGGGCGGCCGCAACGGCAACGTGTCCAACTACAGGGACGTGATCGAGCGGGCCGGAGGGCTGTTTGCGCACCACGACGGTGGGCAAGAAGACAAGCAAGGTGCGCTCGACTCGGTGTTGGCCGCTGCAGATTTGGTCATCTGTCAAACAGGGTGCATCAGTCACAACGCCTACTGGCGCGTGAAAGACTTTTGCAAGCGCACGGGCAAGCAATGTGTGTTTGTCGAAAACCCCAGCACGTCCTCATTGACCCGGACTTTGCTGCAAATCACGGCAGATGAGACGGTCCCGCCAAGCTGAGGCAACGCGCCTTCTGGCGATCCTGCGTCAGCGTCCGACTGAGCTACCTTGCAGATGCTGAAAGACATCCAGCTTGACGCCCTTCATTGCCCATGCACGGCACTGTGCCCCTTCACCCTCAAGCACCGCGACGCGGCAAGACCCAGTTGGGCCGCGCGAAATGGCAGGTGTAGCCGTCGGGTTGCCGCTCCAAATAATCTTGGTGCTCGGGTTCTGCTGGCCAGAACTCGCCCACAGGCGCAACTTCGGTCACCACCACGCCGGGCCACAGCCCCGATGCGTCAACGTCTTTGATCGTGTTGATCGCCTCAAGCCGCTGGGCTTCGGACGCAAAGTAGATCGCCGATCGGTAGGCCGTGCCACGGTCGTTGCCCTGCCGGTTCTTCGTGGTCGGATCGTGGATCTGGAAGAAGAACTCGAGCAGTTGCCGGTACGTGACCACCGCCGGGTCAAAATGGATCTCAATGCCCTCGGCATGGGTGCCGTGGTGGCGGTAGGTGGCATGGGGCACATCGCCGCCGGTGTAGCCCACCCGCGTCGACACCACGCCAGGCATCTTGCGGATCAAATCCTGCATGCCCCAAAAGCACCCGCCGGCCAGGACTGCGCGTTCCGTTGTCATCTCAAACCTCCTCAACTTGGTTCAGGTACTCGCCATAACCCTGAGCTTGCATGTCGTCACGGTGAACAAAGCGCAGCGATGCCGAGTTGATGCAATAACGCAGCCCGCCGCGCTCGCGCGGGCCGTCGGTGAACACGTGGCCAAGGTGGCTGTCGCCATCGCGCGAGCGGACCTCGGTTCGCACCATGCCGTGGCTGGCATCCCGCACTTCGTTGACGTGCGCAGGCACGATGGGCTTGGTGAAACTCGGCCAACCACAACCCGATTCGAACTTATCGCCAGATGCGAACAGTGGCTCACCTGAGACGATGTCGACATAGATGCCAGGCGCATGGTTGTGCAGGTACTCGCCCGTGCCAGGGGCCTCCGTGCCGCTGCGCTGCGTCACCCGAAACTGCTCGGGGGTGAGCTTGGCGATGGCTGCGTCTGACTTGGTGTAAGTGCTCATGGTGTGCGATCCCTTGGTGGTTGCCTTGCCGAATTGGTCGCGCAAGTGGGTCAAAAATGACACCCCGACCCAACCTCACTGACGAAACTTGCAGTCAAACAGTTCACTGGCATCACAGCCTTGCCAACAGTTCGGCTTTTTTGGCGTTGAATTCGTCGTCGCTGAGCACACCCTTGGCACGCAACTCAGCGAGGCGCTCGATCGTTGCGAACACATCGCCACCAGTCGATGGCGCCTCGGGCGCTGCCTGAAAGGCCGGCACGTAGGGCTCTGAGGCGTTCGACTGAGGCACCGCAAAGGCCACGGCGCGGCCATCGATCGAGATCACTGGCAGACTGGCCACGTCGATCAGGCCGTACTGGCTGTTGAAGCTGAGCGTGCCCCCATACGACTGCTGCTGCGAGAAGCCGCCAATGTTGTGGTCCAAGGTGTCATAGACAGTGACTTGGCCGTTGAGCTCAATGGCCAGGCGCCTGGCCTGAGCGAAGTAGGCGTAGCGCACACCGTTTTGCGCGCCCGTGCTGTTGGGCCAGCGCAGATCGGCGCCCCACCAGTCGGCCGACATGCCGGCCGCAGGGGCCACAAACAGGCTGGCTGCGCCGAAACCGCTGCCCGCCGGCTGCCACGCCCCGCCGCCACCGTAGCTGTTTTGTTGCTGGCCGCTGGCGTAGCCTCCTTGGCTTTGCGACTGAAAACTGCCATAGCGTACCAAGTCGGGCTGATTGGCCACCAGGTTGGACAGCTCGTTGCACAGCGCGTCGATGCGGCCTTTGAGGTAGCCGTTGAACATGTCTGACACCATGATCATGCCGCCGCGCATCCACTGCCCCGAGCCAGAAAACTCAGGATGCGAGAACTGCGCCATGCTGCCGTTGCCGTTGATGACCGCGTCGAGCATGCTCATCACGGCGGCGCCGCTGAAGCCGTTGCGGTGAGCGATGTCGTCGATGATCTGCTGGCCTGCCGGGGAGAGTTGACGCACGGTGGTCTTTCAGTAAATGTGGAGCGAGCGCCGCGGCCCGCATGCTGGATTGTCGTCTGGGACGCACCGTTCGCTCGCGAATGCTCTGGCGCCCCTGTTGACACCAGGGGTTCAACGCCAGCCCAAGCGCCGGCTTCTAGGCACCAATTTCGGGACACATCTTGCATACAAGATTGGCATGCAACATGCTAGCTGATACGCACCTTCAATTTTGATCGGAGCGTTCACATGCACCCTCAGTCCGGCGCCGCCGCCCGTTTTGCCAACACCTTGGTGTTGGCCATCGCAAGCACCTTGTGCGCCATGTCAGCACATGCGCAGTCCACCGTCACGCTCTATGGCAGAGCAGATCTTTCAGTCGAAAGCGTCAAAGGCACCGACACCCTGACACGCGTCTCCTCGGGCAACCTCACGGGTTCTCGCCTGGGCTTGCGCGGTGTTGAAGAGATGGGCGACGGCCTGAAGGCCAAGTTCAACCTGGAATCGGGCGTGCGCTTTGATACCGGTGCCAACAATGGTGCAGCCGCACGCTTTTGGGATCGTCAGGCCTGGCTGGGCGTTGCCAGCGACACCTTGGGGGAGTTGCGTTTGGGCCGCACAGACTCTTCTTTGGGCGCCATCGTTGACCGCATCGGCACGCAAAACTACGACGACATGACCCTTGTGGGCTCACGCGGAGCCAACAACTACCGCCGGATGGACAACACCGTCACCTACGACATCCCGTCGGTGGTGCCAGGCTTGAGCGCGCAGCTCCAGTACTCAACGGCCGCTTTTGGGTTTGACACGGCCGGCCAAGTGGCCAGCGCCACCACAGGCAACGAAACCGCAGGCACCTCGGCAGGCCGAGCGTTCAGCGGCTACGTGGCCTATGCCAGCGGCCCCCTCAATGCCGCTGTTGCTTATCTGAAATCGACCGATGAAAACAACGTGACCGCTGGCAGCCAAGGCGCCAATGCCACGTTTGCGTTGGCCGGATGGGACTTCGGCCCAGCCAAAGTCACCGCCTACTACAACAACGAATCGGGCGCGGGGCCAGCTCGTCTGGTGACCGCTGGCGCGCGCGTGGGCGTTCCTGTCAGCCCAGCTTTGATGCTCACTGGCGGCATCTCGCGCACCAAAGGCACCACTGCGGTGCTCAACGACGACGACAAGGTGTTGATCTACACCCTCAAAGCCGAATACGCCCTGTCCAAGCGCACCTCGGTGTATGGCTGGCTGGTCGGCATCGACAACGGCACGGCCGCGAACAAGGGCCTGGTCACAACGACAGCGGGCACCATGGGCCGAGGTATCGCGCTGGGCATGAAGCACCTGTTCTGATCCATCTGCTGATGGCATCAAGCTTGTGCGCCGGCCTTGTACACAAGAATGGCTTAACTGTTGCTTATGCTTGTGAACATGACCTCCCCTACCAACATTGAAAACCGCATCATCGACGCCGTGCTGTCTCAAAAACTGGCACCGGGCACTCGCCTGGGCGAGCAACAGCTCGCCGGGCTCTTCGATTGCAGCCGCACCCTGATTCGTGAAGCTTTGACGCGCCTGTCCACACGAGGCATCGTCACAGTCAGCGCCCGGCGCGGCTGGTATGTGATCGAGCCGTCGATTGAAGAGGCCAAAGAAGCTTTTGAAGCGCGTCGCGTCGTAGAGCTGGGAATGATCCGCCACCTGCACAGGTTGCAGCAACCTCAGCTCAAGCGCTTGAAGGCGCACATACGGCAAGAAAAGGCCGCGCTCAAAGGCAACGATGTGGGGGCACGCAGCTTTTTGCTGGGCGACTTTCATGTGTGCCTGGCGGAGTGCATCGGCAACTCCTTGCTGGCCGACACCCTGCGTGACTTCACGGCACGCACCACGCTGATTGCGATGATGTACCAGTCGTCGCACGACGCCGAGCAGTCTTGCCAAGAGCACGGCCACATTGTGGCGGCGCTTGAAAGCGGTGACATGGCCAAGGCTGAGGCCTTGATGTTGGCCCACATCGGCGGCGTGCAATCGGCCCTGCAGGCCTCATCGATGCAAGACCCGCTGGCGCATTTGAGAGAAGCCCTGACCCCAGCAGCCGACGCATCCAAGTTAACGACAGCCGCCAAACCGCGACGCAAACGGTCTTTGCCCACCTCGGACGACTCGTCTGAGGGCACCTACTTAGGAGATATTTTATGAACCGATCCAAACGCTCACTGATCATCGCAGCGCCTTTGCTGGCCCTGCTCTCGGCACTGCCCGTGTCGGCGCTGGCGCAAAGCGCGCTCGACGAGGTCATCAAGGCCAAAGAGATCAAGATCGCCATCCCCACCGACTTCCCGCCTTATGGCTATGTGGGCACCGACATGGCGCCCAGAGGCCTGGACGTGGACATGGCCAACTACATCGGCGGCAAACTCGGCGTCAAAGTTGAGCTGGTGCCCGTGACCAGCGCCAACCGTGTGGCTTACCTGCAAACACGCAAGGTGCACCTGGTGATCTCGACCTTGGGCAAGAACCCAGAGCGCGAAAAAGTGATCGACTTCACGGCAGCGTATTCGCCGTTCTACCAAGCGGTGTTCGGCACCAAAGCCTTGTCTGTCAAAAGCGCGGCCGACTTGTTTGACAAGAGCATTGCGGTCACCCGCGGCGCCATTGAAGACATGGAGCTCACCAAAATCGCGCCGCCCAGTGCCGAGATCAAGCGCTTTGAAGACAACAACACCACCGTCGCGGCTTACATGGCCGGGCAGGTGCAGCTGATCGCCACGGGCGCTGCAGTGGCCGGCAACTTGATGGCCAAGAACCCGCAGTTGGCCGTTGAATACAAACTGCTGCTCAAAGAGTCACCCAACTACATCGGCGTGGGCAAGGGTGAAGAGGCGCTGCGCACCAAGGTCAACACGGTCATCGTGGAAGCCAAGAAAAATGGCGACCTCGACAAGCTGGCCGTGAAATGGCTGGGGCGCCCCGCCGGCAACCTGCCGCAGTGACCAGGCAGCACGCCCATGTTGATCGAACTTGACTTTCCGTCGGTCCTGGTTGAGTGGCCCATGCTGCTCAAAGGCACGGCGATGACGCTGGGACTCACGGTGGTGTCGGCCCTTTTGGGCTGCACCGTGGGCGTGGCTTGCGCTTGGGCGCGGTCTCAGGGACCGCACGCCTTGAGGTGGCTGGTGGGTGCCTACGTGGAGTTGATCCGCAACACGCCCTTCATCGTGCAGCTGTTCTTCATCTTCTTCGGTTTGCCCAACCTGGGCGTGAAGCTCTCGCCTGAGGTGGCATCGGTCATCGCCATGGTCATCAACCTGGGCGCCTATTCGGCTGAGATCGTGCGGGCCGGGGTGGAGGCCACGCCACGCGGCCAGATCGAGGCGGCTTTGAGCCTCGCACTCAACCGCTGGCAGGTGTTCATGAAGGTGGTGCTGCCGCCGGCCCTGCGCAAAGTGTGGCCTGCGCTGGTCAGCCAAATCGTGATCGTGATGCTGGGCTCAGCGGTGTGCGGCCAAATCTCAACGCAAGAGCTGACCTACGTGGCCAACCTGATCCAGAGCCGCAACTTCCGCAGCTTCGAGTCCTACATTGTGGCCACGGTGGTGTACCTTGCCTTGTCCATGGCTGTGCGCAAGGCCCTCAATTGGGCTGGTCCGCGCTTTCTTTTCCACAGGTGACACGCCATGGTCGAATTCACTTTATGGGACATCTTCAGCAACCTGCTTCTGGC
>CANCFV010000140.1 GCA_947377275.1 Burkholderiales bacterium | reverse complement strand
GTGGGCGATGCCCTGCATTGCCGCCCTGCGCCCCTTACACTGGCCGCTGCTTCAACCTGATGTGAACGCGCCTGTGCAAGGCGTGAGAGCCCGATGAGCTGGCACGGTCAACTGAATTTGGATTACCGCCGCGATGGCGAACGCACCATTGCCCTTGACCGCCACGACGGCCCCTTGCGGGTGCTGCAGCGCCTCTATCCGGAAGGCCCACAGGTTTGCCACCATGTGCTGGTGCACCCGCCCGGCGGCATCGTGGGCGGCGACGTTTTGGCAGTCGAAGCCACGCTGCAAAGCGGCTCGCATGCCCTGGTCACCACACCTGGCGCCACACGCTTTTACAAGAGCGGAGGCAAGCCTGCCAAGCAAACTGTCACGGCCAAAGTGGCTGAAGGCGCCAAGCTCGAATGGCTGCCTCTGGAGACCATCGCCTACCGCAACTGCTTGGCGCACAACCACATGCGATTTGAGCTGGCCCCGGGCGCCGAGATGATGGGCTGGGACGTGCTGGCCCTGGGCCTGCCCGCCGCCAAAGAGGCCTTTGACGACCCGGCCTTTGCGCAAGGCAGCTACACCCAAGAGATCGAATTGCCCGGCGTGTGGCTCGAACGCGGCACCGTGCGCGCCGATGACCACCGCTTGCTGGACAGCCCCTTGGGCTGGGACGGTTGCCGCGTCATGGCAACGCTCTGGCTGGCCACGGGCAGCCCGATGAGCCGCACACAACGTGAGGGCTTGCTGGAGGCTGCACGCGCGCTCCAGGCTGACAGCCCCATTGCTGCGCGCGCTGGCAGCACAAGCCCCCACGAACAAGTCGTGATCGTGCGGGCCTTGGCCGAGCGGGTCGAGCCCGCCATGGCCTTGCTGACCCAGATTTGGGCCGCTTGGCGCGAACATGCTTGGGGAATGGCGCCCTGCCCACCTCGCGTGTGGCGTACCTGAGCGCTCACCAGTCGATGCACTGCACCTGTTTGCGTCCACCTTCTTTGGCCTTGTAAAGGCCCTGGTCGGCACGATCAATCAACGCCTGTGCGGGCTGCACGCCACCCGCACCAATTGCGTCACACCGAAGCTGGCCGTGATGCGCAGCCCCGGGATGGTGGAGATGGACTGCCCGGCTTCGCTCGCGCAAGGCCATGACCGTCAGCGCATGCTGGCCAAGGTCACGCCCTTGCCCGTGGCCAGACTGGCCTTCGCCACTCTTCGGGCCGCACCGCGACGCGTCGGAGTGGCCACAAACGTGTCTGCTTCAGCCACCACAACCGGAGTCTGGACGGCCAGGGTCAAGGCTTGAGCAAACACAAAGGGCGTGGCGGGCAGATGTGCGCGAACGGCGGCCCGCGCCTGGGCGCTCATGGTGTACTGCGGTGCGGGCAGCCAGGCGGCACCCGGCGTCATGCGACCCAACTGGGTCATGGCGACGCGCAAGGTGGAAGACACAATGCGCGGGCCTGGAGCCTGAGCCTGCATGGGTGGTGCGGGCATCTCAAGCGATGGTCCGGGACGTGCAGGTTGAGCGGGCTTGATCAACAAGGGCTCGATGCCAGCTGGGCCCGCCTTGGCATCGGCCGAGGGCTCTTTCGTGGCACCCACATCCCAGGCGGACGGGGTCAGGCGTGGCAAAGGCTGTTTGTCATGGTCTGGCGAGAGCTGTCCGACCCGCGCGAGCGGCAAGGCACTGACGGCGAGGCAACAGCGCAAGCCAGCGGGGATCTTGTGCCCCGGACTGGCCAGCGTCAAGCGGACGCGGACGGTGGACTGCAATGACGCATGGTCCGGCTGCTCCGTCTTCACGGTCGCAAGCTGCCCAGCGCTGATGGCGCCGAACTGGTTGCCCGGAACGATGGCCTTCACGCGCAAGGGGTCCATACGCGCCACGCGCACCACCGGCTCCCGTTCAACACGCGCCCCTTCCCTGCGGTAGCGCTCAACCACCGAACCGACAAACGGGCTGCGCACCTCGCGCTGGGCCACTCGTTGAGCCTGTGTGGCCTGCGCCACCCGCTGGTGTGCCACCCGAGCCTCGGCCTCGGACTGGCCCATGGACGGGTCAGACACGAAATCGCGCTTGAGCAAGTCACGGCTCCGCTCGAACTTGGGTTGAGCCCGCTCGTATGCGGCCTGCGGTTGCTGCACCTCTGCATCGGCTTTGGCCTTGCTCTCTGCCAGCGACACCGAAGCCCGCTCGACCGGGTTGGTCAGGTAAGCGAACACCTGCCCTGCGGCGACCGTGTCGCCAGGCTTTAGGCTCAAGCGCGCGAAGACACCCGCTGCTTGTGTGCCGATGTCTGCAACGCGATCGGGTTCGATCAGGCGCCCCACCGAGTTGGCCTGAGCCACGCCGCAGCAGGCCAGCGTGGCGGCCATCAGCATGTTCATCGCTCTGTTGCTCAATTGCATACCCCTGCTGTGGGTGCCAGCGCCTCAATGACGTACCAGCACATGAACAGATGTTGCATGGGCAGACTGGGTCGCAATCGTGCAATAAAGGCAGGCTCTCAGGCCCAGCCAAGGCCAACTGACGGGCCACGTGCGCTTGTGCACGGCTCATTTGCGAGCGCAACTGACGCATCTGCTTGTGCAACTGGGCTTGGCAACGCGTCACCACCCACGGGCCCCATGTCAAGTGCCGCCACCCACGACGCACCAGGGCCAGGGCCAGGCGCCAAGGTTGCTGCCGGCGCCTCCAGCCAGCGCAACGCGTCAGCGCTGAAGCTCACCTGGCGGCGCAAGGTCTGGCTTGCCAGGGTGATGTGCTCAGCCACAGCACCTTTGGGCGGGTGGGTCAAAGAGACGCGCTGATATGCGGCCTCGAGCATGGCCTGGTGCAACTAGGCCATCTGGCCAAGCACACCTTTCTGGGGGCCCAACGGGCGGCCTGCTGAGGGCAAATCCAACACGGCTTGCCTCTATGATCGCGACATATCAAGCGGCCAATGCCCAGAAAAAGGGAACAAGTTCACGCCTTCCGTGCCACTCAGGCCAAGGCTGGCCGCTGCACACACTCAGGATTTGCGCACATGAAGGTTTTGCTCATCGACGACCACCCCCTGATCCTGGCCGCACTGCAGTCGGTCATTCAGGG
The DNA here is from genome assembly GCA_947377275.1 of Burkholderiales bacterium. Lineage (GTDB taxonomy): Bacteria > Pseudomonadota > Gammaproteobacteria > Burkholderiales > Burkholderiaceae_C > Aquabacterium. The sequence continues at coordinate 4,618 of CANCFV010000140.1, read as the reverse complement.
CCTTGGAGACAACGTCACCGTGGGCGCAGCAGACAGTGGCAGAGCCGCGCGAGAAACCTTGCGAGCCGACCCTGGCTACGACCTCGTCTTGCTCGACCTGCATCTGGGCGACGCCGATGGCTTTGAACTGCTCAGCGAGTTGCGCACCAAGTACCCTGCCTTGCCCATCGTGGTGATCTCGGCCTCTGACCGCACCAGCGACGTCATCCGTGCCATCGACATGGGTGCGATGGGGTTTGTGCCCAAACGCGCCACCAATGAGACCTTGTTTGACGCACTCAAGCAAGTGATGTCAGGGGGCGTGTACGTTCCGCCCATGAGCATGGGCGCAGACCACCAAGCCCAGCTCACCAGCGCCGGCGCCATCCAGCAGCTGCGACACGAGGCCACCGAGGCGGGCTACCAAACGGTGCCCTCGCTCATGCAACTGGGACTCACACCGCGGCAAGCCGACGTGCTCAACCTTTTGCTCAAAGGTCAGCCCAACAAATTGATCGCCCGTGAATTGGGCCTGTCGGTCGAAACGGTCAAAGACCACGTCGCCGCGGTGCTACGCGCCCTGGGCGTCAGCTCTCGCACCCAGGCCGTCATCGCGGTCAGTCAAATCTTGCAAAGGCAAGGCGGCACGCCCATGGTCTGGCGCCCTCGCTGAGGCTGCCGGGCAGAGCGCCCGGATGCCAGATCAGAGCGCTTGACGTGCGGCTTCGTATTCGGCCTTGAAGCGGGCCACCAGCTCGGCCACCGGCACCACCTTCTTGATGGCGCCAATGCCTTGTCCACAGCCCCAGATGTCTTTCCAGGCTTTGGCATCGGCACCGTCTTTGCTGCCAAAGCTCATCTGACTGGGGTCACCGTTGCCCAAGGCTTCGGGGTCCAGGCCGGCGTTCACGATCGACGGACGCAAGTAGTTGCCATGCACGCCAGTGAACTTGCTCGAATAGATGATGTCGGCGCTGTTGCTGTCGACGATCATTTGCTTATAGGCGTCCACAGCGCGGGCCTCTTCGGTGGCGATGAAAGCCGAGCCGATGTAGGCAAAGTCGGCGCCCATGGCGCGTGCCGCCAGAATCGATCGGCCGTTGGCGATCGAGCCTGACAGGGCCACCGGGCCATCAAACCACTCACGGATCTCTTGGATCAGCGCGAACGGGCTGGTCGTGCCGGCGTGGCCGCCTGCGCCCGTGGCCACGGCGATCAAACCATCGGCGCCCTTCTCAATGGCCTTGTGCGCAAACTTGTTGTTGATGATGTCGTGCAGCACCACGCCGCCATAGCCATGCACCGCCTGGTTGACGTCTTCACGTGCCCCCAGCGAGGTGATCACGACGGGCACCTTGTACTTCACGCACATCTCCAGGTCGTGGTCCAGGCGGTCATTGCTCTTGTGCACGATCTGGTTGATGGCGAAGGGCGCTGCTGGCTTGTCTGGGTTGGCCGCGTTGTAGGCCGCCAAGGTCTCTGTGACCTCGGCCAGCCAGTCGTCCAGCTGTGCCGCTGGGCGGGCATTCAAGGCAGGCATTGAGCCCACCACACCGGCCTTGCACTGCTCGATCACCAGCTTGGGCGTGCTGATGATGAACATGGGCGAAGCGATCACAGGGAAAGGCACGCGCTTGAGAACGTCGGGCAAAGGCATCAGGGTCTCCTCGGTGTTGTCGAAAAAAAACGCCCTCACCGGCGGTGCCGAGTGGGGCGTCAGAGGCTCGATCAGGCCGGCCACTCCAGGTGCACAAGGCACGCTGAGAGCCGGTGAACAGGGCCCATCGCTTGCTTAGAAAGCATCCAGTGACATGGCTGTCACGCTCTCACCACCGGTCAGGATGGTGTCACGCAGCGAAGCCACACGGGCCAGGATGTGATCGCCGTAGAAACGCACGGTGGCCACCTTGGCTTGCATGAACGCGGCATCGTCGCCAGCGGCCAAACGGTCTTCGGCAGCGATCAAAGCGCGGGCCATCTGCCAGCCAGCCACCAAGTTGGCGGTCAGCATCAGGTAAGGCACCGAACCGGCAAACACGGCGTTGGGGTCTGTTTTGACGTTAGCAACCACGAAGTCCACCACTTGCAAGAAGGACTCGCGAGCGGCCTTGAGCTGCGTTGCCAGCTTCTTGCCAGCGTCGCTGGCGCGTCCGGCCAGTTGGCCTTCCAGATCAGCGATCTGAGCGGCAATGGCCTTGGCCACAGCACCCTTGTCACGCGCGGTCTTGCGGCCCACGAGGTCGTTGGCCTGGATGGCCGTCGTGCCTTCGTAGATGGGCAAGATGCGCGAGTCACGGTAGTGCTGCGCAGCGCCGGTTTCTTCGATGAAGCCCATGCCACCGTGCACTTGCACGCCCAGCGAGGTCACTTCAACCGAGTTTTCGGTGCTGAAGCCCTTGATCAAAGGCACCAAGAAGTCGTAGAAGGCAGCAGCCTGCTTGGCGACTTCGGCATCGGGGTGTTGGTGAGCCTGGTCGTAGGCGGCAGCGCCCACGATGGACATGGCACGGGCGCCTTCGGTCAGGGCGCGCATGGTCATGAGCATGCGCTTGACGTCGGGGTGATGGATGATCGCGGCTGAACCAGGCTGCGAGCCGTCTACAGGGCGCGATTGAACGCGGTCCTTGGCGTAGCCCACAGCTTGCTGGTAGGCACGCTCAGACACGCCAATGCCCTGCACGCCCACGTCGAAGCGGGCTGCATTCATCATGATGAACATGTATTCCAGGCCGCGGTTTTCTTCGCCGACCAGGTAGCCAATGGCACCAGCACCCACTTCACCCAAATCGTCACCGTAGACCAGCACGGCGGTGGGCGATGCCTTGATGCCCAGCTTTTCTTCGATCGAGGCGCAGTACACGTCATTGCGCTTGCCCAGCGAGCCGTCGGCGTTGACCATGAACTTGGGCACCACGAACAGCGAGATGCCCTTGACGCCCTCAGGTGCGTCAGGCGTACGCGCCAGCACCAGATGGACGATGTTCTCGACCATGTCATGCTCACCGTAAGTGATGAAGATCTTCTGGCCCGAGATTCGGTAAGTGTTGTCGTCTTGCTTGACAGCCTTGGTGCGCACCAGCGCCAGGTCCGAACCTGCTTGGGGTTCGGTCAGGTTCATGGTTCCGGTCCACTGGCCGGAAATCATGTTGGGGATGTAGCGGGTCTTGAGCTCGTCGCTGCCAGCGGTGATCAAGGCTTCAATGGCGCCACCGGTCAAGATGGAGCACAGAGAGAAGCTCAGGTTGGCTGCCGTCAGTTGCTCGATGCAAGCGGCGCCGATGGTCTTGGGCAAACCTTGGCCGCCGTATTCGGTCGGCTGCTGCAGGCCTTGCCAACCCGCTTCGGCGAAGGCCGCATAGGCCTCTTTGAAGCCCTTGGACGCGCGCACCACACCGTTGTCCCACGAACCATGGTCTTGGTCGCCACTCCAGTTCAGCGGCGCAACGACGCCCTCATTGAACTTGGCAGACTCTTCCAGAACGGCCTGAGCGGTGTCCACACCGGCATCGGCGAAGGCGGGGATCTGGGCAGCGATCTGCTCCAAGCCAGCCAGTTCCTGGATGCAGAACAGCTGGTCTTTGACGGGGGCGCGGAAAGTCATGGTTTGCTCCGAAAAAAACGTGAAAAGGGGCGCCTCGGAAGGCGCCCCTTGGGGATGGTTCAGTCAGACATGTCGTCTGCCCGAGTTACCCGGGATCAAAGGGCCTTGACCAGTTCAGGCACAGCCGTGAACAGATCGGCTTCCAGACCGAAGTCGGCCACTTGGAAGATCGGGGCTTCTGGATCCTTATTGATGGCGACGATGACCTTGGAGTCCTTCATGCCGGCCAAGTGCTGGATGGCGCCAGAGATGCCGCAAGCGACATACAGCTGGGGCGCAACGATCTTGCCGGTCTGGCCCACTTGCCAGTCGTTGGGAGCGTAGCCAGCGTCAACAGCAGCGCGCGAAGCACCCAGGGCAGCGCCCAGCTTGTCGGCCAAAGGCGACATGACTTCGTTGAACTTTTCAGCAGAGCCCAGGGCGCGGCCACCAGACACGATGATCTTGGCAGCAGTCAGCTCAGGACGCTCGGACTTGGTCACTTCGCGACCGACGAAGGTCGAGGTGCCAGAGTCAGCCACGGCAGCCACCGATTCAACGGCAGCCGAACCACCGGTGGTGGCAGCAGCGTCGAAAGCGGTACCGCGAACGGTCAGCACCTTGACGGCGTCAGCCGATTGCACGGTGGCAATGGCGTTACCGGCGTAGATGGGGCGCTCAAAGGTGTCAGGCGAGATCACCTTGGTGATTTCCGACACTTGGGCGACGTCCAGCTTGGCGGCCACGCGAGGCGACACGTTCTTGCCGGAAGCGGTGGCGGGGAACAGCAGGTGGCTGTAGCCCGAAGCCACGGCCAGCACTTGGGCGGCCACGTTTTCGGCCAGGCCGTCAGCGAATTGGGCGCCGTCAGCGTGCAGCACCTTGGCCACGCCAGCGATTTGGGCAGCGGCAGCGGCAGCGGCGCCGGCGTTGGAGCCGACCACCAGCACGTGCACATCGCCACCCAAAGCCTTGGCGGCGGTGATGACGTTCAGGGTTGCGGCCTTGATGGACGCGTTGTCGTGTTCAGCAATGACGAGAGCGGTCATGTTGGTCTAT
>CANCFV010000139.1 GCA_947377275.1 Burkholderiales bacterium | reverse complement strand
AAAATCGCCAGCATCTGCAAGAAGTTGCTCAGCGGTGTGGGGTTCTCGAAGGGGTGCGCCGCGTTGGCATTGAAAAAGCCACCGCCATTGGTGCCCAGCATCTTGATCGCCACCTGCGAAGCCACGGGCCCCATGGCGATGGCTTGCGTCTGGCCTTGGTGCGTTTGCAGCACGGGCTGGCCCTGCGCGTCTTTCAGCGGCTGGCCATCGGGGCCCAACTGCGGCTCCTGCCAGCTTTGCGCCTCCAGCGTGTGCACCTCGGTCGACGGTGAGAAGTTCTGGATCACGCCCTGCGAGGACATCACTAGGGCAAACACGACCGACAGTGGCAGCAAGATCCACAGCGTCACGCGGGTCAAGTCCACCCACAGGTTGCCAATGGTTTGTGACGAATGGCGCACAAAGCCACGGATCAGCGCCACCACCACCACGATGCCCGTGGCCGCCGACAGGAAGTTTTGCACCGTCAAGGCCAGCATCTGCGTGAGGTAGCTCATGGTGCCCTCGCCCGCATAGCCTTGCCAGTTCGTGTTGGTCACGAAGCTGATGGCCGTGTTGAAGGCCGAGTCAGGCGCCACCGCAGCCATGGCCATGGGGTTCAGCGGCAGCACAGCCTGCGCACGCTGCAAGGCATACACCGCCAGAACACCCAGGCCATTGAAGACCAGCAAGCCCAGCGCATAACGCTGCCAGCCTTGTTCCACATCCGGGAGCACGCCCGCCATGCGGTACAGCACAGACTCGATCCGGTGCCCCAAGGCAAACTGCCCGGTCATCACCGCGTGCAGCCATTGCGCCAATGGCCACGCCAACAGCATGAGCACGGCCAAGAAAACGGTCAATTGGACCCAAGCTTGCGTGCTCATGAGAAGTCCTCCGGCCGCAGCAGCGCGGCAACGAGGTAAATCAGCAGGCCTGCAGACAGCAATCCCGCCAGCCACAACCATGCATTCATGATCGGCCTCCCGTGGATTGGAGGCGGGCACAGCCTGCAATGAGGCCCCATACGGCTGCGACGAACGCGACAGCCAACGCGATGTAGACAAGGTCCATGACGGTCCTCCTTGATGACAGGAGAATCGTAAAAAGACCCGTATCAAGATGGCCGTAAGAAAGCGGGGCGGCGCATCAAGATTTCATCAAGATGGCCGCGGCGCGGGCTGCCCGAGGCGAGCCTGGCGCGGCTGTGCGATCAGGCTTGGTCGCCGCGCACCCAATGCCCCGACTTGCCGCCGACCTTCTCGCGCAAGCCGACATCGGTGATGACCATGCCGCGGTCGGCCGCTTTGCACATGTCGTAGATGGTCAGCAGGCCCACCTGCACAGCCGTCAAGGCCTCCATTTCGACCCCGGTGGGGCCCACGGTGTGCACGGTGACACGGCACACGACGCTGGATGCAGCCTCGTCCAACTCGAACACCACAGCCACTTTCGACAGCGCCAAGGGGTGGCACAAGGGGATCAGGTCGGCCGTGCGCTTGGCCCCCTGGATGGCGGCAATGCGGGCCACGCCCAGCACATCGCCCTTGCCGGCACGCCCCTCGGCGATCAAAGCCAAGGTCGAGGGCTGCATGACGATGCGACCTTGCGCCACGGCCACGCGGGTGGTGGCGGGCTTGTCAGACACGTCCACCATGTGGGCTTGGCCCTGGGCGTCAAAGTGGGTGAGTTCGGTCATGCGGGGCCTGCGAATGAGACGGGTCTGAAGACGTAAAAAAAGGCAATCGTGCCGGGTGACGGCCTGGCGATGGGCGCCGAACGGGCAGAAGCGAAGCATACTTCGCACAACCAGACTCTGCCTCAGGCCCTGCCCTTGACCCGCATGCCGTTCGCCTCTGCCCAGCCCCATCACCAGACCGCATCCTCCCGGTGGGCCAGGCATTGGCGCCTTGCCGGGCTGGTGGCCCTGGCGTGGCCGCTGGGTTTGAGCGGCCCTTTGAGCGCACGTGCCCAAGGCGTCGAAGCACCCAGCAGCAGCTCGGTCTTGCCTGCCCTGGGCGACGCCGCGGCGCAAGACCTCTCACCCGCGGCCGAGCGCCGCCTGGGTGATCGCATCATGCGGTCCATCTTGCGCGACCCGGATGTGGTCGACGACCCGTTGGTGCTCGAGTACGTCAAAGACGTGTGGACCTCGCTGCTGCAAAGCGCCCGCCAACGCGGCGACATCAGCCCCGAGCTGGACGCGTCCCACGCGTGGGTGCCCTTCTTGGTCAGAGACCGGTCTGTCAACGCCTTCGCCCTGCCCGGCGGCTACATCGGCGTGCACTTCGGGCTGCTGGCCATGACGACCACGCCAGATGAGCTGGCCTCGGTGCTGGCGCACGAACTCTCGCACGTCACGCAACGGCACATCGCCCGCATGATCGCGCAGCAATCGCGCACCTCATGGGTGGGCTTGGCCTCGCTGCTGCTAGGCATCCTGGCAGCCAGCCGCAACCCGGCGGCCGCGCAGGCCATGATCTATGGCGGCCAGGCGGTGTCCATCCAGGGGCAGCTCAATTTCTCGCGCGACATGGAGCGCGAGGCCGACCGCGTGGGCTTTGGCGTGCTCAGCGACGCGGGCTACGAGCCTGCCGGCATGGCGCTGATGTTCGAGCACCTGCAACAAGCCTCGCGCCTGAACGACGACGGCAGCTTCCCCTACCTGCGCACCCACCCCTTGACCACCGAGCGCATCGGCGAGGCCCGCGCCCGCTTGGGCCCATCGGGTTGGGACCTGGCCGCGCAAGCGGGTCACCCCGAAAGCGCCCGCTGGGCCTGGCATGTGCTGATGGCCGCCCGCTCACGCGTGTTGATGGACACGCGCAGTGAGTCCTTGCAAGGCCTGGTCAGCCTGGAGCCCCGCAAAGGCGACGCGGCCCTGAGCACCGTGGCCACCCGCTACACCAGCGCCGTGGCCCTGCAGCGTTCTGGCGCGCCCGCACGCGCGCAAGCGGCTTTGCAGCAAGCCAGGGCAGCTGCCAAGGCCCTGCCCGTGGCGCAGCAAAACGTGGTCAACCGCGTGCTGGGCTTGAGCGAGGCCGAGGGCCTGCTCGACGCGCGCAAGCCACAAGAGGCCTTGGCCCTGCTCAAGCAATTGCCTTTGCTCACCGCGGGGCTGTCCAAGCCCGGGCAAAGGCCTGAGCTCTTGCTCACCGCGCAAGCGGCCTTGGCTTTGCCTGAAGTCGCAGGGCAAGCCGGTGCTTGGCAAGACGCGGCCTCGAGGCTGCAAACGCAGGTGAGCAACCAGCCGCAAGACGCCGCGGCATGGGCGACCCTGGGGCACCTGTGGCAGCAGCTCAACCAGCCTTTGCGGGCGGTGCGGGCCGAGGCCGAATCGGTGGCCGCCTTGGGCGATTTGCCCGGCGCTATCGACCGGCTGCAAGGCGCGCAAAAGCGCTTCCGTCAGCCCAACGCAGCCGATGTGATCGAGCTCAGCGTGATGGACTCGCGCCTCAAAGCCTGGCAGCGCCAGCAGCACGAGGACATGCGCGACGAGCGCTGAAGCCAGATCAGCTGGCGCGCAGCTTGATCGGCTTTTTGCCCCCACGGATCAAGCCGGTCTGGTGCGCGATGAACTTGAGGAAGACCCACAGCGCCGACTCACGCGGCTTGGGCGCCTCGCCTCGGCCAATGCGCTTGAGCTGGCCGGTGTACCAGGTGATCTCCATGATGCCCATCTTGTCGATCATGCCGATGCCGGTTCGGATGGGGCGCACCGTTTCGCGCGGCTGCTGACCGGCCAACAGGCGTGCAGGCACGTCGGGCTCGATGGCCAGGATGCGCGCCAAACCCACCAGGTCAACCGCACCCGATTCGATGGCCTGCGCCATGCCCTCGGCCGAGCGGAAGCCACCGGTCACCACCAGCGGCACCTTGACGGCCTGGCGGGCCTTCTCGGCAAAGGCCAAGAAGTAGGCCTCGCGCTGGCGCGTACTGCCCTTGACAGGGGCTGCATCGGCCTTGACACCGGTCATCGCCGGGGCTTCGTAGGTGCCACCCGAAATCTCGACCAGGTCGATGCCCGCCTGGGCCAGCGCGCGGATGGTGTCCAAGGACTCTTCTTCCGTGAAACCGCCGCGCTGGAAGTCGGCCGAATTGAGCTTGATGCCAATCGGGAAGCCCGGGCCCACGTTCTCGCGCATGGCCTGCAACACGGCCAGCACGAAGCGGCGACGCTTTTCGGGCGTGCCACCCCACTCGTCGGTGCGGCGGTTGTGGTGCGGCGACAAGAACTGGCTAACCAGGTAGCCGTGCGCGCCATGAATCTGCACGCCGCTGAAGCCTGCGCGTTTGACGACGGCCGCGGCGCGCCCGAAGCGCTGGACCAAGTCACGCACCTCGGCGTCGGTCAGCTCGCGCGGGGTCGAAAAAAAGGCGGCCATGTCGGCACGGAAAGGCACGGCCGAGGGCGACACGGTTTCGCGGTTCAAGCCCTTGGGCGCCTGCTTGCCGGGGTGGTTGAGCTGCACCCAGCATTGGGTGTTGTTGCGCGTCGCCGCTTGCGCCCAGGCTTGCAACTCGACCAGGTTCGACTCGTCCTCAATGACCACGTTGCCCGGCTCGCCCAAGGCGCACTTGTCGATCATCACGTTACCGGTCACGCACAAACCAATGCCGCCATCGGCCCAAGCGCCATACAGACGGGCCAACTCGGGCGTGGCTGCGCGCTGGCGGTCGCCCAAGGCCTCGCTCATCGCCGACTTGAACAAGCGGTTCTTCAGCACGGTGCCGTTGGGCAAGGTGAACGTTTGGGCCAGCACGGCTTGTGGGGTCATCCGGAACTCCTCGCTTCAAGGGAAGCCGTATTTGACACGAATCTTTGCCAGATTGCTGGCCGGCGCAACGTCACTGGGCCGCCGCAGGGCAGCGAAAGACCCTCAAGCCGGGTCGCCCCAGCGGAATTTCCTGACGTTCGAGGGCCACAAAGGGTGTTTCACCCTGGTTTTACCCAGAGAAGGCATTACCATCTGCCACGCACGCCCCCGAGGAACGCAAGCGCTCAAGCCAACGCCTACAGCCAACGCAAAGGCAGCCAGCGCCCGGGGCCCGCATCAGATCTGACCCTCAACGGAGTGAATTCACATGGCAACTGCGAAGAAAGCCCCAGCCAAAAAGGCTGTGGCCACCAAAGACCCTGCAGCCAAGAAGGCTGCCCCCGCCAAGCGCGCCCCCAACGCCGCTTTCCTCAAGCCGCTGACCCCCAGCGCTGACCTGGCCGCCATCATCGGCGCCACCCCGATGCCACGCACCGAGGTGACCAAGAAGGTGTGGGAATACATCAAGAAGCACAATCTGCAAGATGCCGCCAACAAGCGCAACATCAATGCAGACGACAAGCTCAAGGTGATCTTTGAGAAGCCCCAAGTGACGATGTTTGAGCTGACCAAGCTCGTGAGCAACCACTTGAAGTGATCGCGGCGCGCCGCAGACCGGGCTGACGAGCCCACCGTTTGCGGCAACCACGACGAAAAAGCCCGGCCTTGTGCCGGGCTTTTTCATGGGCGCAAGCCCCACACGAGGGCTGCGGCCAAGCTCATTCCCACCAGGGGTAGAAGTCGGGCATCTGCGAGGTCTTGCTCGTGAACTGGGCCGGACGCTTTTCCAAGAAGGCTTGCACGCCCTCTTTGCCATCGCCGATGCTCGTGTAGAACATGGCCAGCGAGTCGACCTGGTGCGCGGCCAGCGGGTGCGGTTGCGCCGAGTTGCGGTACATCATCTGACGCGTCAGGGCGATGCCCACGGCCGAGCGCTCGGTGGCGATGCGGCGTGCGATCTTCATGGCCTCGTCCAACAACTGGTCGGCAGGCACCACGGCCTTGACCAGGCCGCCGCGCTGGGCCTCATGGCCATCGAACACGTCGGCCATGTAGGTCCACTCCAGCGCCTGGGAAATGCCCACGATGCGCGGCAAGAACCAGCTGGAGCAGGCCTCGGGCACGATGCCGATGCGCCCAAACACAAAGCCGATGCGGGCCTTTTCAGAGGCCAGACGGATGTCCATGGGCAAGGTCATGGTGGCACCGATGCCCACCGCTGCACCGTTGATGGCGCCAATGACAGGCTTCTTGCAGCTGAAGATCGACAGCACCACGCGGCCACCGGTGTCGCGCACGCCATGGAAGATGGCTGGGTCGTCCAGGCGCTCGTGCATGTCTTTGAGGGTGGGCTGCTGGGCCTCGTCCAGGCCGAACACATTGCCCTCTTTCGTGAGGTCCATACCGGCGCAAAAAGCCTTGCCCGCACCCGTGACCACGATGGCGCGCACGCGGTCGTCGTCGCTGGCCTGGGTGAACACATCCACCAACTCATTGGCCATCTCCACGGTGAACGAATTGAGTTGCTCAGGGCGATTGAGGGTCAACAGCATCACGCCGTCATCGTCGACGGCGCAGTTCAGGGTCTGGTAGCTCATGAGGTGTCTCGCTGGTCGGAAGGGGTCGGGCCCAGGGGATCTGGCTGGTGCGCTGCAGGATAACGCAGCGACCTTGCGCCAACGCAAGCATGCAGACCATGAACGATGCACGCCCAGGGCAAACTAGGGAAGCTACCGAGGCGGTGGCGCATCAGCAGCGCCTCACAATGCCCCTCGCCGCCCGACCGGGGTGGCAACAGGCGCCCACCCGGTGTCGTGTGTCGAGTGAAACCACCCTGATGGAGAGAACCCCATGTGGAAGATGTTGCTGGCCTTCGTGGCCTTTGCTGCGCTGGCTGTGTTTGTGCTGATGAAGAGCGATGGCAACATCGACATGAGCGGCGAAAAGCATGGCGTTGATGCCACGCACACCGAAGAGCCGGCCCCCGCTGCCTCAGCCCCCGCCAGCGCTGCCTCGAACTGATCAGGCCTCGTGCGTCAAACCGGCATGGCCTCGCTCTGAGGCCAGCCATTGCAAGACAGGGATGGTGCCTGGCAACACAGGCACCACGTCCACCGGCAGCGTCTGCCAAGCCATGTGCTGGCCTTCGCGCATCTCAAACTCGCCCTGCCAGTCGTAGACCTTGCAAAAGTGCAGGCGCACGCGCGCATGGGGGTAGTCCATCACCTCGATCTGCCAAGGATGGGCCTCGCCAATGGTGATGCCGAGCTCTTCGATGAGCTCGCGTCGCAAGGCCTGCTCGACCGTTTCACCGGCTTCGAGCTTGCCGCCCGGAAACTCCCAGTAGCCCGCATAGACCTTGCCATCGGGGCGCGAGGTCAGCAAGAAGCGCCCTTCCGTACCTTGCGCATCGCGCTCGATCAGCACGCCCACGGCCACCTCGACGGGCGGGCGATCGGTGGCGTCCATGACGTGATACGACTTGCGCTCGTTGCTGGGCGCGGGTGTGGTGTCACGGGTGTCAGACATGGCCACGCTCCGAGGCATCGCGGCCGGCAAAGTCGCGCGCAAATTGATAGGCAACCCGGCCCGAGCGCGAGCCGCGCTCCAGCGACCACACCAAGGCTTGCGGGCGTGCCTGCGCCATGGCCTCGTCCGGCAAACCAAAGTGCCTGAGCCACTGCGCCACGATGGCCAGGTACTCATCCTGGCTGAAGGGATAGAAGCTGATCCACAGGCCAAAGCGCTCAGACAGCGAGATCTTTTCTTCCACCGCCTCGCCGGGGTGCAGCTCGCCATCGGCGGTGTGCTTGTAGGTTTTGTTGTCCGAGTGGTATTCGGGCAGCAGGTGGCGGCGGTTGGAGGTGGCGATCAGCAAGACGTTGTCGCCACTGGCGGACACGGTGCCATCGAG
>CANCFV010000138.1 GCA_947377275.1 Burkholderiales bacterium | reverse complement strand
TGGGCCAGGCGGTCTTGCGTGGCGGCCCACAGGTCGGCGTCGATCAGGGCGCGTTTGACCTTGGGGTGTTGGCGTGGCAGCCAGCGGCGCGCCAGCAGTTCGGCGGCCAGCAGGGCCGCGTCGTCCAGGTGGTTGCTCATGCTCGTTTGAAGGTCTTTTTGGTTTTCTTGGGCGCGGCAGCTGGCGTGATGACGACCTCGCTTTGCGAGGCTTCGTCGCCCTCAAAGGGCAGCGGGCCGCCAGCGGCCAGTTCAGCCTCGGTCAGCAGGCGCAAGGTGCCATGGCTGATCAGGGCCACGGCTTCGTCGTCGGTGGCCACATGGTGGGCTTGCAGTTGCCAGGTCCACGGGGCACGGGCCAGGTCACCCGTCAGGCCTTTGAGGGTCTTGGCTTGGGCGTCACCTACCAGGGGCATCAGTTGCATGCGGTAGGCGGCCTGCGCAAAGCGGCCACCCAGGATGGCTTCGTTGATCGGGCGCTCGCTGGGCGGTGGGGTGGGCGGCATGGGCTGGCCATCGGCGTCGGTCTGGTCCGAGGGGATGGCGGCTTCGTCGGCCCACAGCGTTTGCCAGCGGCTGAGCTGGTCGATCAGGCCGCCCAGCTCAGCGGGCAGGCTCAGGGTGTCGAGCGTGCCGCTGGCGGCTTCGGCGGGTGGGGGCAGGCCGGCGGCGCTGGCGGCACCGGGGCGGTCGCGCTCGAACTCGCCTTCGGCCACGTCCACCAAATCGTGCTGGCTGACCATGACCGGGCGTACCGGCACCGACAAAGCTTCGCCCACCAGCTGGTACAGCGCAGGGTGGCCTTGCAGCCAGGCGCGCACGTCGGAGGTGGTCAGGCCCGTCGAGCCCAAGGTGACGCGTTGGCGGTCAGCTTGCTGCAGGGCGCGCGTGAACTGGCTGGCCATGGACAGCAGGCGGGCCTGTTCCTGGCCGATGGCGCGGGCTTCGCGCTCCAGGCGCGGGTCTTCGTGCTCGGCGCGGATCAAGGCGGTCAGGGCCTGGCCGGCCCGGTCGACCAGCGCCAGGGCGCGGTCGAAGCGGGGCTGGGCCAGGCGCAGGCGCGCTTCGGAACCGCTGGCAATGGCCTCGGCGAACTCGTCGTGCAGGCGTGCCAGCTGGGCGTGCAGGTGCTTGAGCTGGTTCGTGCTGACCAAACCCAGCTGCTGCGCCCCGGCGACCTGGGCCAGCAGGGTGGCCATTTCGTCGTATTCAGCGGCCGGTGGCGTGGTCAGCGGGGCCAGCAGGCCGTGCACCTGCTGCGCCAGGGGGCTGAGGTGGTAGTCCTGCGCGGTGGCGTCCCACACCAGCAGGTTCAGGTCGCGCAGGCGCTTGAGGGCGCCATCGAGCGAGTCGGGCAGCAGGACGTGGAACAGGCGGTTGACGTCGTCGCGGCTCAGGCGTGCCTGAGGCTGGGTGGCGAGCTCCATGAAGCACCACAGGCGCAGTTGCACCAGGCCTTGCGCGCCGCTGAACAGGCCCCGCAGGGCGTCGAGCACATCGAGCCTTTGGCCCAGGGCCCAGGCCAGTGGCTGCTCGGGCGCAAATTCTGGGTCGCGGAAGTGGCTGTCAAAGCCCCGGCCCTCAAGGGCGTCTGCGGTGGGGTCGGGAAGGCTCGCCTCGGTCATGGGGGCTGATTGTGCCGGACTCCCGCCCTAGCCTCGTCCCCCGGTGACAAATCGGGTTCAGGGGATGCCCGCGTTGCGGCCTCAAGGGGCAGCTGCTGGCACCGCTTGGGGCTGAGGCTCTTCTTGCAGCTTGGCCGGGTCGTAGCCCTGCTGTTGCAGCATGCCGGTGATCTGCGCCCGGTCGCCGGCGGCCAGGGTGGGCGTGCGCGAGAGGATCCACAGGTACTTGCGCGAGGGCTCGCCGACCACGGCGTAGCGGTAGTCATCGGCCAGCTGGATCACCCAGTAAGGCGCCCACACACCCGGCACCCACGACAGCCAGCTGGGGGCAAAGCGCACTTCCAACTTTTGCGGCACGCCCGGCGCCAGGGCAATGCCCAGCAGACGCGGTTGCTGCAGGCGCGCCAGCCCAACCACTTGGCTGGGGCTGCCATCGCTCTTGGTGCAGGTGTTGGTCACGATCACCTGACCGTTGCTCATGTTTTGGTAGTCGGCGGTGGTGCCGCTCACGCACTGCTTTTGAAACGTGTTGGGGTAGTACGCAATTTGGTACCAGCGGCCCTGGTAGCGGGTCAGGTCGATCTTGGGCACGGCCTGCAGGGCGGGTACCGGCGCGGCCACCGCTTGCCCCAGGGGGGCGCTGGTGCAGCCCAGCAAAACGAGGGCGCTCAAGCCCAAGGCGGCGGTTTTGTTCATGGTGGCGTGAGATCCGTGTGGAGACACTTGACGGTACCTTGCATCCAGCTTTGGTGGTGCCTGCCTTGGCGCACGATCACCCCGCATCACTCGCTTGTCGTGGCTTTGAAGCGGTTTTCAGTAGTGCGGCGGCAGCTCGTCGCGCAGGCTGCGAAACGGTGAGGTGCCGTCGTCGGGCCCTTGCTGACGCAGTTGCAGCAATTCGCGCATGACGGCGTCGAGTTGCTGTTGCTGGCGCACGATGATCTGGTTGAGGTCTTCAACCAAGTCTTCGGTGAAGCTCAGTTTGATCTCCAGCTCGGTCAGGCGCCGCTCGATGTTGTGCATTTCTTCCATGTCTGTATTGGACTTCAAAAGCGCCTTCGCGCGCCAGAGCGGTGCGGCGTGCAAAAATCCGGGTTTAGACGCTGAAGGACAAGAACGTGGATTTGAAGGTGCGCATTGCCATTGCCGATGAACTGAGCGACGAAGTGATCGACGCCAGCGGTTACCTTGACCTGGCCAGTGGCGAGATCAGCCGCGTCGAATACGAAGACTACGACGCCGCTTTTGAAGGCTTGCCTTGCGAAAGCGAAGACTACCAATTCACCTGCGGCACCTTGACCAACAACGGCAAAGACGTTGAATTTGGCATCAAGGTCAACCGCACCACGGGCCAGTATTCGGTCAGTGCCGACGAACTGCTCGAAATCAAGGTGCGCGCTGCAGCCCTGTTTGCCGGCATCACCGGTCAGGCGCTGGCGGCATCGGCTCCGGTCGAAGCCAAGGCCAAAGGCGCGGCCAAGGGCAAAAGCCCCCGCGGCCACTGAGGCCTGGGCGCGCGCGGTTTCGCCAGCGGTCGCCCGGTCAACGCCCGCCGACCTGGCCCCTCGCGTCCTGCGCGGGGCCACTTTGGGGCCACCTCACCTTTTCCAGGGTGACCTGGCGCATGACACCGAAGCTCAGTGCCAACTTGGTCACAGGCGATCGCTTCTATCGCTCAAGAAATGCCCCATTTGTGTCGATTGCCCTGTGTGTCCGACGCTGCTGGTTGAGGTGGTGTTTGGGTGCACAGGTCAACACGAAGCACGGGACGCCCTCAATCGCCATGATGACACCGCAGCACCAACAGACCCCCGACCAGATCGGGGCCCTCACCCGCACCTTGCACAATGCCTTGCACGAGCTGGGTGTGCACCATGTGCTGACCGAGGTGACGCACGAGATCCCCGACGCGCGCGACCGTCTGGTCTACGTGGGCAAGCTCACCGAAGAGGCCGCCCACAAGGTCTTGTCCACCATCGACCAAGGCCAGCCAGAGTGCAATGCCATGGCCGACCGCGGCCGTGAAATCGCCGAGACCCTGCGCCAGCGCGCCGATGGCGAACTCAGCCCAGTCATGTGCAAGGCCATGATGAAGCAGTGCGCCGACTACGCCGAGCGCGCCGCCTTGTTTGCCGAGGCTCAGAACGCGCTGCTGACCGAGATCATGATGGCCCAGTCCTTCCAGGACCTGTCAGGGCAGGTGATCAAGAAGGTGGTGGACATCATCACGCGCACCGAAACGCAGCTGCTGATGGTGCTCAAAGACAGCGACCGCGAGCACCCTGAGTTGGCTCAGGCCGAGGCCGAGATGCACAAGCTGGAAGGCCCGCAAGTGCCCGACAAGGCCTTGCAGCAAGACGATGTGGATGCCTTGCTGGCAGCCATGGATTTTTGAGGTAGCCGAACTGCCAGTTGCCGAATCAGAGGTGCCGCATCAAGCCTGCTTGGCAAGGCGCGGGCGAGCAAGCGCCACCACGCCCAGACCCGCCAGGAGCATCAAGATGCTGCCTGGCTCGGGTACGGCCGCCGCGGTCAGCGTCACCCTCACGTCGTTGGCGCCATAGCTGGTGGCCACTTTCCACCCGTTGGCATAAATATGGTCGAACGCGCCTGAAACTCCCAGAACGGATGTCAGGAACGTGAACGAGGTGCCATCTGCCGGTGCGTAGCCCACGTTCAGGTACAAGTCGCCCCCCAAAGCGGCATATCCACTGATGGCCAACCAGTCGTAGCTCAAGCCCTGCTCGTCGCCAGAGATGTCGATCGTCAAGCGGCCGCCGGTGGTTTGTGTGTAGTCACCTGTGATGGTCAGTTTGCCAGGCGAAGCACCTGGCCCGACATCACCACCCGTGTTGAGCACCGCACCCACCACTTCGCCGTTGCCCGAGAGCGTGCCCGCCTTCAGCTCAATTTGCGGGGCAGTTAGCACGCCATCGACGATGGTTTTGGCGGCCGCGTCGTCTTGCACCAGGTTGGCGGAGGCGACTTGAAGTCGGCTGTTGACATCGACCTTCACCACGCCAAGGTTCTTGAAGTCCGGGCCATAGAACGTCAAAGAACTGCCCGCTGTGTTGGCAATGATCGTGCCTTTGTTGATGAGGCTGGCGTTGTAGCCGTAATAGCCGCCACCCACGTAGCCGTAGCCCTTGAGCGTGTGCCCGGTGTCGATGGTCAGGGTGTGGGCGGAGCCAGTGCTGTCGATGTAGCCGCCGTTGAGCACGGTCTGGCCGGTGCCGGTTAGGGTTGCGTCTGAGGCCAGCAACAAAAAGCTGTTGTTGATAGTGATGCTGCCCTTGTTGTTGATGGTGCCGCTGATGGTGGCGCTGCTGGCTTGCAGTTTGCCTGTCAGTGTCAGGTCTTTGTACGTGCCGCCTGAAATAGTGGCGCCACCCGAACCCAAGCCCTGGACGGTGCCACCTGAAACCGTGCTGTTGCCCACGGAGAAGGTGGCGCCATCGGCCACCTTGATCAGGCCCGAGGTGTTGTCCAGGCTGGAGCCGTAGAAGTACAAGGGGGAGCCTGCCGTGTTGTCCGCAAAGATGGTGCCCTTGTTGGTGACGTTGGTGGCGTAGTAGCCGTAATAGCCGCCACCCAAGTAACCATAGCCTTTGAGGGTGTGGCCGGTGTCGATGGTCAGGGTGTAGGCGGAGGAGCCAGTGCTGTCGATGTAGCCACCGTTGAGCACGGTCTGGCCGGTGCCAGTCAGGGTCACGTCTGAGCCGAGCAACAAGGCCGTGCCGTTCAAAGTGATGCTGCCCTTGTTGGTGATGGTGCCGCTCACAGTGGCCGTGCTGGTGATCACGTTGGCGTCTTCAAACACCACGTTGTTGAACGAGCTGCCTGATATGTTGATGCCGCCCTTGATCAGCATGTTGCTAAAGCTGCCACCGCCGCCAATGGTGCTGTTGGTGCCCAGGCTTTGCACGGTGCCACCTGAAACCGTGCCGCTGTTCACGTAGAAGGTTGCGCCATCGGCCACCTTGATCAGGCCTGCGCTGTTGTCCAGGTTGGGGCCGTAGAAGTACAAGGGGTTGCCTGCCGTATTATCGGCAATGATGGTTCCTTTGTTGACGAGGCTGGCGTAGTAGCCGGTGACGCCACTCAAGTTGCCGTGGCCCTTGAGGGTGTGGCCGGTGTCGATGGTCAGTGTGTAGGCGGCGCCAGTGCTGTCGATGTAGCCACCGTTGAGCACGGTCTGGCCGTTGCCGGTCAGGGTCACGTCTGAGGCCAGCAACAGGCCGCTGTTGATGGTGATGCTGCCCTTGTTTGTGATGGTGCCGCTGATGTTGGCGGAGCTGCTGATGACGTTGGTGTCTTCAAACACCACGTTGTTGAACGAGCTGCCCGAGACGTTGAAGCCGCCCTTGAGCAGCAAGTTGCTAAAGCTGCCACTGCCGCCAATGGTGCTGTTGGCACCCAAGCCCTGCACGGTGCCACCTGAAACCGTGCCGCTGCCCACGTAGAAGTTGGCGCCATCGGCCACCTTGATCAGGCCCGAGGTGTTGTCCAGGCTGGGGCCGTAGAAGTACAAGGGGGAGCCTGCCGTGTTATCGGCAATGATGGTTCCCTTGTTGACTAGGCTGGTGTTGTAGCCGGTGTAGCCACTCAAGTAGCCGTTGCCCTTGAGGGTGTGGCCGGCATCAATGGTCAGGGTGTAGGCGGCGCCAGTGCTGTCGATGTAGCCACCGTTGAGCACCGTCTGGCCGGTGCCTGCCAGGGTCACGTCTGCGGCCAGCAGCAAGGCGCCGCCGCTGATGGTGAGCAAGCCTTGGTTGGTCACCGAGCCGCCCAGTGTCAAGGTGTAGCCGTTGTTGGTGAGGCCATCGCCTGCGTCAATGACAAGCGACTTGACGGTGTCACTCATGTCCATGAAGACCGACGAGGCCACCGTGCTCGCGCCGTCAATGATCACGTCCATGAACGAGGGTGAAACGCCGCCGCTCCAGTTGGCGCCGTTGGCCCAAGAGGTGTCTACACTCCCAGTCCACGTGGCCACATCGGCATGCGCCACTGACATGGGGTTGAATGCCATGGCGATGGCGACGCACATGGCGCTGAGACGGAATACTGGACGCTTAGACGGGCGATTCATTGCAGGCTTCCCAATTTGGATAACTCGCCTCATTGTTTCGCTTTGTAAACCCGGGTGTCTTCTAGCGAATGGGGTGGGTTTGGTCAGCTGAACGTGGTTTCACTTATTCAGGGGGTGGCTGCATCGCCAGATCAAACTCACCAGTTGAGCTTGTCGGTTGGTGTTGGTTTTGCTCAGGCAGTTGTTCAGGTGGGTGCGCGCTGTGCCCCCCGTGATGCCCAGCACAACGGCGGCCTCTTCAACCGACAGGCCGTTGGCCAAGGCCTCTGCGACGCTGCCCTCTTTCTTGGTCAAGCCAAACAGAACACACAGGGATTCTTGCGAAAATCGCGGGGCGTTGGCTTGCCGGATCTCAACAAGCCCCGCAGGCGAGCCGGCGGTTGTTGTGGCCAGTTGGGCATTCATGGCGGCGAGCCGCACGGTCAGCGCTGAGCCAGAGCTCGATGCCGGTAAATGAGCCAAGCTGTTGGCTTTGGCTTTGGCTTTGGCTTTGGATGCGCCGCGTTGCTTTCCTCGTGGCGTCAGGCAATCGATGAGCTTCGCCGTGCAAGCAGCGCACGTAAAAGTGAGTTTGCCTTGCACCACCAGCACCCGGTCGTCACTTTGCAAAAGCCGCGCTGCATGGTCGTTGCTGAAAAGCACTGCTGCCGTGTGGTCAAGCAAAAAAATGGCCGTATCCATGAACAATGCGCGCGTTTGCTGACGAGCTGGTTTGATGTCTTCTTGTATCAGGCGGCGCTGCGGCCCGCATCATGCAAATGGGTGAGATGCTCCCCGCTTGGCCCCCTCATTCAAGGTATCAGTGGTGGGCAAAGGGGGCATTTCGCGCGCCAAGGGCAGGTGGCCTGTGCCATCATCAAGTCAGTTGTGCTCCACAAGGAGGCCATCATGCACATGCTCGATGAGATGCTTTCGTTGAACCTGCTGACGCCCGATCAGCACGTTGAAATCGGTGCCTGGGTGCGCAGCGCCAAGACGCCCGACAAGATCATGCAGATGCCCGCCCACCTGTGGCGCGCGCT
>CANCFV010000137.1 GCA_947377275.1 Burkholderiales bacterium | reverse complement strand
AGGCTGGCGTGGATGTTGGGCTGCCAGGTCATGAACCAGTCGGTCGAAAACGGCAGCTGGCCTTTCGAGGGCGACTTGCCCGAGACTTCTTTATAGAGACGCAGCAGGCGCTCGTAAGACATGTCGGTCTCCGATTCCAGCACTTGCAGGCGGGCACCCAAGTGGATCAGGGTGACGGCGCGGTCGATTTGCTTGGCTTCGGTCAACAGGCTTTTGATGCGCATGGTGGTCTCTCCGTCGGTGTCTTGTATGGGGGCAGGTGTCAGGGGCGATGCGGCTTGATCGGTGGATCAGGCTGCCTCTTGATGACGGCCCGCCATCAGGATGTTGGCGTGCAGGCGGGTCACGCTGTCGTTGCTCGACTTGCCGTGGTTGGTCAGCAGGCTCCACACCAGGTCGTCATCCACACGCATGCGGCACAGCAAGGTGTTGCTGGCTGCGATCTTCATGATCTGGGCGGGCGTCAAGGTGTTCAGCATGGCCGCGGTGTCCTCCGAAATGCCCAGGCGGAACAGCGCTTGTTCGCGGTCGGCGCGGATCAGGCTCTGGGCCAGCATCAGGTACGACAGGTTGGCTTCGCGGATTTCCATCAGGATTTGGTCGGCGTTCATGGCGTGTTCCTTGGATGATTTGGAGGGGCGGTTTTGGGTGTCTGTTCGACGTGTCAGCGTGTGTTGTGTGCTGGCATAGGATGAATTCTGGGCACGCCCCCCGGTTTTCTGAATAGGCAACGCGCTGTAAGGCGCGTCGGCGTGCCGCTGAGCCTCGTGTCAGAAAAAACCTGACAAACGCATTCGTGCAGGCGTTGAAACCACCCAAAAGCCGCCCAGAAAAAAGCCCGGTCTTGCCGGGCTTGTCTTGCGAGGTGAAATGGGTGCCAGGTCGCACCCAGCGCTCAATGGGGCCTTGCCGCCGTGGCCTCGCTGGGTGTGGCTGGCGTGGTTGTGGGCAACAGCGTCAGCAGCCGTTGGCCACCGGGCAAGCTGTGGCGTGCGATGCGCCGGGCCACCGTGAAGAATTGCGCCCACAGCGAGCCCGTGTTGTAGGGCACGCCGTGGCGCTGGCAGATGGCGCGCACCTCGGGTGCCACTTGGGCATAGCGGCGCGCTGGCAGGTCGGGGAAGAGGTGGTGTTCGATCTGGTGACTCAGGTTGCCCGTCATCAGGTGGAACATGGCGCCGCCGCGCAGGTTGCTCGAGCCCAAGATCTGGCGCAGATACCACTGGCCGCGGCTCTCGGTGGCCACGCTCTTGGCATCGAAGAGGTAAACGCCGTCGGTGAAATGCCCGCAGAAGATCACCACGAAGGTCCACACATTGCGGATCAGGTTGGCTACCCCATTGCCTGCCAGCACGGCCAGGGCGGTGTCCCAGGCCCAGTGGCCGGCTTGTTGTGCGTCCTGCGTCACCGCCATGGCACCCAGGCCGCCCAGCGCGCCGGCCAGCAAAGGCCACCACACATAGTCTTTGCGGAACTGGTGACCCATCTTGGCGCGGGTGCGGGGCCACAGCACGCGGATGCGCTCCAGGGTGGCGGCACGGTCAGTGCGCAGGCGCTCGACCTCCAGGTTGTGCACGGCAATGGCCCACTCGAACAGCAGCCCCACCAGGATCACATAGGGCAGTTGCGTCAGGTGGCGAGGCTCCCAGGGCGTGTCGCTCGACAGCCGCACCATGCCGTAGCCGAAGTCGCGGTCCACCTCATGCACGTTGGTGTAGTGGTGGTGCATGTGGTTGTGGTACGAGCGCCAATCTTCTTTGGTGACCGGGCTGTCGCCTTCGTGCCGCTTGCCCTCAAAGCGCGGATCGTTCATCCACTCATATTGCCCATGCATCACGTTGTGGCCGAACTCCATGTTCTCCAGGCACTTGGCCAGGCCCAAAAGCAGGGTGCCCAACCACCATGTGGGCCACCAAGGCCCGCCCACCAAGAGCAAGCGGCCTGCCGACTCGCAGCCGCGGATGGCCCACAGCAGGCGCTTGATGTAGGTGGCGTCTGCCTCACCCACCTGTGCTTTGGCGCGCGCCTTCACCGCATCGAGCTCGGCAGCAAAGCGGTCAAAGGCTTCCGGTGTTTGGGGACCAGGGTGAGGGCGGTGAGAGGCTGTGTGCATGGAGGACAAGATCCAGGGTTGGGCCGTTCAAGCCTGCTCAGGCAAGATCGACTCGACCTCGATGTGCACAGCCTTTTGCGAACCGCCCGGCAGGCTGTAACGCGCGATGCGCTTGAACACGGTCATCAGCTGCCAGCCGAACGAGCCAATGTTGTAGGGCACACCGTATTTGGCGCACACGGCACGCACCTTGGGCGCCATCTCGACATAGCGGTTGGCCGGGATGTCAGGGAAGAGGTGGTGTTCGACCTGGTGAGACAGCTGCCCACTCATCATGTGCAGCACGGGGCCGCCGCTGATGTTGCTCGAACCCAGGATTTGGCGCAGGTACCACTGGCCCTTGGTTTCGCCCTCGATCGACTCGCGGCTGAAGGTGTAGATGTTGTCAGTGAAGTGGCCGCAGAAGATGATGGCCCAGGCCCACACATTGCGGATCAGGTTGCCCACCACATTGCCCAGCAGCACGGCCAGCGCGCCGTCTTGTGCGTGGCCAAACACCCCGCCCACCACCGCACCAGCCAGTGGCCAGACGACGTAGTCACGGCGTACGATGCGCCACATTTTGGCGCGCACCAACAACCACTGCGGGCGTACCGACGACCACTTCTTGCGCCCGATCACGACCTTGTCCAGCTGCAGATCATGCACCGCCACGAACCACTGGAAGAAGGTCGCCAGCAAGGCCGTCAGGACCAACTGGAAGGCGTGCAGAGGGCTCCAGCGCAGGTCAGTCGATAGGCGCAGCAGGCCATAGCCAAAGTCGCGGTCTTTGCCGATCACGTTGGTGTAGGTGTGGTGCACAAAGTTGTGCGAGTGGCGCCACTCTTCTTTGGGGCAGGTGTTGTCCCAATCGAAGGTGTCGCCATGGAACTGCGGGTCGTTCATGAAATTGAACTGACCGTGCATCACGTTGTGGCCGAGCTCCATGTTGTCGATGATTTTGCTGATGCCCAGCAAAGCCGCGCCCAACACCCATGTGGGCGGGAACCAGCCAAACATTAACAGGGCGCGGCCCAGGGTCTCGGTCACGCGCACCAGGCGCAAGATGCTGCGGATGTATTTGGCGTCGCGTTCGCCCAAGGTCTGGCGCGTCTCTTCTTTGATGGCGTCCAGCTCGTGCTGGAAGGCTTCGAGTTCTTCAAGCGACTTGGGGCCGATTTGCATGGTCTTGTGGGTCATGGTCTGTCCTGCTGGGGCGGCAGCCCGTTCAATTCAAAGCTTCGAGTTCGAGGTCGCTCATGGCGCTGCTCACGCACAGGCGGATGGGTTGGCCCTGCCCGTCAATGCGCTCGCCCGTGGCGATGTCGCGCACCGAGCCGCTGTTGAGGCGGCAGGTGCATTCGTGGCAAATGCCTTGGCGGCAGCCGTGCTGGATGCTCAGGCCCGCCTCTTCCCCGGCCACCAGCAAGGTCTGGTTGCCTGCGGCATCGAAGTGCTGGGCGCTGTGGTCACGCAACAGTCGCACGCTGTGGTGCTCATTGGGGTCGCCTGAGGGCTTGGGCGGCGCAAAGGCCTCGAGGTGCAGGTTGGCGCTGGCGCTGGCTGCATGCCACAGCGCGCGCGCCGCATCCATCAGGGGCGCAGGGCCGCAGCAGTAAGCCGGCACCTCGGCCCAGTTGGGCATGATGCGGTTGAGCAGCTCGATGTCCAGCAACTGCACAGGTGCCTGTGCCTGGGGCGCAGGGCGTCCACCCCCGTCGCTTGGGGTGTTGGCCACGCTGTCGATCGGCACGTACTGAAACTGAGGCCAGTTCGCCGCCAGTTGCTGCAAGGCCTGGCCGAAGATGCGTTCATGTGCGCTGCGGGCGAAATACACCAGGGTCACGCGGGTGTGCCGCGCCTTGGCGTGCAGGTGCTCCAGCATCGACATGCTCGGCGTGATGCCACTGCCACCGGCCACCAGCAACACCTGTGTAGGCAGCGGCAAGGGCAGTGTGAACTCGCCGGCGGCTTGTTCAATGTCGATCACTGTGCCCACTTGCAACGATTCGTTGATGAACTTGGACACGAAGCCCTCAGGCTGGCGTTGCACCGTGATCGCAAAGCGACCTGGGTGGCCGGCCATGGCGCGGGGCGAGTAAGCCCGGCGGTGGCGCACGCCCGCAATGGTCACGCCGATCATCACGTATTGACCTGGCAGCAGCCCGTGGAAGGCGGCGCCGGCTTGCAGCACCACGGTGCTGGCCGATGGTGTTTCGCTCACTTTGCTGACCACGCGGGCGCGCAGGTGATGGATTGCCAGCAAAGGGTCGATCAGGCTGAGCGTGTCATCGAAGGCCATTGGGCTGACCCCCAGGTGCCCCAACCATCCCGACAGGCGCGAGGCGGCCACGGTGGACAGGGGGGGGCGAGACGAATCAGCCATCAACAAACTCCAGAACTACTGATATGGGGAGGCTTTTCGGTGCAGGCGTCAAAAAATGACGTCGGTTGTGCAATGCGAGCCGGTACATGAACAGCCCGAGGGTACCCAGCGCAGCAGAGTCATCACAACGGGGGAAGTCCTTGAAAGCGGGCTTTTCCCCCTTGAATGGGGGGCGTTCAAGGTGTGGTCAATCACGCTTTGTCGCGACATGGCGTCGCGCGCACGGCCCGCATAATGGGGTCAGATCAAACATGCGAGTTCCACATGGCCCGACTCTCACGCGTGGGGGTGACTGGTTGGCCCCACCTCGTCGTGCAGCGCGTGCACGAAGGCCAACTGCTTGCCCGCGACGATACCGATCGCCAGTCCCTGCTGGCCGCCCTGCGCGAAGCCGCTGACCAGAACGGCGTGGCTTTGCATGCTTATGCTTTGGCCTGCGATCACTTTCACCTTGTGCTCACGCCTGCGTCTGACGAAGCGCTGAGCTTGACCATGCAGGCTGTGGGGCGCCGCTACGTCGCTGGCTTCAATCGCCGGCATGCGCGGCAGGGTGGGCTGTGGTCTGGTCGCTTTCGTGCCACGGTGCTGGACCCGGCGCGTTATTTGCTTGATGCCATGGTCTTCGTCGAAACGCATGGTGTGCGTGCCGCCGGAGCGCTGCAGTGGTCCGAAGACCGATGGTGCAGCGCGCCCTTTCACCTGGGCTTGCGCTCGGACCCTCTGGTCTCTGACCATGCCCTGTTCTGGGCATTGGGCAACACCCCGTTCGACCGGGAGGCGGCTTGGCGGCAGCGCTTGGAAGCGGGTTTGTCTTCGTTGCAATTGACGGAGTTGGCCCAGGCCATGCATGCAGGTTGGGCGCTGATGGCGCCTGAGGCGGCTGTGCAACTGGAGGCCCAGGTGGGGCGCCGGCTCTTGCCCAAGCCCCGCGGCCGCCCTCGCAAGGTGCATGACGACGGGGCTTGATTGATCTGACCCTAATTATTGAGTGGCCTGCACATGCGCTTTGTTTAATTCTGATCCGACCCTATTTTTTAAGGCTTGAGGGCTCTTTGCTTAGGGAGTATCCTTATGCCTTTCTTGTTGTCTCCCCTCACTCACATCTGGAGCGCCCACATGACCCAGGCGACTTCGGGAACCTCGTTCCCTACCGCTCCCGCTGACCATCTGGTCACGGCCACCGCCCAAGAAATCCAAGCTGCGGCTGACATGGGCTTGTACGCCAATGCCGAGCACGACGCCTGCGGCGTGGGTTTCGTGGCCCACATCAAGGGCCTCAAGGCGCACAGCATCGTGGCCCAGGGCCTCAAGATCCTGGAAAACATCGACCACCGTGGCGCGGTGGGTGCCGACCCGCTCATGGGTGATGGTGCTGGTCTGCTGATTCAGATCCCCGACGACTTCTACCGTGCCGAGATGGCCAAGCAGGGCGTGGAGTTGCCTCCGCCCGGCGAATACGGCGTTGGCATGATCTTCTTGCCCAAAGAGCAGGCCTCGCGCCAGGCTTGCGAGCAAGAGATGGAGCGCGCCATCAAGGCCGAAGGCCAGATCCTGCTGGGCTGGCGTGATGTGCCGGTCGATCGCGACATGCCCATGTCGCCCACCGTGCGCGAAAAAGAGCCGGTCATGCGCCAAGTCTTCATTGGCCGTGGCCCTGACATCCTGGTGCCCGATGCCCTGGAGCGCAAGCTCTACGTCATCCGCAAGTCGGCGTCCAGCAAGATCCAAGGTCTGAACTTGACTCATGGCGGCGAGTACTACGTGCCCAGCATGTCGTGCCGCACCATCATCTACAAGGGCCTGCTGCTGGCCGATCAGGTGGGCAAGTACTACCTTGACCTGAAAGACGAGCGCGTGGTCTCGGCCCTGGCCCTGGTCCACCAACGCTTCTCGACCAACACCTTCCCTGAATGGCCGCTGGCCCACCCTTACCGCATGGTCGCCCACAACGGCGAAATCAACACGGTCAAGGGCAACTTCAACTGGATGCGTGCCCGCGAAGGCGTGATGAAGTCGCCCGTGCTGGGCGATGACCTGCGCAAGCTCTACCCCATCAGCCTCGATGGTCAATCTGACACGGCCACGTTCGACAACGCGCTCGAGCTGCTGACCATGTCAGGCTATCCGCTGGCCCAAGCCGCGATGATGATGATCCCAGAAGCCTGGGAGCAGCACGCGACGATGGACGAGCGCCGCCGCGCCTTCTACGAATACCACGCCGCCATGATGGAGCCGTGGGACGGCCCAGCCGCCATGGTCTTCACCGACGGTCGCCAGATCGGCGCCACGCTCGACCGCAACGGCCTGCGCCCCGCACGCTTCCTGATCACCGACGACGACCTGGTCGTGTTGGCCTCTGAGTCTGGCGTGTTGCCGATTCCTGAGAACAAGATCGTCAAGAAGTGGCGCCTGCAGCCCGGCAAGATGTTCCTGATCGATTTTGAACAAGGTCGCATCATCGACGACGAAGAGCTCAAGTCGCAGTACGCCTCTAGCAAGCCTTACCGTCAGTGGATCGAGAACGTCCGCATCAAGCTCGACAGCATCGATGCCACCGGCTCGGTGGGTGAGTTCGCTGAGTCCATGCTCGACCGCCAACAGGCCTTTGGCTTCACGCAAGAAGACGTCAAGTTCTTGATGGCCCCGATGGCCACCAATGGCGAAGAAGCTACCGGCTCCATGGGCAATGACTCGCCCTTGGCCGTGCTTTCGAGCAAGAACAAGCCGCTGTACAACTACTTCAAGCAGTTGTTCGCCCAGGTCACGAACCCCCCCATTGACCCCATCCGTGAAAACGTGGTGATGTCCTTGGTGTCGTTCATCGGCCCCAAGCCCAACCTGCTCGACATCAACGCGGTGAACCCGCCCATGCGCCTTGAAGTCTCCCAGCCTGTGCTGGACTTCAACGACATGGCCCGCCTGCGCAACATCGAAAAGCACACCGGCGGCAAGTTCAAGCCCTACGAAGTCGACATCACCTATCCCGCTGATTGGGGCCGTGAGGGCGTTGAAGCCCGATTGGCATCCTTGTGCGCCGAGGCCGTTGAGGCCATCCAATCGGGTCACAACATCCTGATCATCACCGACCGCAAGATGGACCGCGCCAACATCGCGATCCCCGCCTTGCTGGCGCTGTCGGCCATCCACCATCACCTGGTCCGCAAGGGTCTGCGTACCTCGGCTGGCTTGGTGGTTGAAACCGGCACCGCCCGTGAAGTGCACCACTTCGCCGTGCTGGCCGGTTACGGTGCCGAAGCCGTGCACCCCTACTTGGCGATGGAAACCCTGGCCACCCTGGCCAAGGACCTGCCTGGCGAGTTGTCGGCCGACAAGGCCATCTACAACTACGTCAAGGCCATCGGCAAGGGCCTGAGCAAGATCATGTCCAAGATGGGCGTGTC
>CANCFV010000136.1 GCA_947377275.1 Burkholderiales bacterium | reverse complement strand
ACGGGCTTGTCGGGATCGGGCAAGTCCAGCCTCGCGTTTGACACCCTGTATGCCGAAGGCCAGCGCCGTTACGTTGAAAGCCTGAGCGCCTACGCGCGCCAGTTTTTGCAATTGATGGACAAGCCCGATGTGGACTTGATCGAGGGCCTTTCGCCCGCCATCAGCATCGAGCAAAAGGCCACCAGCCACAACCCGCGCTCGACCGTGGGCACGGTCACCGAGATCCACGATTACCTGCGTCTGTTGTACGCCCGTGCTGGCACGCCGTTTTGCCCCGATCACCATGTGCCGCTGCAATCGCAAAGCGTCAGTCAGATGGTGGACATGGTCATGGCCTTGCCCGAAGAGACCAAGCTGATGATCCTCGCGCCCGTGGTGCGCGAGCGCAAGGGCGAGTTCGCTGACCTGTTCGCCGGCATGCAGGCGCAGGGCTATGTGCGCTTTCGGATCAACGGGCAGGTGCTTGAGGCGGCCGATTTGCCGCCCTTGGTCAAGAACGAGAAGCACGACATCGACGTGGTCGTTGACCGCATCAAGGTGCGCGCCGACCTGCCCGGTGAAATCACCGTCAGCAACCCCGGCCTGCGTCAGCGCTTGGCCGAGAGCTTCGAGGCCGCCTTGCGCCTGGCCGATGGCCGCGCCTTGGCTGTTGAGATGGACAGCGGGCTTGAGCACCTGTGCTCGGCCAAATTCGCTTGCCCGGTCTGCAGCTACTCGCTGGCCGAGCTGGAGCCGCGCCTGTTCTCGTTCAACTCGCCTGTGGGCGCCTGCCCAACGTGTGACGGCTTGGGCCAAGTCATTGCGTTCGATCCGCTGCGCGTGGTGGCCTTCCCGACCCTGAGCATGGGCAGTGGCGCCATCAAAGGGTGGGACCGCCGCAACACCTACACCTACAGCCTGATCGAGACGCTGGGCAAGCACTACGACGTTGACGTCGAGCAGCCCTTTGAAGAGCTGCCAGCGCATGTTCAGCACGTGCTGCTGTATGGCTCGGGCGAAGAAGAAATCGAGTTCGTCTACGAGGCCGATGGCCCTTCGGGCAAGAAGCGCAAGGTCAAGCGTAAGCACCCCTTCGAAGGCATCATCCACAACTTCGAACGCCGTTTCAAAGAGACGGACTCGGCCGCGGTGCGCGAAGAACTGGCCCGCTACCAGCAGCCCAAGGCCTGCCCCGATTGCCACGGCACCCGCCTGCGCACCGAGGCCCGCAACGTCAAGCTGCTGGACGCCAACACGGGCGAGACCCGCGCCATTTTTGAGATCGCGCACGCCACGCTGGCCGAGGCTCAGCATTACTTCGAGCAGCTCAGCCTGATCGGCTCCAAGGCCGAGATCGCCTCGAAGGTGGTCAACGAGATCCGCTCGCGCCTGCGCTTCTTGAACGACGTGGGCTTGAACTATCTCAGCCTGGACCGCAGCGCCGACACGCTCTCGGGCGGTGAGGCTCAGCGCATCCGCCTGGCTTCGCAGATCGGCTCGGGTCTGACCGGCGTGATGTATGTGTTGGACGAGCCCAGCATCGGCCTGCACCAGCGCGACAACGACCGCCTGATCGGCACCTTGCAGCACCTGCGAGACATCGGCAACAGCGTCATCGTGGTCGAGCACGACGAGGACATGATCCGCGCCGCCGACCACGTGGTCGACATGGGACCCGGTGCCGGTGTGCACGGCGGCCGCGTGCTGGCCCAAGGTCGCCCGCAAGAGATCCTCGACAACCCCAACAGCATCACCGGTCAGTACCTGGCCCGCGTGTTGCGCATCGAGGTGCCCACGCAGCGCCATGCCTTCACCGACGAGACGCCGCGCTTGCGCGTGGTCAACGCCCGCGGTCACAACCTCAAGGGCGTCACGGCCGAGTTCCCGGCTGGCTTGCTGACCTGCGTGACGGGTGTGTCGGGCTCAGGCAAGTCCACCCTCGTCAACGACACCTTGTACGCGGCCGTGGCCAAGAAGCTCTACCAAAGCCACGCCGAGCCCGAGTCCCACGATGAGATCGAAGGCCTGGAGCTTTTCGACAAGGTCATCAACGTCGACCAGTCGCCCATTGGCCGCACCCCGCGCAGCAACCCGGCCACTTACACAGGCCTGTTCACGCCGATCCGTGAGCTGCTGGCCGACGTGCCCACGGCCCGCGAGCGCGGCTACAACGCCGGCCGCTTCAGCTTCAACGTGGCCGGTGGCCGCTGCGAAGCCTGCCAGGGCGATGGCGTGCTCAAGGTCGAGATGCACTTTTTGCCCGACGTGTACGTGCCGTGCGATGTGTGCCACGGCAAGCGCTACAACCGCGAAACGCTGGAAGTGCTTTACAAGGGCAAGAACATCCACCAGATCTTGGACCTGACCGTGGAGGCTGCGCTGGACTACTTCAGCGCCGTGCCCAGCATCGCGCGCAAGCTGCAAACGCTGATGGACGTGGGCCTGGGCTACATCCGCCTGGGGCAGAGCGCAACGACCTTGTCAGGCGGCGAGGCGCAGCGCGTCAAGCTGTCGCTGGAGCTCAGCAAGCGCGACACAGGCCGCACGCTCTACATCCTGGACGAGCCGACCACGGGCCTGCACTTCCACGACATTGCCTTGCTGCTCAAGGTGCTGCACCAACTGCGTGATGCGGGCAACACCATCGTTGTGATCGAGCACAACCTCGATGTGATCAAGACCGCTGACTGGTTGATCGACATGGGCCCCGAAGGCGGCTCAGGCGGTGGCCAGCTGCTGCTGGCCGGCACGCCCGAGCAATTGGCCGATCACCCGGGCAGCCACACGGGCCGCTACCTCAAGACCGTGCTCACGCTTTCATGAAGCCCAGGTCCCAACCTGAGGATGCAAAATTCTTCAGGTTGGGCAAGATGCCAGAAAGAGGTGCAGCGGTGTTGACCAGCGTGCCTCCCGGCACACCCATCCATCGTCCCAAGGTGTAGGCGAGGTGGTCAACCGAGGTGGTGGGCAAGAGCGCGCCGTTCTGGATCTGGTCGTCACTCGCCGTGAAGGTGGTGCCACTCACCGTGCCGTAATTGGGGAAGGTGCCATACACCTCTTTGCCATTGACCGCCCCACCCATGATGAAGTGGTGGCTGCCCCAGCCGTGGTCGGTGCCATCGCCGTTGTTGGTGAAGCTGCGGCCAAATTCAGACGAGGTGAATGTGGTCACGTTGGCGCGCATGTCGCCCGTCGATGGCATCTGGCTCAGCACAGAGTCGAAGTACGCCAGGGCATGGTCGAGTTGCGCCAGGCGGTCTGCATGCGCCCCCATCTGCCCGTCGTGTGTGTCAAAGCCACCGAGACCCACCATGAAGAATTGGCGCTTCATGGCCAGCCCCGCCACGCGGTTGGCATCGATCAAGCGCGCCACCATTTGCAGCTGCATGGCCAGCGGGTTGATGCGCTTGATGCCATCCACAGGGCTGGTGTAGCCCAGCTTGTTCAGGTCCGCCCATGGGTTGCCAATGCCTGCCGTGCCCCACGGTGCCTGGGCAAAACTGGGCAAGGCCCCGCCCAGCAGCCCGTTGATTTGCATGCCTCGCTTGACCACACTCTGGTGGTCTTTGACCAGGTTGCTGCTGCTCGCGGCGGTGCTCATGAACGCCGTCATCGTGCTGTGCAGCAAGTGGTTGCCGTAGATTTGATTGACGCTGCCTGAACCTGTGTTGACCCGCGAGCCCAGCCCCGGGATGACCGTGGCATCAGAGCGCATCGGCGACACCGTGGCGCCGTTGAGCCACACCGAGGCGGTCCCTGATGGGCTGACGCACGTCAGTGAGTCACGCAACAGGTCGATGTTGGGGTTGCTCACCCCATTGAGCGCTTTGAGGTCGTCGGCCATCTTGCCGGCCCAACCGAGCGTTGTGCCTTCCACGCCAAACGACTGCCAGGTCGATTGTTGATCGTTGTGCGAGAAGAGCTTGGCAGGCTTGTTCGTGAAGCCCGCGTTGCTCCAATCGGTCTTGATGGTGGGGGTGAGCAATGTACCCACGTTGGACAAGATGGCCACACGGCCAGCTTCGTACAAGCTCTGGGTTTGCGCCAGCGATGGGTGCAGCGCGAACTGCCGCGCTGCATGAACCGCGCGCGTCCCTTTGGAGATGGCGCGAACGCCACCCAGGTGCGCAGGCGTGTTGCCTGCTGCATTGCTGACGGCGGTCGTGCCTGCAGGCAGCAGTGCGATGGACGAACTGCCATCCGCGCCCCCCCCGCGCTGGTTCACATACGCCGCCCACGAGGCCGTGTCGGTTGCCAGCACGGTGTTGTAGGCGTCGTTGCCACCGTACAAGAAGATGTTGACCAATGCTCGGTAATCGCTGGGGCTGGATTGCGCCGAGGCTTCGGTGATGGCGCTGAGCGTCAACCCCATGGGCAGCGCAGCGCTCGATGCCGTGACGGCGGAGAGCTGCTTGAGGAATGCGCGTCGATCGGTTCGGGTCATGTGATGGGCCTCACTGCTGCACGGTGAACTCAGGCGAGACGGCCGTGAGGAGGATGGCGGACTGGATGCGCATGCGGATCCCGTTGGCATCGGCCGCGCCATTGGCTTGCGTCACGGGCATGCTGTTCAGAACGGCGATGGCTTGCGTACGCGTGTCATTGGGCAACACACGCCCGATCATCGCGGTCGCTACGGCATCCATCAGTTGGCTGGCCGATGTGGCCACGCCGTTCCAGCCGCCGGTGTCGAACTGGACATCGTTTCGGTTTTGCGGGTTGTTGCGCAGCCCCCAGCCAGTCGTGAGGTTGTTGGACACAAAGTTGGCATAGCCCAGGGTGCTCGCTTCGCTGGTGATCTGCATCTCAGGCGCGACCAACGTGGCCGCCCCCATCAAGCTGCGCGGAGGCCGGTAACCTGGGCGGAAGAAGTTGAACACCGAGGGCGCGCGCATGGGGGTCTGACCCAGGCCCGCGTTCACGTCGTCGGTCTCTGTGACCATGTAAACGGGCACCCTCCCGGCCGTTGCGCTGGCGTTGTATGCGATGCTGCTGTGGGGCACTGCCCGCAAGATGTGCGCGTACCTGATCACCGGCTCCCGCAGCTTGCCGTAGGTGGCCACCGGGTAGTTGCTTGGGTTGCGAGCTTCGTCGTGCAGCAAGATGGCCTTGACCACCTGGGTGAGGTCGCCGTCGCTGTCACGGAACACCTTGGCCACGTCGCCCACATAGGCCCGGCTGGGGTTGCTGGTCACCAGTCGCTGGATCAGTTGCCGGCTGATGAAGGGCGCCGTGTTCGGGTGTGTGGCCAGGCGGTTGATGGCGCTGGCCAGGCTGCGCTCGGCATTGCCCTCGGCGTTGGCGGTCTGCTGTTCGATGCGGGTGTCCAGAAAGGCCTTGGGACCTGGCTCATGTTCGGTCTTGTAGGCCGACATCGGCAGCGTTTCCTGGCTGGTGTCCTTGCATTGGGCGCTGCGCCAGAAACACAGCCACCAATCGAGTGCGGCCTTGCCGTCAGGGATGTGCCAGCTCCAGCCCGTGAACACACGCGCCATGCCCTTGACGTCGTCGGCTGTGTAGCTCTCGACCGCTTGGCCATTGACTTGGATGACTTCGCCATCGGGGGTCAGTTGTTGCAGCCCGATTGAAAAGAGCTGCATCACCTCGCGTGCAAAGTTTTCATCGGGCACCCGGCCCGTGGCGGGGTCGCCTTTGCGGTTGCCCATGTGCGAGAGGTACTGGCCCATCGCTGGGTGAAGTGCCACGGCCTTCAGCAAGTCTCTGTATTTGCCATTGCTGTGGTCGTAAAGGGTGTCCATGTAGCTGGCAACCAGGCGGCCATTGTTCACCGACAAGGTGGACACCACAAAGATCTCTGACAGGGCGAACGTCACGCGCTGGCGCAGTTGAGCGGGGTCGCGCACTGCGTTGGTCCACCACCCGCCAATCACGTCGTAGCTGTCTGGGCCTTCGTTCTGCCGCTGCGCCGATGAGGCCTCTGTCAAGGTCAGATAGCGTGTGCCCAAGGGCTTGGCCATCTGTTCGTCGATCCAGTTGTCATAGCCGATTTTGTTGACGCGCGCGATGCTGTTCGCATCAGGGCCAAAGCTGGCCTGGACCAAGAAGCGATGCGCCTCGCTGCGGTCTGTGGGCACCATGGAGGGCTGCACCCGCAGGCTCGCATCGGGGTCGCCCGGTGTGGCTGGGTTGCCTGCGCCGCCTCCGCAAGAGGCCAGCAACAGGCTGCAAGCCAGTGCCAGGGCAGGCAGCCCGGCCGCAGGCGAACGCCTCGTGGTGGGCTGTGCCTTCACGGCAGATGAAAGGGTGGTGCGGCAACGGGTAAACATGGCAAACCTGCACAAAGAAAGGAGCCACCTGCACGACACCCGCATCACGCGGGGCATTCAAGGTCGGGGCTCAAGCTGCGAAGGTTGCCATGGCACCTGCGCATCATTTGCGCGCAGTTTGCCTCGAATGTAAGGAGTGGAAACTTCCACCCCCTTGACTTGGGGTTCATGCCAAATATTGCACGGATCCCGTCAAAGCAAGGGCGCCAGTGCCCGCTCGGCATCCAGCCGGCTCAGGCCTGTGCGTTGGGCCCAATCGTCGACTTGATCTGACGCGATCTTGCCCACGTTGAAGTAGGCCGCATCAGGGTGCGCCATGTAGAAGCCGCTCACGCTGGCCGCCGGCATCATGGCCAGGCTTTCGGTCAGGTGCATGTGCACGTCGTGGGCTTCGAGCACCTCGAACATCGCGCGCTTGACGGTGTGGTCTGGGCAGGCGGGGTAGCCGGGTGCGGGGCGAATGCCGCTGTACTGCTCTTTGATCAAAGCCACGTTATCGAGCTTTTCATCGGCCGCGTAGCCCCACAGGTCGGTGCGCACGCGTTCGTGCATGCGCTCAGCGAAGGCTTCAGCCAGGCGGTCGGCCAGAGCCTTGAGCATGATGGCTGAGTAGTCATCGTGGTGGCCCAGGAACTCGGCTTCTTTCTTTTCGATGTTCAGGCCAGCGGTGACCGCGAACATGCCGATGTAATCAGGCTGACCACCTTGGTCGGGGCGCGGGGCCACGAAGTCAGCCAGCGAGCGGTTGGGACGTTTGACGCCGTCCACCACCGGGCGCACGGTCTGCATGCGCAGCGGGCTCCAGTCCATCAGCACCTCGCCGCGGGTTTCGTCGCGGTACAGCTCGATGGTGTCGTCGCCCACCGTGTTGGCAGGGTACAGGCCCATCACGCCGTGCGCGGTGAGCCAACGGCCTTCCACCAGCTTCTTGAGCATGGCTTGCGCATCGGCATACACCTTCTTAGCTTCTTCGCCCACGACCTCGTCGTCCAGGATGGCCGGGAAGGGGCCGGCCAGGTCCCAGGTCTGGAAGAAGGGCGCCCAGTCGATGTAGGGCACCAGCTCAGCCAGGTCGTAGTTCTTGAACACGCGCCGGCCCAGGAACTTGGGCGCCACGGGCGTGCGCTCGGTGAAGTCCACCACGGCCTTGTTGGCGCGGGCCTCGGCCAGCGTGACCATGGGCGTGGCCTTGCGGTTGGCGTGCAGCTGGCGCACGGCTTCGTAGTCGGCGTTCAGGTCGGCAATGTAGGTGGCTTGGCGCTCGGGGCTGAGCAGCTCAGAGCACACACCCACAGCGCGCGAGGCATCGGGCACGTACACCACGGGGCCGCTGTAGTTGGGCGCAATCTTGACGGCGGTGTGCACACGCGAGCAGGTGGCGCCGCCGATCAGCAGCGGCGTTTGGCGTTCGCGGAAGTAGGGGTCGCGCTCCATCTCGGCAGCCACGTACTGCATCTCCTCCAGGCTCGGGGTGATCAGGCCTGACAAGCCGATGATGTCGGCACCAACCTCCTTGGCCTTGTCCAAGATGTCCTTGCAGGCGACCATCACGCCCATGTTGACCACTTCGAAGTTGTTGCACTGCAAGACCACGGTGACGATGTTCTTGCCGATGTCGTGCACATCGCCCTTGACGGTGGCGATCACGATCTTGCCCTTGGCCTTGGCGTCACCGCCGCCTTC
>CANCFV010000135.1 GCA_947377275.1 Burkholderiales bacterium | reverse complement strand
CACCACCACCACCACCACCGCCGCACACATTGCTGACCTCCAAGGCCAGCGCCAGTGGCTGATCTGAGTCAGTGATGCGCACCACGACGGGCGTCTCGGGCGGCGAATACTTCAGTGCGTTGACCAGCAAGTTGCGCACAGCCAGGCGCATGAGGTTCATGTCCATGGAGGCTGTGCGCGTGTGGCTGGCACGGTCGATCTGAATGCGGTGTTGATGCGTGGGGGGGATGTCACCAATCGACACCTTGATCAGTGTGTCGATGTCCGTGTCGCTGCGCTCCACGGGCGTGGCTCCAGCCACCAGCGAGGCCGAGGCCAAGGTGTTGTCGATGTTCGCTTGAACCTGGCTCAAGACCTCTTGTGCGCGAGCCAGCCGGGCTTGCGCGTTGGGGGCGCCACCGCGCTCATCGTCTGCCGCCATGTCTTGGGCCGCAATGCGCAAGGCCGCTGCAGCGTTGCTCAGCGGCTGACGCACCTCGTGCGCCATCACGTCCAGCATGTCGCTGCGTTCGGTGAGCAGCTTCTCCAGCTCATTGGCGCGGCGCTCCAGCTCCTGTCTGAGCTCACGTTCGCGCGCGAGCATGGCTTTGCGTGCCAGGTCTTCGGTGACATCGTCGATGCAGGCCAAAGCCAATTTTTCGGGCGCCTCCATGCTGTCATACACAACGGCCGACATCAGCACCTCACGAAGCTGGCCGTTCTTGCCAACCATGCGCAAGGGCACTTGGTGCACGGCGCCGCTCGCAAACAATGCGGGCATGACCTCGTCCAGGTAGCGCTGCCGGGTGTCGGCATGGATGAAATCTGACGATGCGCGGTGGATGACCTCGTCGCGCGCGAAGCCCAATGTGTGAAGCCATTGGTCGGTCACGCTGTGCAACTGCCCTTGCGCGTTCATCGATTGCAGCATCGCGGGTGTGGCGTTGTACGTCACTTGCAAACGCTGCTTGTGTTGCTCCAGGGCCATTTGAGCGAGTCGGCGCACGGTCACGTCCTGGATGGTGCCAAACAAACGCACCACGACGTCTGCGTCGACATCGACTTCCCCCTGTGTCTTCACCCACACCATGCGGCCCGAGGCGGTTTTCAGTTGCAACTCCAAGTCCCAGCCGTCTCGGGTGATCATGGCTTGCTTGACTGCTGCCTCAATGGTTTTGCCGCTTTCTTCGGTGTAGAAGTCCAGCGCCATCTTGAGATCGATGGGCTGGCCAGGCACGATGTCGTGGATGCGGTAGGTCTGCTCTGACCAAATCAGCTGGCTCGAGGGCACGCACAGCTCCCAGGCGCCCACCTGAGCGATGCGCGCCTGGCGATCCAGGAATTGCTCACTGCGCTTCAATGCGCGCTCGGCCGTCACGTCACGCCCCAGGACCACGAAGCAATCGGCCTGCTCACCAGCCTGTTGCAGCGGCAGCATTTGAAGCAGCACTGTGCGTCGCTCGTCGCTTCCTGGACGCCCCAGCCATGTGTTGATCAGGCGCGGCGTGCCAGCCAGCACGCTGGGCATGTGCTCGGTGAGCTGTTCGGTGACGTGTGCCGGGAACATGGCATCGAGCGGGGTGCCATGCAGCTCGGTGGCGGGCAGGCCAAACCATGCCGTGTGTGTGGTGTTGGCGTACTGGTTGCGTCCGTCCTGGCCCCACACGCTGATGATTTCTGGCAGCTCGTCGAGGATGTCCCCGAGCGAACTGGCGCGCAAAGCTTGTTCTTGCAGCACCCGCTCGTTGGCTCGAAATGCAGACACCAAGGCTTTCTCGCGCAGCAACAGCGCTTCGGTGACGCATTGCGCAAGCTGCGTGAGCTTCTGCCTTTGTTCTTGCGAGAGTTGCCTGGGGTGGCGGTCAATCACGCAGAGCGTGCCGAGATGGAGTCCTTCCGGGGTGGACAAGGGCGCACCAGCGTAAAAGCGGATGTGCGGCTCGCCAGTGACCAAGTTGTTGGCCTCGAAGCGCGGGTCTAGGAGGGCGTCTGGCACCTCCATCAGCGCATCGCTGTGGATGGCGTGCGCGCAAAAAGCCAAGTCGCGGTGTGTTTCTATGGCGTCTAACCCCACGCGGGATTTGAACCACTGCCTGTCGCTGTCAATCAGGCTGACCAGCGCAATGGGCGTGCCGCATATTTGCGAGGCCAACTGCGTGAGGTGGTCAAACAGGGGCTCGGGGGCTGTGTCCAGAACGGCCAGTGCGCGCAGCCTGGCCAGGCGATCGGTTTCATTGGGGGGAAGTGGGGCCGGTACGGTCATGGAGGCGGGGCTGCGACGGGGAGCTCATTGTGCTCACATGATGCGCCGCGGGTGCGCCAGCGCCTCGTGCGCTGCATGCAAGCGCCGCACCAGCACCCGGATGAAAGCCTCGTCAAACAGGTGCCGGCAGGCCGGGCTCAGCTGCTGCATGGCCTCCGGGCTGAACGAGATCGTGGTGGCTGGCTCGGTCACCACCACATCGGTGCTGTGTCGCCGCAGCTCCGGGCTGGGCGCCAGGTAGGCCATCTCGCCCACCGAGGTCCCTGCGCCTAGCAGCGCCACGCGCTTGGTGTTGCGATACACCTCGACGCTGCCTTGCGCAATGATGTGGAAGGTGCGCCCCTCTTCGCCACGGCGGTACAGCGCGTGCCCAAACGAGAAGCGCTGCCACTTGGCGCGGTGCACCACCTCCCACAGCTCCACATCGCCAAACTGCGAGAAAAAATCCAGCGAGCGCAACAGGTTGAATCGCTCCGAGTCCAGCACCCCCTGCAAATGCCCGCGCGGCACCTTGTGGTTGCTGATCAGGCTGGAGAGCGCCTGAGCAAACTCGTCCCAGTTGGGGAAGCGGTCGTTCGGGGCCTTGGCCAGGGCCCGCATCACCACGGCGTCCACCGCCTCGTCCACCCCGGCACGCAGGCCCGACAGCGGGGCGGCCGGCTGGTTGTAAATCAAGTTCATCAACGCGGCCTGCGAAGGCGCGTCAAAAGGCGGCTTGCCTGAGATCAGGTGGTACAGCACCGCACCCATCCCGTAAATGTCGGCGCGGCAATCGGGCACCTGCCCGTCGATTTGCTCGGGCGCCATGTAAGCCAGCGAGCCCACTTGGTGGACCTGTGTCGACTCGGCCGCCAGGTTCAGCACGCTGCCAAAGTCGGTGATCTTCACGTCGGTCACCACGCCTTGCGCGTTCGTGATGGCCAAAATGTTGGCCGGCTTGACGTCTCGGTGGATCAGGCCTTGACGGTACACATAGCCCAGCGCCATCGCGCACTTGAAGCTCAGTTCAACGATCAGCTCCAGCGGCAGCAGCTGGTCGGCGCGGCAAAAGCTGCGCAGTGTCGTGCCTGGCACGTACTCCATCACCACATAGGGCGAGACCGGGTCGGGCACCGCATCGAAAATCTGCACCACGTTCGGGTGCTGCAAGCGGCCGACCAGTGCTGCTTCGGCGGCAAAAAACCGGGCGTACACCGGCCCGTCGACCGCGTCGCTCAAAGCCGATGAGCGCACCCGTTTGACCGCCACATCGCGGCCATGGAAGTCGTCGTGGCACAGGAAGACCTCGCTGGTGGCGCCTTCTCCCAGCTTTTTGATGATCCTGTATTTGCCGATCGAACCCTGATCACCCGCCAGTTCGATGTCGATGCCTAAGCTGCTCATGACGTGCATTTTTCACGCACGGGGCCATGCCCGTGCGCGAATATAGAGGCATTGCGTCTGGCAGTTCAAGCCTTCGTCAGCCGCCGCTGGCGATGATGCGCTCGATGTTGCGCTCGGCCAGCGCCGAGATCGTCAGGGATGGGTTGACCGATCCGGTCGAGCCAGGCACGCCAGCGCCGTCCATCACATACAGGCCCGGGTGGCCTTTGACGCGGCCATGGGCGTCGGTGGCTTTGCCAATCACGGCACCGCCCAAGGGGTGCGCCGTCCAGTTCTTGCCGTTGACGCCCTCCCGGAAAGGCCACGCGCCCGGCACGGTGCCAGAGGCCTGCGCAATGCGGTTGTTGATGGTATTCATGGCCGCAAACGCATCGGCGTTGCCTTCCGCAGCCCAGTTCAGTTCGACCTTGCCTGTGCTGCCGTTGTACTGGAAGCGGCCCCGGTTGGTCTCGTCATAGACCATGCCCAAGCTGCCCACGATGCCGATGTTCACGGGCACGCCTGGCACGTACCAGTTCTCGAACGTCACGGGCATACCGGTGCTGGTGTCGTGGATCTTGCTGGCACTGGCAGTGCCTTGGGTCAGCC
Source organism: Burkholderiales bacterium (assembly GCA_947377275.1). Classification (GTDB taxonomy): domain Bacteria; phylum Pseudomonadota; class Gammaproteobacteria; order Burkholderiales; family Burkholderiaceae_C; genus Aquabacterium. The sequence continues at coordinate 3,774 of CANCFV010000135.1, read as the reverse complement.
CCTTCATGCCCGCAAAGCTGCGCACCACGATCGCGTCGCCATTGCTGCCCCAGCCGGCGCCCACGTGCTCGTTGAGCTTGTTCAGGGTGCCTTGGGCTTGGGCTTTGACCAGCAGCTCTGAGGTGCCGATCGAGCCGGCCGCCAAGAACAGGCGGTCGCAGGTCAAGGTGATGCGGCCCAGCTGTTGGCCGGTTGGGCTGCGCTCGATCACGTCCACCACATAGCGTGAGCCATCCCAGGCAATGCCTTGGACTTCTTGGCCTGCGTGGATTTGAACCTTGCCGGTGGCCTTGGCCAACTTCAGATAGTTTTGGTTCAGGTCGAACTTGGCGCCATTGGCATTGCCGTGGTTGCTCATCCCGGCTGTGGCCGATGCGCGGCTCGTCCCCTTGAGCTCAGAGCGAATCACGTCCCAGTTGAACAAAGAGTCGATCCGGGTGGGGTTGTAGCCTGCCTTGCGCACGTGCTCGTCCCAGGCGCGCGAGTGGCCGAACGGTGCGCTTTGGTAGACGTCTTCGGGCATGCTGCTCAGCTTGAGCATCTTGCGAACGCGTGGGTAGTACACCGCGTTCATCTCATTGAAGCCGACGGTGCCCTGGAAGATGTTGTCGAAGTAGCGCTGCTCGGGCTGGATCATCACGCCCGTGAAAATCATCGAGCCGCCACCCACGCAGGCGCCGCGCCACACCGTCATGTTGCTGTACTCGGTGGCGTCCATCACGCCGCCAAAGGCATCCATCGAGGCGGTCAGCCCCGAAATCATCTTGACCTTGTTCTTGAACCAAAAGGCCCGGCCATCGGGCAGGGTGTCGTTCGCAAAGGTGTTGCGCCATGGCGATGTGGGCCAGTTGAAGCCACGCTCCAGCATGGTCACCGATTCGCCCGCCTGGGCCAGGCGCAGCGCCGAAATCGCGCCGCCGAAGCCGGTGCCAATCACCAAGTTGCGGCTGTGCGCCGCAGGGCGTGCGCTGCGCGCGAAGACCTCTGGCACCACACTTTGGTAGTACAGGGCGCTGAGCAAGGGCGTGGTACTGGCTGCTTCTGCAATCGACGCAGTCCCAGACAAGCCAGACAAAATCGCGCCTTGGCGCAGGAAATCACGACGCTGAATCGGGGGTGTCATAGTCAATTCGGGTTACAGCCTTGGAATGGGAATGGATTCTGTGGCCGCAGCACGTGAATCGAATGACGCAATATGTACAAACCCTAGCTGTATCGCCTGACCCGGGGGGTGCCCGGCACGTGCGGGCTGGCTGCTTTGGGCAACATCGGCGCGTTCGGCGGCCCTCGTGGCGATCACGCCTAAAATCGCGACATGATCCAAGCCAAGCGAGCCCTTCTTTCTGCCCTCGGTGACGCCCTGCGCCAAGCCGCGCCCGACGCGCCTGCGTCTTTCGTCCCGGTTTTCGAGGCCCCCAAGCAGGCCGCCCACGGCGACTTGGCCGTGACCGCCGCCATGCAACTGGCCAAGGCCCTCAAAAAGAACCCGCGCGAGCTGGCCACGGCTTTGGTGGCCGCGCTCGAAGCCCAGAGCGCCGTGCAGCAGTGGGTGCAACTGCCCATCGAAATCGCCGGCCCAGGCTTCATCAACCTGCGCCTCAAGCCCGAAGCCAAGCAGGCCGTCGTCTCTGACGTGCTCGCCGCTGGTGAGCGCTTCGGCTGGCAGGCCGCTGCCAGCAAAAAGGTGCTGGTCGAGTTCGTCTCGGCCAACCCCACCGGCCCGCTGCATGTGGGCCACGGGCGCCAAGGCGCCCTGGGCGATGCCCTGTGCAACCTCTTTGAGACACAAGGCCAGCAGGTCACCCGCGAGTTCTATTACAACGACGCGGGCGTGCAAATCGCCACCCTGACTTCGTCGACCCAGGCGCGTCTCAAAGGCTTCAAGCCAGGTGATGCCGAGTGGCCCGAATCCGCCTACAACGGCGACTACATCGCTGACATTGCCGAGGCCTTCCTGGCCAAGGCCACCGTCAAGGCCGACGACCGCGAGTTCACCGCCTCGGGCGACATCAACGACCTCGACAGCATCCGCCAGTTCGCCGTCGCTTACCTGCGCCACGAGCAAGACCTCGACCTGCAGGCCTTCGGCGTGCGCTTTGACAACTACTACCTCGAGTCCAGCCTCTACACCTCAGGCCGGGTTGAAGCGGCGGTGCAAAAGCTCAAAGACGCGGGTAAGACGTTCGAAGAGGGCGGCGCCCTGTGGTTGCGCTCGACCGACTACGGTGACGACAAAGACCGCGTCATGCGCAAAACCGACGGCGGCTACACCTACTTCGTGCCCGATGTGGCCTATCACATCGCCAAGTGGGAGCGTGGCTTCGAGCAGGTCGTCAACATCCAGGGTTCTGACCACCACGGCACCATCGCCCGCGTGCGCGCTGGCCTACAAGCCGCCGGTGTTGGCATCCCCCAGGGCTGGCCCGACTACGTGCTGCACAAGATGGTCACCGTGATGAAGAACGGCGAGGAGGTCAAGATCTCCAAGCGCGCCGGCAGCTACGTCACGTTGCGCGACCTGATCGAGTGGACCAGCAAAGACGCCGTGCGCTTCTTCCTGATCAGCCGCAAGGCTGACACCGAATTCGTGTTCGACGTCGACCTGGCGCTGAAGCAAAACGACGAGAACCCCGTGTTCTACGTCCAGTACGCCCACGCCCGCATCCATTCGGTGCGCGCGCAGTACGTTGACAAGAGCGGCGGCGATTTGGCCACCCTGGGCCAAGCCCAGCTGAGCCTGCTCGCAGCCCCGACCGAGCTGGCGCTGATGAGCAAGCTGGCCGAGTTCCCCGACATGCTGACTGGCGCTGCCGAAGGCCTGGCTCCGCACGACGTAGCCTTTTACCTGCGTGACTTGGCCAGCGCCTTCCACAGCTACTACGCCGCGGAACGTTTCCTGGTCGACGACGTCGAACTGGGTCGCGCCCGCTTGGCGCTGCTGACCGCCACCGCCCAGGTGCTGCGCAACGGCTTGGCCCTGCTGGGCGTGAGCGCCCCCGAAAAGATGTGACCGATCCGGTCCAACCACCACCATCACAGAGGACTTGGCTATGAAATCCCAACGCGGAGGTTTCTTCCTCGGCATGATCGTTGGCCTGCTGGTCGGCTTGGCGCTGGCCTTGGGCGTTGCGCTTTACATCACCAAGGTGCCGCTGCCTTTCATCGACAAAGTGCCGCAGCGCACCGCCGAGCAAGACGCCGCCGAGGCCGAGCACAACAAGAACTGGGACCCCAACAGCCCGCTGTACGGCAAGAACCCCGCCAAGCCGCACGCGGTCCAGCAAGAAGCCAGCAGCGTCGCGTCGGGCGTGGGTGGCAATGTGGTGACCGACCCGGCTGGCACTGAGACCCCCGTGGCGCCTGTGGCCTCAGCGGCGACGCCTGCCAAAGCAGCGTCTTCTGCCAAGGCGGCCAGCAGCGCTGCGTCCAGCAGCCGCAACCCGGCCGCCATCTTGTCGGGCGAGAACGTGTCGGCCGCTTCTGCGCCTGATGCGTTGAGCTATCAGGTGCAGGCTGGCGCTTATGGCAGCCAGCCTGAAGCCGAGCAGCAACGCGCCAAGTTGGCCATCATGGGTTTGGAAGCCCGCATCCAAGAGCGCGAAGTCAACGGCCGTACCATGTTCCGTGTGCGCCTGGGCCCGTATGCCCAGCGTGACCAGGCCGAAGAGGTTCGGGTCAAGCTGCAAGGCGCGGGTGTTGAATCCGCGCTGGTGCGCATCCAGAAGTGAAACCAAAAGGACTTTGCATGAACCGCCGCGATTTCTCTGTTCAGAC
>CANCFV010000134.1 GCA_947377275.1 Burkholderiales bacterium | reverse complement strand
AAGTCGGTGGTGCGCTATGCCCGCCACCCGCTCGACACCGACGAGGTCAAGCAGCACATCCTGACCGGCAAGGTGCCCACGCGCGTGGCCATGACCTGGCGCGAGCGCGTCTCGTTCATGCTGACCGAGTCGATGCAGCTCAAGAAGGTTGCCTTCCTGGACGTGGTGTTCGAAGGCGCTTCGGCTGCCGCGGGCAAGGTGGACAAGGGCGAGGCGTTTGACGCAGATGCGGCGATTGCCACCGGCGAGCTGATCCAGCTGATCCCCGATTTGCTCGAAGCCTTGGGCGGCGAGCAGCTCATGGGTGGGGGTGCTGTGCCTGCCGTGGCAGCGGAGGCAGGGTCTGCAGCCAGTGCTGAACCTGCTCCAGCACCCACGGCGCCGCATCCAGCGGCAGATCATGCCCCGCCGTGGGATGAGTGAGCAGCGGCGCCCCCCAGCGCCGTGCCAAGGTGGCCGAGCATTGGGGGTTGACCAGCTGGTCGCCCAGGCCATTGAGCAGCAGCAGGGGCACGGCGGGAGGCTGTGACGGCGCGCGGTAGCGCGTGGCCGCCCAGAGTTGCTTGAGCGCGTTCACGGCGCTCACGGGCTGGTGCTGCCTCAGCATTTGCCAACGCGCCAAGGTGGCTTCGGCTTGATCGGGGTGGCGCGTGGTCATGTGCATCACGGCCGCTTCCAAGGTGGCGGCGTCTGGCCGTGTCAACAGCAGGCGCAGCACGCGTGGGTATTGCCTCGGTTGCAGCCGATGCCAGAAGGGGCTGTAGGGGCGCAGGCTGGTGTTGATCAACACACAGCTCGCCAGCTCATGCGGGTGGCGGTGAGCCCACTCCACAGCCACCATGGCCCCCAAAGACATGGCCAGAACCCGGTAGGGGGCTTGGATGCCTTGCTCGCGCAATTGGCGTCGACAGGCCTCGACCATGTCGCCGACCGAGGTCGGGCTGGGTTCGGCATGCAAGCTGCCGTTGCCGGGCAGATCTGGCGTGTGCACGGTGCTGCCAGGTGGCAGAACGGCCTGCAGGCGCTCTGCGAAGTCGCCCCAGTGGCCTTGGCTTCGGGTCAGGCCGCGCAGCAAGATCCAGTTCATCGGCGTGCGCCCTCGCGTTGGTCGTACCAGCGGGCCAGGGCCTGTCGGTGGTGCAGCGCGCGTTCATCAGGTGCCGGACGCCACAGCGTGTGGCCGGCGCTGGCGCGGGCCATGAAGTCCAGCAGCGCCATGTGACGGCGCAGCACGCGCTGTTGGCGGTGCGCGATCAAAGGGTTGAAGATGCCGTGACGGCTGAACAGCTGCCGTGGGTTTTTCTTGACCCACATCCACGAGCCCATTTCCAGCGTGATCGGCAAGAACACGTGTTCGCTGTGCCGCGCGCGGTGCTGCAGGTAGAGGTGGTCCCACAGGTCGCCATGCGTCAGGTACTGCAGGCTTTGCGGCTCGAACACGTAGCGGTGGTGCGGGTTGCTCTTGTCGAAGATGCGGTGCAGCGCGTGCATCTCGGCCAGGTGTTCGATGGGCTTGGCGGTGTGCGCATACGGGAACCACAGCCGGTCTTGCAGGCCAAAGCCTGAGTGGCAGTCCACCGCGATGCTGAAGGGCCGCGGCAACAGCTCTTGCGTGACCAGGCGGCACAGCGCGTCGCTTTCGTCTTGCATGGGGGCTTGCGCCGGGCCGCGGTACCAGGGCAGGGCCGCGCTCAGTCGTTGTCCACCGATCAAAAATGGCACGGGCTGGGTGGCCTCGACGGGTGCGTTGCGCATCAGGTCGACGCCCTGGGGGTTGGCACGTGTGCCCAGCCAAAGCCCGCCGGGGTTCACCAGGGGCATGAAGACCAGCCGCATGTTTTCCAACTGTTGGTGCAGCAGCACGTCCCATTTCAAACGGTGCACAACGCTGGCCAGGTAGGCCATGACCACCTCGGCGCCGATGCGCTCCAGGCCATGCACGCCACCGAAAAAGCCCACGGCAGGCACATCGTGCGATGGGTTGCCCAATGTGATTGCCAACACGTCGAGCGTGTGCCCGGCGCATTGCACCTTGCACATGGTTTGGGTCTGCAGGTAGGGCCCGCCCAGGTCGATCAGGCGGTGCAGCGCTTCGATGTCGGGCAGGGGGGATGTGGACACTCGGTGTGGCACGCCGTGGGGCGCTCATGCAAGCCAAACCCGACAAGCTAGCGGGCGTTCATGTCAGGCGCGCGACAAGCTGCCCATGGGCTGTGTCACTGGGCTGTCATGCCGGTCGCCTAAGGTCGCGGCCAAGCGCAGCAGCAGGGCTGCCGCACACGCCGCCACTTGAGCAGGAGCCTCCACATGTCCGCACGCCGCATCCAACTGACCGCCTTTCGCTGGGCCGCGCTGAGCCTGGCGGTGCTGGCTGGTTTGGTGGAGCTGGCGGCCTTGTGCCGCGCGCGTTGGGTGGCTCAGTTCACGGCCTTGCGTCGGGCTTGAGTGGCGCGTTGAACCCAGGCAGGCTGCCCAAGAAGGCGTCGACCGCACGGGTGTAGTCGCTGTCTTGCCCCAGCGTTTCATTGATGTCACGGTGGCTCAGGTCCACCGGCAAACGCGCTGCACGCACGCCCAAGGTTCTGGCCTTGTCCACAAAGTCCTGGGCTTGCTGACACGAATCGTCTCGGCGTGACGAGCACACGGCCAGCATGGGCGGCGCCGTGCTGTTCAAAGCGTGCCAAGGCGAGGCCGCCACCCAGAATGACTCGTCCTTGCCGAAAGCATCGTCATACAGACGCAGGTGGCGTGGGCTGCGCATGATGTTGACCACGTTCAGCGCAGCGCTGTCGAGCAAGACAGCGCCCAGCCAAGGCTTGGCCCCAGCGGCCGAGGTCATTTGGGGTGCTGCCGACAGCAGTGCCACCAAGTGAGCGCCCGCCGAGTGTCCCATCAACACCAAACGGTTGGGGTCTGCACCCCATTGCGACGCCAGTTGCTGGGCTTTGGCCACGGCGGCCGCCACGTCTTTGGCTTGCTCTAAGGGGCCTGCGTCGGGCAGCATGCGGTAGTTCACCGACACCAGGACCGCACCGCGCGCCACCCAGTGCGCCACTTTGTGATCGACCACGGCATCGTTGGTTTTGTCGCCATGCGCCCATCCACCGCCGTGCACCATCACGATCACTGGCATGGCCTGTGCGTCAGGCTTTCGGCGCGGCGCGTGCACATCGAAACGTTGCCGCGGGTCCGGGCCATAGCTTTGGTCTCGCCAGACCTGGACCTCGGCTGCTGGCTGGGCACTGTTCGTGTCCGTGGCCCGTGCGGCCTGGCGCTTCTCGATCCAGTCTCGCAAGGGGCCCGCTTGCGCCGCCGTCGCAGCCAATGCCAAGCTCCCCGCCACGGCGCATGTCCGACTCATGCGAAAACCAAATATGCAAGCCATTTTTGATTCCTTTTCTGTTCAGGGCTCGGTTCCTAAGATCACTTCATTCCATCAACGAAGTCTGGTGAAAAGAATGAAGAAGCAACCCACCTCCGCTGTTCGTCGTGCTGTCTCTGGCCTGACGCTGTCTGTTTCGCTTGCTGTCATCGCCGGGGTCTTGGCGCCTGTGGTCGCCCACGCCAAAGACATCACCCTGCTGAACGTGTCGTATGACCCGACTCGCGAGCTCTACCAAGACTACAACAAGGCCTTTGCCAAGTACTGGAAGGGCAAGACCGGCGATGACGTGACCGTCAAGACCTCGCACGGTGGTTCGGGCAAGCAAGCCCGCTCGGTGATCGACGGCCTGGACGCCGACGTGGTCACCCTGGCGCTGGCCTACGACATCGACGAGATCGGTGAGCGCGCCAAGCTGCTGTCGCCCGACTGGCAAAAGCGCCTCAAGCACAACAGCTCTCCTTACACCTCGACCATCGTCTTCCTGGTGCGCAAGGGCAACCCCAAGGGCATCAAGGACTGGGAAGACCTGGTCAAGCCCGGCACCCAAGTGATCACGCCCAACCCCAAGACCTCGGGTGGCGCACGCTGGAACTACCTGGCCGCCTGGGGCTTTGCCGCCAAGAAGTACGGCTCTGATGCCAAGGCGCAAGAGTTCGTGAGCAAGCTGTTCAAGAACGTGCCCGTGCTGGACTCGGGTGCCCGTGGTGCCACCACCACCTTCGTCGAGCGCGGCATCGGTGACGTGCTGCTGGCGTGGGAAAACGAAGCGCTGCTGGCCGTCAAGGAACTGGGTCCGGACAAGTTCGACATCATTGCGCCGTCCGTGAGCATCTTGGCCGAGCCGCCCGTGGCCGTGGTCGACAAGGTGGTTGACAAGAAGGGCACCCGTGCCGTGGCGCAGGCTTACCTTGAGTACCTGTACTCGGCCGAAGGGCAAGACATCGCCGGTCAGAACTACTACCGCCCGATCGACCCGGCAGCGGCTGCCAAGTACGCCAAGATCTTCCCCAAGGTTTCGTTGTTCAACATCGAAGATGCCTTTGGTGGTTGGACCAAGGCCCAAAAGACGCACTTCGCCGATGGCGGCGTGTTCGACCAGATCTACATCAAGAAGTAAGCCAGCTCCTCTGGCAAGTGGGGTGGTGCCAAGCGTCGTGGGGGCGTGAAGGCATCTTTGGGGCAGCTTCGGCCTGGCTGAGGCTGCCCATTTTCGATTTTCGCATATGCATGATCGAAAACCGCGCAATCATCCCCACTCCCGGGTCTTAGCATTCGCTCCTCGCATCAAAAAGGGTTTCGTCATGCGCTTTTCTTTGAAGACAGCTCGCCTGCTTGTTTCTGCCCTGGCGTTTTCGGCCGCTACGGTGGCTGCCCCAGCTTGGGCTCAGACGACCTTGCTCAACGTCAGCTACGACGTCACCCGCGAGTTCTACAAGGACTACAACGCCGCCTTCACGCGCTACTGGAAGCAAACCACGGGCGAGAGCGTGACCGTGAACCAGTCGCACGGTGGTTCCAGCAAGCAAGCCGGCAGCGTCATCGCTGGCCTGGCCGCTGACGTGATCACCATGAACCAGGCGAGCGACATCGACATCCTGGCCGAGCGCGGCGGGCTGGTGCCAGCCGACTGGGCCAAGCGCCTGCCCAACAACAGCGCGCCCACGACCTCGATCACCGTGATCTTGGTGCGCAAGGGCAACCCCAAAGGCATCAAGGACTGGTCTGACCTGGCTCGTCCCGGCATCTCGGTGGTGATCCCCAACCCCAAAACCTCGGGCAATGGCCGCTACACCTACCTGGCTGCGTGGGGCGCAACCATCAAAAACGGCGGCACGCCCGCCCAAGCGCGCGCCCAAGTGCAAAAGATCTTCGCCAACGTGCCGGTGTTCGATGGTGGTGGCCGCGCAGCCACCACCACCTTCGCGCAGCGCAACATCGGTGATGCCTTGGCCACCTTTGAAAGCGAAGTGCCCCTGATCCAGGGTGAGTTTGGTGGTGAGTTCCAGGTGGTCTACCCCAAGACCACCATCTTGGCCGAGAACCCCGTGAGCGTGGTCGACAAGGTGGTCGACAAGAGGGGCAGCCGCAAGCAGGCCGAGGCCTACTTGAAGTACCTCTGGTCTGACGAGGGGCAGGCGATTGCCGTCAAGCACAACCTGCGTCCGCGTTCCGAGAAGCTGCTGGCGCAGCACAAAGCCGCTTTCATCAACGTGCCCACCTTCACCGTCAACGAGGTGTTCGGTGGCTGGAAGAAGGCCCAGCAAGACCATTTCGTGGACGGTGGCCTGTACGACCAGATCACCGCCGCGGGCCGCAACAAGTGAGTCTGTGACCTCAAGATGATTTTTTCCAAGACCTTGCTCAAGCGGCACACCGTGCTACCAGGTTTCGACCTGGCGCTGGGGCTGACGCTGCTGTACCTGAGCCTGATCGTGCTGATCCCCCTGAGCGCGGCCTTTTTGCGCACCACCAGCCTGACCTGGCCGGAGTTCGTGGACGTGGTGACCTCGCCTCGCGTGGTGGCCTCCTACAAGCTCACCTTTGGCACCTCCTTGCTGGCCGCCACCGTCAACGCGGTGTTTGGCTTGCTGGTGGCTTGGGTGCTGGTGCGTTACCCCTTCCCAGGGCGCCGTTTGGTCGATGCCTTGGTGGACTTGCCTTTCGCTTTGCCCACGGCCGTGGCCGGCATCACGCTGACGGGTTTGTATTCGGCCAATGGCTGGATCGGGCAATACCTTGAGCCCCTGGGCTTGAAGGTGGCGTTCACCCCGGTTGGCATCTTCGTGGCCATGACCTTCATTGGTTTGCCCTTCGTGGTGCGCACCGTGCAGCCTATCTTGGAAGACATGGCCCCTGAGTTGGAAGAAGCCGCCGCCACGCTGGGTGCCAGCCGTTTGCAAACCTTCATCAAGGTCGTGCTGCCCATCATGGGCCCGGCCTTGCTGACGGGCTACGCCCTGGCCTTTGCCCGTGCCTTGGGTGAGTACGGCTCCATCATCTTCATCGCGGGCAACATGCCCATGGTCTCTGAAATCACGCCCCTGCTGATCATCACCAAGCTGGAGCAATACGACTACGCCGGGGCCACGGCCATCGCTGTGGTCGTGTTGATGATGTCCTTCGTGATGCTGCTGGCCATCAATGGTTTGCAGGCCTGGGCGCGTGCGCGCCAGGGCAAATGATCTGGCACAACACACATGAGTTCTTTGTCTCCCCCCAACTTGTCTCAGGCCACGAGTGAGCCCGCCTGGGTGCGCTACACCCTGGTCACCACGGCCCTGGTGTTCTTGTCGCTCTTCTTGTTTGTGCCCTTGGCGTCGGTGTTCTTCGAGGCCTTCAAAAAGGGCGTTGACGTGTACGTGGCCGCGGTGACCGAGCCCGACGCGGTGTCTGCCATCTGGTTGACGCTGGCGGCCGCCATCATTGCCGTGCCGCTGAACCTGGTGTTTGGCATTGCCGCCGCTTGGAGCATCGCCAAGTTCGAGTTCCGCGGCAAGAGCGTGCTGCTCACCTTCATCGACTTGCCGTTCTCGGTCTCACCCGTGATCGCCGGCTTGATCTACGTGCTGGTGTTCGGCCTGCAGGGCTGGTTCGGTGAGTGGCTGCGTGACAACGACCTCAAGGTGATCTTCGCGGTGCCCGGCATCGTGCTGGCCACCATTTTCGTGACCTTCCCGTTCGTGGCCCGCGAGCTGATTCCGCTGATGCAGGCGCAAGGCCAAGAGCAAGAAGAAGCCGCGCGGGTGCTGGGCGCATCGGGTTTCCAGACCTTCTGGAAGGTGACCCTGCCCAACGTCAAGTGGGCGCTGCTGTACGGTGTGATCTTGTGCAACGCCCGCGCCATGGGTGAGTTCGGTGCTGTGTCGGTGGTGTCGGGGCACATCCGGGGGCAAACCAACACCTTGCCCCTGCACATTGAAATCCTCTACAACGAGTACCAGTTCGCGGCGTCGTTTGCCGTGGCCTCTCTGCTGGCCAGCCTGGCGCTGGTCACACTGGTCTTGAAGTACCTCGTTGAGCGTCGCGTGAAACAAGCGCTGTCCCACGCTGTGGACACCGGAGTCAAGTCATGAGCATTGAAGTCAAAAACCTCGTCAAGCGATTCGGCGCTGTCACCGTATGTGATGGCTTGAACCTGGACATCCCCTCTGGTGAGCTGGTGGCCCTCTTGGGCCCCTCGGGTTCGGGCAAAACCTCCTTGCTGCGCATCATCGCCGGCTTGGAGCAGCCCGACAGCGGTTCGGTGCTGTTCAACGGTGAAGACGCCACCCACGTGGCCGTGCGCGAGCGCCAAGTGGGCTTCGTGTTCCAGCACTACGCCTTGTTCGGCCACATGACGATTTTCGAGAACGTCGCCTTTGGCCTGCGTGTGCGCCCCAAGGACACCCGCCCTTCGGACGCTCAGATCAAGGCCAAGGTGACCGAGCTGCTCAAGCTGGTCCAGCTGGACTGGATCGCCGACCGTTACCCACACCAGTTGTCGGGTGGACAGCGTCAGCGCATCGCCTTGGCCCGCGCTTTGGCGGTCGAGCCCAAAGTGCTGTTGCTTGACGAGCCTTTTGGCGCCTTGGACGCCAAGGTGCGTAAAGAGCTGCGTCGCTGGCTGCGTCGCTTGCATGACGAGATGCACATCACCAGCGTGTTCGTGACCCACGACCAGGAAGAGGCCATGGAAGTGGCCGACCGCATCGTGGTGATGAACCAAGGTCGCATTGAACAAGAGGGCACGCCCGACGAGGTCTACGACCACCCGGCTTCGCCTTTCGTGCTGCAGTTCTTGGGTGACGTGAACCTGTTCCATGG
>CANCFV010000133.1 GCA_947377275.1 Burkholderiales bacterium | reverse complement strand
TACCAGTATTGTGCTTTGGGCAAGGTGGACGTCACTGATGAGAACGTCTTGATCGGGCTACGATACCTGGCAAGCTACTTCACACTGGCGGAGCTATTCGTCAGGCAAGTATTTACACGAAAATTTCGCAGCCTTGGCAAGGGTGAGATAAAACCTATTCCAACCAGAAAACGTGGGCGCCCGACTCGTTACGTCGCTGGCACCCTGAAGATCAAGCCTAGCGTGGCGATCAAAGGCATATTTTTCATTTGAAGTAGTGAAAAAATATTTGGGGAATGCCTGCCCCGTGCAGTCCTACCAATCCTTCGTAGGGGGCCGGGTCGGCAGTTCTGCCCAATGGACACTTGACTGTGTCGGTCATCGGCAGTGAAAACGTGAGCTGCACATGTTGGTCTGCTTTGTACCCCAGACCGTGAACTCATGGCAGCGACATCACCGTCAGCAACCGCTGCATAGCAGCCCGACACCCAGTGAAGGCCGCTTTAGGCTGGTTGCTGCCATTGGCGTTTAAGCCCTGAATACACGGTCTCGGCTTCATTGCGGACATTGAGCAGCCACACCAGGGCTACGGCCCTCATTCGCTGCTAAGTATCGTTTCGTAGTCTCTCGAAAACGCAAATGCCGCGTTCTTTCGGAGAGACACCATGTACCGCTATACCAGAGTGGGCCTGTTGGCCACAGTCATCATCGCCACCGGCGTTACCACGCTCGCCGCCAAGGCAAGTGGCGACAACGATGCTCAGCACATCCAGCAAGCAACAGTCACGCTGGCGCAGGCCGTTACCGCTGCAGAGCAGCATGTACACGGCCGAGCCGTTCGGGCCGAATTTGAGCGGACTCGTCAGGGATGGGGCTACGACGTTGAAGTGATCCAAGGATCCAAAGTTTTTGACGTCAAGGTCGATGCCGCGAAAGCAAGCGTCCTCTCTGTGACGGAGGACGGTATGGATCGTGACGACGATCACGACAAGCGCGACTGACATCGACCAAGCAGGAGCACGGCGTCGCGCTCCTGCCTTCAGGGCTCCCTCAATGGACAACTTCAATCAATTGCTGTTTGCTTGGCTCAACGGGCCATCACAGCCATCTGCCTCCGCTCTATTTGGTGCAGTCTTCTTGGCGGAGTGGCTCATCTGGGCGATTCCGATCTACCTCGGCGTGGGCTGGCTCGTTGGCGGCCGGCAGTTGCGCAAATCTGTATTGATCGCGGGCGTGGCAGCGCTGATTGGCCTTGCCATCGCCCAGTCAATCGGGACATGGTGGCCTCATCCACGTCCATTCATGATTGGCCTGGGGCATCAGTTCGTCGTACACGTAGCCGATGCTTCATTCCCAAGTGACCATCTGACGCTGTGGTGGGCCGTGGCTTGGGGGGCCATGACACAGCGATGTACGCGCAGCACCGGCTCGGTGATGGCCCTCACTGGGATTGCAATGGCCTGGGCACGTGTCTACGTGGGCGTGCATTTTCCATTGGACATGCTGGGTGCTTTGGTCGTGGCCATGTTCAGCGCCTGGCTGAGTTGGCGCATGGCACCCCTGTACATGCCTGCGGCGTACGGCTTGGCGCAACGCGTACACCAGTATCTGTTCGGGGCTTTGATTCGCCGTGGCTGGGTTCGCGAATAAGTCTGCGACCTATGCCTGCGCTAAGTCGCCTTCATCAGACTGAAGGCATCGCGAATCATTGAATGGAGAAGTTCATGAACAACAAGCTGTCTGCTCAGCAAGCCCATGGCTGGCTAAACAAGGTACCAGAGGTCACGCTCGCTTTCTGGATCATCAAGATCATGTCCACCACCGTTGGCGAGACCTTGGCAGATTTCTTGGCTGTCGGTGCGGGGTGGGGACAAGGCGCTACCCGTGCCGTCATGGCCGCGCTTTTACTTGCTGCATTGGTCATGCAACTCCGCACTCGAAGGTACACACCATGGGCTTACTGGCTGACCGTCGTGCTGATCAGCGTGGTCGGCACGCAGATCACAGACTTGCTGACGGACGGTATGGGCGTCAGCCTCTATCTCAGCACGGCTGCGTTTTCTGCGCTACTGGCCGCCCTGTTCTATGCCTGGTATCGCGTGGAACGCACCCTGTCGATCCATGACATCGTGACGCGCCGACGAGAGCTGTTTTACTGGACCACGATCTTGTGCACCTTTGCATTGGGCACCGCTGCAGGCGACTTGGCCACGGAAGCCCTGGGGCTTGGCTTCACCCTCGGCGTGATGGCCTTCGGCGCATTGATTGGAATCACTTTTGTTGTTTGGCGCTTGGGTGGCCATGCCGTCTTGACGTTCTGGATCGCCTACATCCTGACCCGCCCCTTCGGTGCAGCTTTGGGTGACCTGCTGACCCAGGCCAAGACCTACGGCGGACTCGGCCTCGGTGCGATGTGGACCAGCGCATTGTTCCTGTCGGTCATTGTCGTTTTGGTTGCCATCGCACAGCGCCAAACCACATCCGCTGAATTTTTACCTGCTCCGCGTTGAGCCCTTCTGACATTTCAACCATTGAGAGTCCAACATGCTGATTCAAAAGACACACCTCCGACCTGCCATTGCCGCATCCTTGACCTTGTTGCTGACATTCGCTGCAGGTTGTACAAAACCTGCCGACGCACCCTCTGCGACGCCAAGCGCCCAAGCATCGCAAAGTGATGCCGCTTCAAAGCTGGGTGACTTGTCCACTTTCCAAAGCATCGCAGCCGATGTGTCGGCGCTGGTGGACAAGGGGGACCTGCCCAAGGCCACAGCGCGCATCAAGGCCCTTGAAGTCGCCTGGGATGAGGCCGAAGCTGGGTTGAAGCCTCGCGCAGCCCAAGACTGGCACAAGCTCGACAAAGCGATTGACCAGGCCCTCACAGCATTGCGCGCTGATGCGCCCAATCAGGCAGCTTGCAAGATCGCGATGACGCAGCTGATGCAAACGTTTGCCTTGCTGGCAGGCTCGCGCTGAGCCGCGCGGTATTGGCCAAACTCTCACTACACTCTGAACCCAATCGAATGGATGACAGGAGAGCGCATGCGGGTCCTGCTTGTAGAAGATGATCCGATGATTGGAGAGGCCATCCAAGCCGCCTTGAAAGATGCGTCTTATGCGGCAGACTGGGCCCGCAATGGCTTGACTGCCCTGGGTGCCCTGAAGAGCCAGCATTACGACCTTGTTCTGCTAGACCTGGGCTTGCCGGGCATGGACGGTTTAGATGTGTTGCGCAGCGTGCGTGCCGCAGACAATCCCGTGCCCTTGCTCGTCATCACAGCCCGAGACGGCCTGGATGACCGCCTACAAGGCTTGGACGGAGGCGCCGATGACTATGTGCTCAAGCCGTTTCAGATGGCCGAGTTGCTTGCGCGCATGCGGGCCGTCTTACGGCGCAAGGGCGGTCACGCGACGCCGGTTTTAGGCAACGGAATTGTTTCGCTCGATCCCGTCACCAGGCAGGCTCAGGTTCGCGATGCCGCAGCGGTGCAGTTATCCGGTCGCGAGTTCGCCTTGCTTCAGGCGCTGCTGATTCGCCCAGGGGCTATTTTGTCGCGCAGCGAACTGGAAGACCGCATCTACGGTTGGGGGGAAGAGGTCGAGAGCAATGCCGTTGAATACCTGATTCATGCCATCAGGCGCAAGTTGGGTGCGGACGTCATCAAGAACGTGAGGGGGGTGGGATGGATGGTTTCAAAACCCGCTTGAGGGCTCATCTGAGGCACTCTCTGCAATTCAGGCTGTCTTTCTTCCTCGCTGTCACCAGTCTCATCGCAGCGCTGGCTGCCGGCGCAGTTTCATTCAGTGCGGCCCTTTCAGAAGCGCATGAGTTGCAAGACAGCATGCTCAAGCAAATCGCGGTTTTGGCAGCGATGACACCAGGCCAACACGCAGGCCGTGTGAATACCGATTTATCCAACACCGATGCGGATGAGGAAGCCCGTATTTCGGTGCAATGGTTGCCCCGAGATGGTGAGCCCCCGGCCAGTCAAAGTGCAGCTTTGACCTTGCCCATTCCGTCTGGCATCGAGGATGGTCTTCACACCTTGTCCGTGGATGGCGAAGACTATCGTGTTGCGATTCGCTCCACCACCGACGGATCCCGTGTGGTCGTAGCCCAAGAAGCCGGCATGCGCAATGAGATCGCCAGAGGCAGTGCCATGCGGACGATCGCGCCCATGCTGTTGCTCGCGCCACTGCTGGTGCTGGTGGTCTTCATCATGGTGAGACGGTTGTTGACCCCGGTCACACAGCTTTCGCAGGAGGTCAACGCGCGCTCCGAACAAGCATTACATCCAGTTCAAGCTGAGAACGTTCCCATCGAATTGCGTCCTTTCCTGGCTGCCATCAACGGACTGCTTGCCAGAGTGAAGCAATCCATGGACATGCAACGGCGCTTCCTGGCGGATGCAGCACATGAGCTGCGATCGCCGCTGGCAGCCCTTTCTTTGCAGACTGAGCGCCTTGCACAAGCCGAGATGTCAACCACGGCCCAAGACCGTTTGATCACCGTCCATGACGGAATCGAGAGAGGACGCCACCTGCTTGAGCAGCTTCTATCTCTGGCTCGCGCTCAGGCGGACGCGCCGAGACACACGACAACATCGGTGTCTGTTGGCGGCTTGGTGCGCAAAGTGATTGAAGACTTCATCTGCCAGGCAGAGGTCAAGGGCATCGATCTGGGCATGACCGATAGCGATGATGCTGATATTGAGACCGATGAAATGGCGCTGATGACCGCCGTGAAGAACCTGGTGGACAACGCCATCCGCTACAGCCCGCAAGGAAGCCAGGTCGACGTTGGCGTGCATGTGCTCGCTGAGCACGTCAGCATCACCGTCAGCGACCATGGCCCTGGTATTCCCGCGCCAGAGCGGGCGCGCGTTTTCGAGCCTTTCTATCGCATCTTGGGCACAGAGGAAGGGGGCTCCGGCTTGGGCTTGTCCATCGTCAAGGAAATCGCAGCTCGACTCGGAGCCGAAGTCAGCTTGACTTGCACAGAGCCAGAGCATGATCGTGGCTTGACAGTGGCGTTGCGTCTCCCTTGTCGCCCCACCTCGGCCCAGCCTCATGTCTTGCTCGATTGATTGATTCTTCGAGCGGAAGGGCGTTCTGGCCTTCAGCCTCTTGTGCACGTTGACATGGTTGCTGGTCAATGTCACCAGTGAAGTCATCGAAGGGATGCTCTGCGCACAGATCACGTGATCGTGCTTGCGATGCGTAAGACGTCGGGGCGAGTTTCGGAACACATGCCACAGGCTATCCCGGAATGCTTGGCGGTGAGTCAGCTTCGCCCGCGTCCGATTTGGCGCTCATTTCGAAAGGCTCGCCAGATCGCTAGATCGTAAGAAATCTTGAGCACACCGCATAGGACAAGAGGGGCAGCGAGCATGCCCGACGCGAGGAGCGCGCCGCCAATGGTGGGTGCGGCAGCTGAAGCGAGGCTCTTGGGCACCAGCGTGAAGCTGGCCGCAGCGGAGCGCTCGCTGGGTGTGACCACCGCCATCACGAACGCGCTGCGGGCAGGAACATCCATTTGCGACAGCAGCGACCGAACAATGAGCAACGCCAGCACAACGTGAAGGCTGGGAACGAATGCCGCCGCGATAAGGCAAACGCTCGCCGGGATGTGTGTGAACACCATGGTGTTGACAAGTCCGATCCGGCGAGCCAGGCGTGGTGCGGCGAGTTGGGATGTGGCAGAGCACAGACCAGACCAGAAGAAAAACTGACCTGCCGAGGCGACAGACATGTCAAAACGTTTGAACAGCCACAGGGCCAGCAGCGCGTTGACGACAAGGCCTCCCGCGAACGAATCCATGGAAAAAAGTGCTGCCAGCCGAATGACAGTTTTGCGCGAAGGACCCAGCGGGGCCGGTGCCTTGCGTGTCACCTCATGGGACTCAGGCAGCTGGCGATAAAGCAGCCAGATCACCAGGCCCAAGAAACCATAGAGCCAGAACATACTGCGCAAGGCATTGAGTGAAGAGATTCCGGCCAACGAGGTCATCAGCCCTGGCATGGCGGCTGCGAGTGCGCCAAAGGCAGATAGCAGCGACCCTACGAGGCTGTAGCGAGCGAATAGAACCGTTCGCGCATCGCCATCGGCGGCATCGGCAATGCGCGCGTGTTCCAGCGGCAGAAAGAGGCTCACATCGCCCGAGCTAGGGTTAAGGGTGCCGACAAACGCCACCAGAAGCAAAGGCCAGAAGGTGGAGCTCGCCGCGAATGCGCAGCCTGTCGCAGTCATCAGCATTGCTGCGCCCAACAGCAAACGTCTATGTTGGACAAGATGTCCCCAAGCACCGATGGCAAGGGTAGCTAGAGCGGAGCCGAGCAATGTGGCGGTGGCGAGGACACCTACTTCCCAGGTGCCGATCCCCAGGGCGATGAGGTAGGCCGGCAGCAGGACGGCCACATAGCCATCGGCGAAGGCGCGCACAGCCCTTCCCCACAGCAAGGTTGATGCAGTGGGGTTTTGGCCAGTGGGCAGGAACCAACGGTTCATTGGGCACCTAACATCTTGCTGGCTATCGTAAGCGTAGCTCTAGGGCGAGACTGGATCGGAGCTTTTATGGCCAATGTCAACTTCGGGCGGAAGCTGTCATTGGGTGTTGGCATGTGAGAGGCAGCAACCGCAGCGAAACTGCCGGTTGCAATGGCAGCAGCAGGTTGGGCGCCGCCCGTCGGAGTTCGACACAGCGTGTCGCCGCCCGCCTCAACAGGCCATGCGTATTTGCCTAGCATGCGATCGCAGTGGGATGCAGGCTGGCCGCTGGTCAACACCTTGGTTGAGACGCAGCGGCTCTCGGTCCATACGTAGCCAAAGTTCGAATGGCTCGCCGAATTCGGCTGGACAAGAGTCGCCCTCGGAAAGCTCGCTTCGGCGTTGCGGCAAAGGCAACCCCATCCTCGCGCAGGTGGAAGTAGACACGTTGACCGAGTTTAAAGCTGCTGACGCCGGGGGGCAGCGCAACCTTGCCGCCCTTTCGCAGGATGCAGACGTGGCGCTGCTCTTTGGTCTGCTTACAGGTGATCTTCATGGCAATGGCGAGCCTTTGTGGGGTGCGTACCGACCATCATTTCATCGTTGGCGCGCGCACTTCACCCTGAAGCATGACGGCCTCATCCATGAAGTTACGGAGTGCCTGGTGGGCCTGTGGGCTGCTGAGCGATGCAAGCCGTTGGTCAAAACGTGAACGGAGTTCGGCCAGTAGCCTTGCGTCGCGCTCACATGCGCGGTGGGCCATTCCTGCCAGAGCCAAATAGGTGTTGGTGCTCAGCACCACCGCCTCAGGTAGGTTGCGGTGTGTGATCACCGCTCCACCATGATTTTTGACGGCGCTCATGATGCTTCTCCAGCCTTCCCTCTTGAATGCTGAAGCAGGCATGTGAGGCAGGGCGGGCAATGCCGCTGACCCCGAATGGCTGGGCGAGGCGTCTTGGGTCGCTAACTGTTGTGAGGTAGTTGGTTGCTCACTCGAAGCATGATCAGACATCATCACCCCCCCATGGCCCGCGAGTTCACAACACCTTGTCGACAAGCATCCTGAACAGGAAGCCCGCGTAGGCCAGTGGCCAAAAGAAGAACGCAGAAAGCTTGACCCTCACGACGTTGTTCAGGGTGGCATGCAAGGGGTGCCACTGGAGCAAGTCCCGCAGCACCCACCGGTTCAGAACGAAGCCGGCCACGAGGTGATAGATGATCAACACGTCATTGGGGAACCATGCAGTGCTCATCGCCAGCTTCAGCATGACCAGCCAGACAATCAGCAGCCCCGCATAGATCAAGGCGCCCGATTGCAGGGTCATCGCCTGGCGCACTGGCTGCACTTCCTCGTCACTCATTTCAACCTCCTGTTGCGACACCGCAGGGCGTTGCACAGCCCCACATGTGCGAATTAGTGTGTGTACGAATGAGTGTACAACCGAGAGAGTCCGTGTGTGCGTCACTCTCCTCAAAAGGCTTTTGGCCAACGGATCAGGGAACTGCGTCAGGCCAAGGGCATGACGCAGGAGGACTTGGCCGACCGCTGCGGCCTGTTCCGCACCTACATGAGCAGGATTGAGACCGGCAAAGCCAACCCCACGCTGACGATGATCCACGCGCTGGCGGACAGCATTGGCGTGCCCGTGCAGCAGTTGTTCGACGTCCCGGGCCGGTGAGCGCACGCGCTGACTTTCAGGGCGCGATCAGTACGTTGCATGCCTCCTCGGCGGAGTAGACCTTGAAGCTGCCAGTTGCCAGAGGCTTGGCGTCCTGAGCCTGAGTCTCACGAGCTTTCCTGGCCCAGGTGATGACCTGCGCGCTGGGCAAACTGAACCCCAAGT
>CANCFV010000132.1 GCA_947377275.1 Burkholderiales bacterium | reverse complement strand
GTTCGCCAAGCCCTGGTCGAGCTGCAAAAGTCCTTCCGTGGCTTGCCTGGCCTGGTGGCCGATGGCCGCGACATGGGCTCGATGATCTTCACCGACGCTGCCCTCAAGGTGTTTTTGACCGCCACCGTGGCCGAGCGCGCTGAGCGCCGATATAACCAATTGATTTCAAAAGGGTTTTCTGCTAACCTTGACGAGATCTGCGCAGACCTAGAAGCGCGCGACTTGCGGGACCGTACCCGCGCCGCGTCGCCCTTGGTGGCTGCACCAGATGCCCTGAAGCTCGACAACTCGGCCTTGACCATCGAAGAATCGGTGGACACGGTGCTGGGATGGTGGGTTCAGGGATGGCCTCATGTGATCGCCAGATCCTGAGGCATTTCAAAGGCTGTGACACCCAACACCTGCCGCCCGGCCGGTGTTTGCACGTCGTGGGGTGGGCTTCTTTGCCCGCCTGGGTGTCATGTTCTTCAACCCAACCCGCTCTGGTCGTTCCTGTCGAACTGAGCGTTACCGCTGACCCCCGTCAGCACAGGAAACTCCATGTCTGAATCTTTTGCCGCCCTTTTTGAAGAGTCGTTGCAGCGCTCGAACATGCGCACTGGCGAAGTCATCACCGCTGAGGTGGTGGCTGTCGAGCACAACTTTGTTGTGGTCAACGCCGGCCTGAAGTCGGAAGCCTATGTGCCGCTCGACGAGTTCAAGAACGACCAGGGCGAGATCGAAGTCCAAGTGGGCGACTTCGTGTCCGTGGCGGTTGACGCCATCGAAAACGGCTACGGCGACACCATCCTGTCGCGCGACAAGGCCAAGCGTTTGGCTTCGTGGCTGTCCCTGGAGACCGCACTGGAGTCTGGCGACTTCGTGACCGGTACCGTCAATGGCAAGGTCAAGGGCGGCCTGACCGTTCTGGTCAACGGCATCCGCGCCTTCCTGCCTGGCTCTTTGCTCGATACGCGCCCTGTCAAGGACATGTCGCCGTTCGAAGGCAAGACCATGGAATTCAAGGTCATCAAGCTGGACCGCAAGCGCAACAACGTCGTGTTGTCGCGCCGTGCTGTGGTTGAAGCTTCGATGGGCGAAGAACGCGCCAAGCTGATGGAAACGCTGCGCGAAGGCGCGATCGTCAACGGCGTCGTCAAGAACATCACCGAATACGGTGCCTTCGTTGACCTCGGCGGCATCGACGGCCTGCTGCACATCACCGACATGGCCTGGCGCCGTGTCCGTCACCCATCTGAAGTGGTGACGGTTGGTCAAGAACTGACCGCCAAGGTCCTGAAGTTCGACGCAGAAAAGAACCGCGTCTCGCTGGGCCTCAAGCAAATGGGCGACGATCCATGGGTTGGCGTTTCGCGCCGTTACCCTGCTTCGACCCGCCTGTTCGGCAAGGTCACGAACATCGCTGACTACGGCGCGTTCGTTGAAATCGAACCCGGCATCGAAGGCCTGGTCCACGTGTCCGAAATGGACTGGACCAACAAGAACATCGCTCCCAACAAGATCGTCAACCTGGGCGACGAAGTGGAAGTCATGGTCTTGGAAATCGACGAAGACAAGCGTCGCATTTCGCTGGGCATGAAGCAATGCAAGCCGAACCCATGGGACGACTTCTCGCAGAACTTCAACCGCGGTGACCGCGTCAAGGGCCCCGTCAAGTCGATCACCGACTTCGGCGTGTTCGTTGGCTTGGCCGCTGGCATTGACGGCCTGGTGCACCTGTCTGACCTGTCTTGGAACGAAGCCGGCGAAGCCGCTGTTCGCAACTACAAGAAGGGCCAAGAAGTTGAAGCCATCGTGTTGGCCATCGACGTCGAACGCGAACGCATCAGCCTGGGCATCAAGCAGCTGGACAGCGATCCATTCACCAACTTCACGACCCTGAACGACCGTGGCGCCACCGTCACGGGCAAGGTCAAGACCGTGGATGCCAAGGGTGCTGAGATCGATCTGGGTGAAGACATCCTGGGTTACCTGCGCGCCTCTGAAATCGCCCGCGACCGCGTGGAAGATGCTCGCAACGTGCTGAAGGAAGGCGACGAAGTCACCTCCATCATCATCAACATCGACCGCAAGACCCGCAACATCCAGTTGTCGATCAAGGCCAAGGACAACGTGGAGCAACAAGAAGCTCTGCAACGTCTGAGCAGCGACACCGTCAAGGAAGGTTCCGGCACCACCAGCCTGGGCGCCCTCCTGAAGGCCAAGCTGGACCAAAACAACGGCTGATCCTTGTGATCACCGGGGTTTGATCCCTGCACATCCCTGTTGCGCCAAGCCCCTCGGGGCCTGGTTCAGCGGGGGTTGTGATGAGCGTGGCCCTTGCCGTGGCAACACGGTGTGGCGCTGACGCTCATCACAGCCTCCGATTTCTTGTCACTGCCTCCCCATGACCCGTTCAGATCTCGTGGCCCGCCTGGCCGAGCGCTTTGGCCAGCTCACCCAGCGCGACGCTGAATTTGCCGTCAAGACCATGCTGGACGCCATGTCCGAAGCTTTGGCACGTGGGCACCGCATCGAGATCCGTGGTTTTGGCAGCTTCTCCATCAACCGCCGCCCACCCCGCATGGGGAGAAACCCACGTTCCGGCGAGCAGGTCTTGATCCCTGAAAAGCTCGTGCCACACTTCAAACCAGGCAAAGGCCTGCGCGAAGGCGTGGACCGTGCCGAACTCGGCACCACAGCCGAGCTCACCGAAGTGGCACCCAAAATCCAAAGCTGATACACCTATGCGAACCTTGAACTGGTTGTGGCGCGGCCTGCTGTTTTTTGTGCTGTTCGCCTTTGCGCTGAACAACCAGCACGTGGTCGAACTCAAGTGGTTCATGGGGTATCGCTGGCAAGCACCCATGGTGTTCATCGCCCTGGGCACTTTTGCCCTCGGGTGTGTGACGGGTGTGCTCGCGATGGTGCCCAGTTGGTGGAAGCACCGCCGAGAGGCCCGCAACCGCGCCCTGATCCTGCCCGCGCCAGTGGGCAAACCGTTCACGCCCGGTCCATTCGATTCCGGCCCCGCCACCCGTTCCGGCCCCCCCACCCTGCCCGCCGAGCTGCCATTCCCGCCAGACATGCCCGCGCCGCGCAAACCCGCGAAATGAGCGCCGTTCGCGCCTGTTGCCCTGATGGAATTTGACCTGTATTGGCTCTTGTTGGCCCTGCCCGTGGTGTTTTTGCTCGGGTGGGTGGCATCGCGCCTGGACCTTCGGCAGCTCAAACGCGAAGACCAGGCCTCACCGCAGGCCTATTTCAAGGGCTTGAACCTGTTGCTCAATGAGCAACACGACAAGGCCATCGACGCCTTCATCGAAGCCGTTCAGCACGACCCGGACACCTCTGACCTGCACTTTGCGCTGGGCAATCTGTTCCGCCGCCGCGGAGAATACGAGCGCGCGATCCGGGTGCACCAACACCTGCTGGGGCGCGCCGACCTCAAGCGCGAAGAGCGCGAACGCGCCCAGCACGCTCTGGCGCAAGACTTCATGAAGGCCGGCCTGTTTGACCGCGCGGAAGAAGCCTTCAAAGCGCTCGATGGCACCAGCTTCACCACCGACGCCCGATTGGCACTGCTGTCGCTGCACGAGCGCTCGCGCAACTGGCACCCCGCCATCGACGTGGCACGTCAGCTAGAGGCCGCAGGCACTGGCTCGTTCTCGCAACGCACGGCGCACCACTGGTGCGAAGTGGCCCATGAGGCGGACGCACGAGGCCGTGGCGATGAAGCCGAGCAAGCCTTGCTGCGCGCCCGTGAGGCCGCTCCGCAAGCCGCCCGACCGCTGGTGATGCAAGGTCAGCGCTTGGCGAGGCTGGGTCAGCATGCCGCAGCCTTGGCGGTGTGGGACGAGCTGATGGCCAAGCAACCCCAAGCCTTTGCGCTGATCGCCATGGACTACGCCAAGACCGCGCAGTCCAGCGGATGCGCCGAGCAAGCGCTGGGCAAGCTGCAAAGCCTGTACGATCAAGCGCCGTCGGTGGATGTGCTGCACGCGCTCAACACCCTGCAGCCAGATGCCACCGAGCGCCGCACGGCCCTGATGGCGCACATCAGCCAGCAGCCCTCACTGTCGGCCGCACAAGGTTTGATCCGCGAACGCCTGAACACGCATGTCGCCTTGAGCGAGCATGAGATCGAGCGCTTGCAACAGGCCTTGGCCACCGCCGCCAAGCCACTGCAACGCTACCGCTGTGCGGCCTGCGGCTTTGAGAGCCAGCACTACTTCTGGCAATGCCCAGGGTGCCAGGGCTGGGACACCTACCCGCCCCGCCGCTTAGAAGATCAATGAGCCGGCGCTTCGGTGGCAACGGCAATCGTGGCCTTTTGCGACAAAAGCTTGCCATCAGGGCGCCGCAGCAACAGCACATCCAGGGCGCGCATGCGCATGACACCATTGCCATCCATGCGCATGTCGTGCAGCTCACCCTCGTCAGCCAAAGGGCTTGACACCCCCACGAGCACCAGGTCGGTGTGCGAGGTGAGCGTCAAAAACCGCCCGAGGCCATCTGGCCCTGCACCGTGGGACGCATCCAGGCTGCACTCACAGTCACCAAGCCCTTGACCTCGGTGGCGGCTGACCCAGTCGGCGCCCGGTGCGACTGGGCGTGCACCGAAGCCACCAAGCCCAAGGTCAAAGCCGCGCAGGCCACAGTGGTGATGAGATGACGACCCAAAGCAAAGCGGGGATTGATCATGGTGGACACAAAAGTGGAGCCCGGCAGGTCGAGGCGACGCGAGAGAGTCTAGCCTTTGTGCCCGCGCCCTGCCAGAGCCAGGTCATGGGGCCACCGTCTGCGCATTCGGAGCGAATTGCCCCCCGTTCAAGTCGGTTTGTTCAGCTCTTTCGGCGAGAGCATCGCACTGCCATCGCACCGAAACATGTCCAGCGTGCCAAGGACTTCGGCGCGCAGTTTTTGCAGCCTGTCGATCTGGTCGTCCAGTGAACTTAGCTTCTCCCGCATGCGCAAGCGAAGCTCATCTAACCGCAAATTGCCCTGGTTCAAGGCAGGCATCACGTCCAAGATCTCTTGCAAAGAAAAGCCCAGCGTCTGCGCCGATTTGATGAATTTCACCTGCACCACCGTAGCCGGGGCATACAGACGGTACCCAGATTCGGTCCGGCCTATGGGTGTCAGCAGGCCCTTTTCTTCGTAAAAACGCAAGGCATCCACGCTCACACCGGTCTGCTGGGCCAGTTCACCAATTTTCATGCTTGACTCTGGAGTTAACACCAGACTTTAGCATCCGGCCACTTTCACAAAAGGGCTGGACACATGCCGCACGACGCCAACACACCCACGAAGCCCGTATTGCTGCTCACGGGTGCCACTGGGCAGATCGGTCGCCAAGTCTTGAGGGCTTGGCTGCAAACAGGACACCGGGTGGTCATCACCCTGCGCAACCCTTCTCTCCAATGGCCGGCACTTTGTCAATGGTTGAGTCAACAGGGTGTGCCCACAGACGGGGTCGAATGGGTGGCCACTGACTTCGCTTTGCCTGACTTCGGCTGGGCACCCCAAGCTCAAACCCTGCTCAATTCCGTGACCTGCGTCGTTCACCTGGCTGCCATGTGGGGCTGGCAACTGCCCTGGCCGTCCGCCAACGAGGTGAACGTTCAAGGGACGTTGCGCTTGCATGCATGGGCCACACGACAGCATATCGAGGGGCCCTTTGTCGGTGTGTGCGGTTACATGAGCCAGGTACCTGGGCACCTGCACAGCATGGGCCTGCTTGATCCACAGGTAGATTGGGCCGCTGCGGCAAAAAAATGGGGTGCATACGAGGTGTCCAAGGTGCGCGCCTACTTGGCGCTCAGCCCATCTCAGCGCAAACCGGATGAGCTGCCCGTGACCTGGATACATCCAGCCACGGTCATTGGCGATGCCTCGTTGCCTGACGTCCCTGAGCAGTCTGCCATCGTGGACATCCTTCGATCCATCCAACGAGGCCTATTGAGGCTCGTGCCTGGCGCTCCTGCCGCCGTCGTGCCCTGGGTGACGGGCCACTACGTGGCACAGTACTTGGTGGCACTGCTGCTGTCGCAAGAGCAAGACAACGCCTTGTCTGAGCACCTCTTGCTTGACCCGGCTTCACCTGCTTTTCGCGCGTCGGTCAACGTGATGGCTGCGGCAATGGGTGGACCGCAGGCGAGGGGTCATCTGCCCAAGTGGGTCATGCGTGGGGTTTTGAAGGTACCGGGCCTGGCCGGATTGATGGACACCTCGGCTGAGTCACTGAATTTCATCGTCAGCACGGTGCCAGACTCAGCAGCCACAGTTCAGTGGGGCTTGCGTCATGGCGTCGCCCATCCAGACGTATTGGCGTCGCTGGACTCAACCGCTCGGCATTGGTTGAAGGTGCAGCGGCTTGCTGCGCAGATCACTTAGGGCCGAAGTGGTCGATCTCTTTTCCGACGATCGGAGACGAGATCGCTGGCCCCATCTGTTGCGCCAACGGGTCACGTCGGCCTGGGATCTGCCCTGCTTCACTGCACCTGCAAGACACGTCGGTATTGGATGGCCTCGGCCATGTGGCTGCTCAACACACGATCAGACTCAGCCAGGTCCGCGATGGTGCGCGCCAACTTCAGCACACGGTGAAAGGCGCGCCCTGACCAGCCCAGCCGAGCGCAGGCGGTTTGCAAAAAAACCAAAGCGGCACCCTCAGGCGCGGCATGCTCGTCCAGCAAAGCGCCCGCCAGCTCGGCGTTGAGGCAGCCTTGGCGCGCCAGCTGACGCTCGCGGGCGCGGGCCACGCGCGCGGCGACGTCGGCACTGCTTTCACCGTCAGGGCTGCGGGCCAGCACCTCGGGCGGCACCATGGGCACGTCCACCTGCACATCGACTCGGTCGAGCATGGGGCCGCTCAAGCGCCCCTGGTAGCGAGCCACCTGCTCGGGCGTGCAGCGGCAGGCCTTGATGGGGTTGCCAAAATGGCCGCAAGGGCACGGGTTCATGGCGGCCAGCAATTGAAAGCGAGCCGGGAAGTCGTGGCGCCGCGCCGCACGTGAGATCGTGATCTGACCGGTCTCAAGGGGCTCGCGCAAAGCTTCCAGCGCGGCCTTAGGAAACTCAGGCAGTTCATCCAAAAAAAGCACGCCGTGGTGCGCCAGCGAGATCTCACCAGGGCGCGGCGGTGAACCGCCCCCCACCATCGCCACGGGCGACGCGGTGTGATGGGGACTGCGCTGCAGACGTTGCCCCCAACGGGTGACGTCAAAGTGACCGGCCAGGCTCAGCACCGCCGCCGACTCCAGCGCCTCGTCTGGCGTGAGGGCAGGCAGCAAGCCCGTGAAACGCTGGGCCAACATCGACTTGCCTGTACCGGGCGGGCCCACCATCAGGACGCTGTGACCACCGGCGGCAGCCACCTCCAGGGCGCGCTTGGCAGCCGATTGCCCGCGCACATCACGCAAGTCCAGGGTGGCGCTGATCTGGGGCGCAGGTGCCATCGCAGCGGCCCGCTTCAGGGGCACGCCGCTGCCCTGGCCGTCCGGGCGCAAGGCGTCGACCACGTCGGCCAGGTGCTCGGCGCCATACAGCACCGCCTCATCAACCAAGGCCGCCTCAGCGGCGCTGGCCTGTGGCAAAACCAGTGCGCGCGCCGCACCCACATCGCCGGACAGACGCTGGCGGCGCAAGGCCAAGGCCATGGGCAAAGCGCCGCGCACCGGGCGCAAGCCACCACCCAGAGACAGCTCGCCCGCGAACTCAAGGTCGACGAGTTTGGCCGCGTCCACGTGCCCCATGGCCGCCAAAATGCCAATCGCGATCGGCAAGTCAAAACGACCCGACTCTTTGGGCAAGTCAGCCGGCGCCAGGTTGACCGTGATGCGCTTATTGAAGGGGAAATCCAAGCCCGAGTTGCTCAGGGCTGCGCGCACGCGCTCTTTGGCTTCTTTGACCTCGGTGTCTGCCAAACCCACCAGGGTGAAAGAGGGCAGGCCGTTGGCCAAATGAACCTCGACCGTGACGGGCGGGGCTTTGAGCCCATCCAGGGCTCGGCTGTGAACAACGGCAAGCGACATCAAGGGAACCCAGGAGCGACAAGCCGCGGATTGTGCCGAGGCGAGCCGCCCGGGTCTGCCCCTCTCAAGGGCGATCTGCCAACAGGGTCATTCGCACCAAACACGGGCAATCGACTCAGACTCCCATGCATAGCCTGAAACGCGCACCTATAGCGTGCAATCAGCGCATTCGGACGCCTTTGCGGTGCACGGCCCGAACGTCCTTGCGCACTGTTCACCGTTTTGGCGCGCTGGCACAGATCATGCAGACAAGAGCTCGTCTGAATTTTTAGCCAACCTCACCGGAGAATCAAACATGAAAATGGTGACCGCCATCGTCAAGCCATTCAAGCTTGATGAAGTGCGTGAGGCCTTGTCTGCCATTGGCGTGCAAGGC
>CANCFV010000131.1 GCA_947377275.1 Burkholderiales bacterium | reverse complement strand
ACATGGCGCTGGAGCCCAACAAGGCCATGAGCGACATCCGCGTCGACAAGGTCTTCATCGGTTCGTGCACCAACAGCCGCATCGAAGACATGCGCGAAGCCGCAGCCGTGGTCAAGCGCATTGGCGGCAAGGTCGCGTCCAACATCAAGCTCGCCTTGGTGGTGCCCGGCTCTGGCCTGGTCAAAGACCAAGCCGAGCGTGAAGGCCTGGACCTGATCTTCAAGGCCGCCGGCTTTGAGTGGCGCGAGCCTGGTTGCTCGATGTGTCTGGCCATGAACGCCGACCGCCTCGAACCCGGCGAGCGCTGTGCATCGACCAGCAACCGCAACTTCGAAGGCCGTCAAGGCGCCGGTGGTCGCACCCACTTGGTGAGCCCCGCCATGGCCGCTGCGGCCGCCATGGAAGGCCACTTCGTCGACGTGCGTCGCATTGCCTGACCCTCACAACCTGTCTTTGCCCTTCAAGATTTCTTGAGAGACCTCGCATGATCCGCCTCACCCTCATCGCCGCCGTGGCCTTGTCCTTCCTGGCCTTGTCAGGCTGCAACACCGTGCACGGCTTTGGTCAAGACCTGGAAAAGGCCGGTGAGACCATCTCTGGCGCAGCGAAAAAGTAAACACCATGCAAGCATTTCGCATTCACAAGGGCCTCGTGGCCCCGATGGACCGGGACAACGTCGACACCGACGCCATCATCCCCAAGCAGTTCCTCAAGTCGATCAAGCGCACGGGCTTTGGCCCCAACCTGTTTGACGAATGGCGCTACCTGGACGCTGGCGAGCCCGGTCAAGACCCCGCCACCCGCAAGTCCAACCCAGATTTCGTGCTGAACCAGCCGCGCTACAAGGGCGCCTCGGTGCTGCTGGCACGCAAGAACTTCGGTTGCGGCTCCAGCCGTGAGCACGCGCCTTGGGCGCTGGACCAGTACGGCTTTCGCGCCATCATCGCGCCCAGCTTTGCCGACATCTTCTTCAACAACAGCTTCAAGAACGGCTTGCTGCCGATCGTGCTCACAGAGTCGCAAGTCGACAAGCTGTTCAATGAGGTGTTTGCCTTCCCAGGCTACGAGCTGACGATCGACCTGGAGCGCCAGGTCGTCATCGCAGCCGATGGCGCCGAGCTGCCTTTTGACGTTCAGCCTTTCCGTAAGCATTGCCTGCTCAATGGCTTTGACGACATCGGCCTGACTTTGCAGCACGCCGACAAGATCAAAGCCTACGAAGCCCAGCGCCTGGCCACCAAGCCATGGCTGAACCACCGCATCGTTTAAACACATTTCCCGCTGAGATACCCACCATGGTCAAGAAGATTGCAGTGTTGCCGGGCGACGGCATTGGCCCCGAAATCGTCGCAGAGGCGGTCAAGGTCCTCAAGGTCCTGGACTTGCCTTTGTCGCTCGAAGAAGCCAAGGTCGGCGGCGCCGCCTTTGACGCCCACGGCCACCCGCTGCCCGAGCACACCCTGAACCTGGCCATGGCATCCGACGCCGTTTTGTTCGGCTCGGTGGGCGACTGGAAGTACGACACGCTGGACCGCCCCCTGCGTCCTGAGCAGGCCATCCTGGGCTTGCGCAAGAACATGGGCCTGTTCGCCAACTTCCGTCCGGCCATTTGCTATCCACAGCTCACGCACGCGTCCAGCCTCAAGCCCGAGTTGGTTGCTGGCCTCGACATCCTCATCATCCGCGAGCTGACGGGCGACATTTACTTCGGCCAACCCCGTGGCCGCCGTGAGTCGCCTGATGGTGAGTTCAAGGGTGCACCGGAAGCGTTTGACACCATGCGCTACTCGCGCCCGGAAATCGAGCGCATCGCCCACGTGGCGTTCCAGGCCGCCCGCAAGCGCGGCAAGCGCGTGACCAGCGTGGACAAGGCCAACGTGCTGGAGACCTTCCAGTTCTGGAAGGACGTGGTCACCGAGGTGCACGCCCAGTACCCCGACATCGAACTCGACCACATGTACGTGGACAATGCCGCGATGCAACTCGTCAAGGCGCCCAAGAAGTTTGACGTGCTGTTCACCGGCAACATGTTTGGCGACATCTTGTCTGACGCGGCAGCCATGCTGACCGGTTCGATCGGCATGCTGCCCTCGGCTTCGCTGAACGCCAAGGGCCAGGGCCTGTACGAGCCCAGCCACGGATCGGCGCCTGACATCGCCGGCAAGGGCGTGGCCAACCCGCTGGCCACCATCCTGAGCGCGGCCATGATGCTGCGCTTCAGCCTGAACCAGGAAGAGGCCGCCAGCCGCATCGAAGCGGCCGTGCAGTCGGTGCTGGAACAGGGGCTGCGCACGCCCGACATCTACAGCGAAGGCACCAAGAAGGTCGGCACCGTCGAGATGGGCGAGGCCGTGGTGGCTGCATTGAAAGCTCAGGGCTGATCGCTCGCGCATCGATTTCGAGAACACACGTTTACTGAGGATTCAAAAATGGCAACGACTCTGGTTGGATTGGTGGGCTGGCGCGGCATGGTCGGCTCGGTCTTGATGGACCGCATGCAGGCCGAAGGCGATTTCGACCTGATCGAGCCCCTGTTCTTCAGCACCTCGAACGCGGGCGGCAAGGCCCCCTCGATGGCCAAGAACGAAACCGCGCTGCAAGATGCTTTCAACATCGACCAGCTCAAGCGTTGCGACATCATCCTCACGGCCCAAGGCGGTGACTACACCACCGAGGTCTACCCCAAGCTGCGCGCTGCAGGCTGGAATGGCCACTGGATCGACGCGGCCTCGACGCTGCGCATGGCCGATGACGCCGTGATCGTGCTCGACCCCGTCAACATGCCCGTGATCAAGAACTCGCTGGCCCATGGCGGCAAGAACTGGATCGGCGGCAACTGCACCGTGAGCTGCATGCTGATTGGCGTGGGCGCGCTCTACAAGGCCGGCTTGGTCGAGTGGATGTCGACCCAGACCTACCAGGCGGCTTCGGGTGGTGGTGCCCAGCACATGCGTGAGCTGCTGACCCAGTTCGGCACCCTGAACGCCGAAGTGCGCTCGCTGTTGGACGACCCCAAGAGCGCCATCCTAGAGATCGACCGCCAGATCATCGCCAAACAACGTGCCCTGACTGCGGCCGAGACCGCCAACTTCGGCGCGCCACTGGGCGGCTCGCTGATCCCCTGGATCGACAAGGACCTGGGCAATGGCCAGTCCAAGGAAGAGTGGAAGGGCATGGCCGAGACCAACAAGATCTTGGGTCAAGGCGAGGGCTTTGGTTCGCCCGCCGTGCCCGTGGATGGCTTTTGCGTGCGCATCGGCGCCATGCGTTGCCACAGCCAGGCTTTGACGTTCAAGCTCAAGAAGGACATCTCGACCCAAGAAATCGAGGCCCTGATTGCCGCTGACAATCCTTGGGTGAAGGTCGTGCCCAACACCCGTGAAGCCACCATCAAGGACCTGACCCCTGTGGCCACAACCGGGACGCTGACGATCCCTGTCGGTCGCATCCGCAAGCTGGCCATGGGCCCCGAATATGTGGGTGCATTCACCATTGGCGACCAACTGTTGTGGGGCGCTGCTGAGCCTTTGCGCCGCATGCTGCGCATCTTGCTGGACCAGTGAGCGACAAATGAGGGCGTTTGCGGTTTCATATTCCGCAAGCGCCAACAACTTCTGGAAACAAAATCAGAGCGATCGTTTGTTGTTGCGCGGCGACAATCAAATGCACCGAATGATGCTGTGACCGATATTGTCTGCTGATCGGGTCAGCATCAGCAATTGCATGAGCTTGTCACCGTATCTGCTTGATGCTATTGTGTTTTGTGCTGCGTACCGTCTGCAGGTGCTGGCGCGTCTGTGGGTCGTTGTCCGACCCGGTAGCGCCACTGGTCGAGCCAATCGACCCCATGACGACTTGGGAGACGCCTTGAAAGATCATTCTCTGTCCGCGGGGCGCTTTGCCCTGAATCGGGTTGCCGTTGCCGCAGCCTTTTCTGCTTTGGCTGTGCTGCCCGTGTCATCCTGGGCGTTGGGGCTGGGCAAGTTGAACGTGCAATCCGCGCTCGGCGAAGCCTTGAGGGCTGAAATCGACGTCACCACCTTGACGCCTGAAGAAGGCTCGTCGTTGCAGGTGCGCGTGGCATCGCCAGACACCTACCGTGCAGCGGGGGTGGACTACAACCAAGTGCTCACGGCCACGTCCATCGTGCTGCAGCGCCGCGCCGATGGCCGGCCTTATTTGCGCATCGCCAGCGACCGCTCTGTGCAAGAGCCGTTTGTCGACGTGATCCTGGACCTGTCGTGGTCTACCGGTCGCCTGGTTCGCGAATACACCCTGCTGTTCGATCCACCATCGGCTCGCACCGCCGCGCCTGTGACGGCGCCCGTGATCGACGCCCCCGCGCCCGCTCCGGTGCCTGCGCCTGAAACGCCACGTCTGTCGGTGGCCAAACCTGTGGCTGCGCCACCCGCGGAAGCGCCTGCCAAGCTCAAAAAGCCAGTCAAGACGCCAGCTGCTGCTTCGGCGCCAGCCAGTGCGCCTGCGCCGGCCCCTGTTGAGGCGCCAGCGCCTGCTCCCGCTCCGGCGCCCGCCAAGGTGGCACCAGCCCCTGCACCCGTTGCGTCCCCGGAGTCCGCTCCTTCCCAGGGCATCCGCGTGAAGCGTGGTGACTCTCTGTCGGGCATTGCCGGCCGCAACCTGCCTGCCGGCGTGTCGCTGGACCAGATGCTGGTGGGTCTGTACCGCCAGAACCCCGAAGCCTTCCAGGGCAACAACATGAACCGCCTCAAGGCAGGCGTGGTGTTGAACGCCCCTGATGCCGAGCAAGCCAAGGCCGTGTCGTCCCAAGAGGCACGTCAAGTCATCTTGGCGCAAAGCGCCGACTTTGAAGCCTATCGCCAGCAATTGGCTGGCAATGTGGCCGCCACCAAGCCAGAAGCGCCCGAGCGCCAGGCCAAGGGCAAGGTCGAGGCCGAGGTCACCGACCGCAAGCAGGCGGCTGCCCCCACACCTGACAAGCTCACCCTGAGCAAGGGTGGTGTGGGTGGTGCGCCAGCGTCGGCCACCGAAGACAAGGCCGCCAAGGCCAAGGCCAAAGAAGACAGCACCGCGCGCGTCGCCGAGTTGTCCAAGAACCTAGACGAGTTGCGCAAGCTCAAGGAAAAGGCAGCCACCGCGTCCGCCCCAGCCAAGGCAGCGGCCCCTGCACCTGCTCCTGTCGTGGTCGCACCAAGCAAACCAGTGGCGGAGCCCAGCAAGCCCGCGGCTGTGACGGCGCCTGCGCCGGCACCGGTGCCATCGGCGCCAGAGCGCAGGCCTGCGCCTGTGGCCTCCAGTGCCGAGGCGGCTGACATCGCCCAAGCCGTGGCCAGCGCCGCTTCCAGCGCAGCCACGACCGTGGCCGATGTGGCTTCCGCGCCGGCCTCCGTGCCCGTGGCGGCTTCGCGCCCTACCTTGCCTGTGCCCGCACCCACGGCTGAGCCAGAAGCGCCTGGCTTCCTGGAAACGCTCAACCCGATGTTGTTGGCGGCCGGTGGTGCCGGCGTGGCTTTGCTGGCTGGTGCTGCCATGTACCTGCGTTCGCGCCGCCGCTCTGACACTGGCGAGACATCCTTCCTGGAAAGCCGCCTGCAGCCCGATTCTTTCTTCGGCGCCAGCGGTGGCCAGCGCGTGGACACCCGCGATGCCTCGGGTGGCCCATCGTCCATGAGCTACTCGCTCAGCCAGCTCGACGCCATCGGCGATGTCGATCCTGTTGCGGAAGCTGACGTGTACTTGGCTTACGGCCGTGACCTGCAGGCCGAGGAAATCCTCAAGGAAGCCTTGCGGAGCACGCCAGAGCGTTTGGCCGTTCGCACCAAGCTCTTGGAGGTCTATGCCAAGCGCCGCGACACCAAGGGCTATGAGCAGTTGGCCGTTCAGCTCTACCACCTCACCCAAGGGGTGGGTGAAGACTGGGCCAAGGCGCAAGAAATGGGTTTGGGCATTGACCCCGAGAACCCCCTGTACCAGCCCGGCGGTCAGCCATCCGAAACGCCCTTGAGCGTCGAGTCGGCTTCCGACGGATTGGGTGCGAGCACGGTGCCCCATTCGGTGATGCCGTCGCCCAGCCTGCTGGACACGGTGGCACCCCCTTCTGCTGAGCTGTCGGCGTCGGCTGACTTGGTCGATTTGGATTTGGACATCTCGGCGCCTGCTCCGCTGGACGGGGTCAACGACTCGGTGTCGCCTACGACGCAATCTGGTGAAGCATCGGCCTTGGATTTGCCTGCGCTGGAGCCCGTGGACACCTCGCCGGTGGTCCCCAGTTACGACGCACCTGCGGCAGACCTTGACCTGCCGCCCCTGCCACCCCTGGAGCCGATCGAGTCGGCGCCCGTGGCGCCAGGCAACGGACTGGACTTTGACCTCTCGACCGACGCACCAGTTCAGCCTCAAGAGCCTGTCCCTGCGCCGGCTGGCTTTGACCTGAGTGGCATCAGCCTGGACCTGGAGCCCGCTGAGGCCCCAGCGCCTGTGCCCGAAGCGGCTGCGTCCGACGATTGGCTCAAGGCGACGCCTGAGGCTGCGGCCTTCAACGACCCGATGAACCGCAAGTTCGAGCTGGCTGAGGAGTTCCGTCAAATCGGTGACGTTGACGGTGCGCGAGAGCTCCTCCAGGAGGTGCTTGAGAACGCGCAGGATGGTGCTTTGAAGACCAAGGCCCAGACCATGCTCGACACCTTGGGGTGATGGCAGATGGTCGCTGAAGTGCTGGGGGTTGAGGGCTCAGTCCCGCCCCCGGATGCCCAGAGCCGCGCCACAGGGGCGACCCGCCGGGTCGCCCTTGGCATTTCTTACCTGGGGTGCGCCTACAAAGGCTGGCAGAGTCAGCCCGGCGGCGGGACCGTGCAGGATGCACTGGAGTCCGCCCTGTCGCGTTTCGCGGTGACGCCCGTGAAAGTGGTTTGCGCGGGGCGCACGGATGCGGGTGTGCATGGCATGAACCAAGTGGTTCACCTCGACACGCACCTTGATCGCACGCCATTTTCTTGGGTGCGTGGCACCAACGCCTTTTTGCCGCGCGACATTGCCGTGCAATGGGCCGCCCCTGTATCGAACGGCTTCCACGCCCGCAATGGCGCCATCGGCCGCCGGTACACCTATGTGTTGTTGGAGGCCGCCGTCAGGCCGGCGCTGGAACACGGCCGAGCGGGCTGGGTTTTTCGGCCGTTGGATGCCGACGCGATGCGCGAGGCCGCGCAACATTTGATCGGCGTGCACGACTTCAGCTCGTTCCGCTCGTCCATGTGCCAGTCGCCCACGCCCGTCAAGACCCTGCGCGAAATCGGCATCCGCCGCTGCGGGCCACCCGAGGCGCCCACCGCGTATTGGCGTTTCGATTTTGAAGGCCAGGCCTTCTTGCACCACATGATCCGCAACATCATGGGCTGCTTGTTGGCCGTGGGCACCGGTGCCCAGCGCCCCGAATGGGTGCGCGAGGTGCGCGACGCCCTGGACCGCAAGGTGGCCGCGCCCACGTTCTCGCCCGATGGGCTTTACTTTTTGGGGCCGCGCTACGACCCCGCATGGGGCTTGCCGGAGCAGGTCCCAGGCTTTGATTGGCTGCCTACTTGAGGGCTTTGGGCCGAAAACACTGGGCTTAATGGCCTATTTTTGAGACAATCCAACGATCGACACCGCACGGGTTGTTTGCCTGCCCGCCATTTTGGATGTCCCCCATTTTTGAACGCCGCACGCGCATCAAGGTGTGCGGCCTGACCCGTGAGGCCGATGTCGACGCGGCCGTGTACGCGGGTGCCGACGCCATCGGCTTCGTGCTGTATTCCAAGAGCCCCCGGTACGTCAGTGCCGCAAGGGCAGGGCAGTTGGCGCGCTTGCTCCCCCCCTTCGTGACCCCCGTCGTGCTGTTGGTCAATGCCTCGGCAGACGAGGTTGATGCCGCCTTGCAGGCCGTGCCGAACGCGCTGCTGCAGTTCCACGGTGACGAAACCCCCGCCCAATGTGAAGCGGCCTTGCGTCCATACATCCGGGCCGCCCGTATGGCGCCCGGTTTCGATTTGTTAAACTTCACGCAGTCGCATGCCTCTGCCCAGGCGGTGCTGGTGGATGCCCACGTTGAGGGCTACGGCGGTGGCGGACAGGTTTTTGACTGGTCCTTGCTGCCTCTTGATCTGCCGCGCCCCATGGTGTTGTCGGGTGGATTGCACTCCGGCAATGTGGGCGAGGGTGTGCGGCGAGTGCGGCCTTGGGCCGTCGATGTGAGTTCCGGCGTGGAAGTGAGCAAAGGCATCAAAGATGCCGCACTGATGCGCCAGTTTTGTCAGGCCGTGCGGGCGGCCGATCGGCATGGTGCCGAAGTTGCGTGATGCGCAGCGCAGTCCAATCCCAAGTCATGCCCGCATGGTGAGTTCATTGAGAGTGACATGCTGAACTATCAACAGCCCGACGCACGCGGCCACTTTGGCCCCTACGGCGGGACCTTTGTCTCTGAGACCCTGATCCACGCCCTCAACGAGTTGCGTGACGTCTACGAACACTACCGCCACGACGA
>CANCFV010000130.1 GCA_947377275.1 Burkholderiales bacterium | reverse complement strand
CCCTCATGACGTGGTTCGTGTTCATGCACCACTGAGCGCGAGGACTGGTTCATGCAAACAATGCCTAATCTCCTTTCTCTGGCCATCTGGATTCCGGTGGCATTCGGGATCCTGCTCTTGGCCCTGGGCCGTCAGGAAAACGCCAAGGTTGCCCGCTGGGTGGCCCTGATTGGCGCCGTCATCGGCTTCCTGGTGACCATCCCGGTGATCACCCAGTTCGACAACGGCACCGCCGCGATGCAGTTCGTCGAAAAGGCGTCCTGGATCGAGCGTTTCAATGTCTTCTACCACCTGGGTGTCGACGGCATCTCGATGTGGTTTGTGCCCCTGACGGCCTTCATCACCGTGATCGTGGTGCTGGCCGGTTGGGAGGTCATTGAAGACCGCCCACACCAGTACTACGGCTCCTTCCTGATCCTGTCGGGGTTGATGATCGGCGTGTTCTCGGCGCTGGACGGCCTGCTGTTTTACGTCTTCTTTGAAGCCACGCTGATCCCGATGTACATCATCATCGGCGTGTGGGGCGGTGCCCGCCGCGTGTATGCCGCGTTCAAGTTCTTCTTGTACACGCTGGCTGGCTCGCTGCTGATGTTGATCGCATTGATCTTCCTGTACTACAAGTCGGGTGGCTCGTTTGACATCCTGACGTGGCACAAGCTGCCTTTGGCGGCCACGGCACAGACGCTGTTGTTCTGCGCCTTCTTTGCGGCGTTTGCCGTGAAGGTGCCGATGTTCCCCGTTCACACCTGGTTGCCTGACGTGCACGTTGAGGCGCCCACGGGTGGCTCGGCTGTGCTGGCCGCGATCATGTTGAAGCTGGGCTGCTACGGCTTCCTGCGCTTCATGCTGCCCATCGTGCCCGACGCATCGCACGAGTACGCACCGGTGGTGATCACGCTGTCGCTGATCGGTGTGATCTACGTGGGTTTGGTGGCCATGGTCCAGCAAGACATGAAGAAGCTGGTGGCGTATTCGTCGATTGCCCACATGGGTTTCGTGACGCTGGGCTTTTTCATCTTCAACGAGATGGGCATGGTCGGTGGCTTGGTGCAGATGATTGCGCACGGCTTCGTTTCGGGTGCGATGTTCTTGAGCATTGGCGTGCTGTACGACCGGATGCACTCGCGTGACATCTCGAGCTACGGCGGCGTGGTCAACACGATGCCCAAGTTCGCTGCCTTTGCCTTGCTGTTCTCGATGGCCAATTGCGGCCTGCCGGGTACTGCAGGTTTCGTGGGCGAATGGCTGGTGATTTTGGGTGCGGTGCAGTTTGACTTCACCATCGGCTTGCTGTCGGCCACGGCCTTGATCTTCGGCGCGGCTTACACCCTGTGGATGTACAAGCGCGTCTACCTGGGCGAGATTGCCAACGACCACGTTCGTGAACTGACCGACATCAATGCGCGTGAGTTCTTGATCCTGGCGGTGTTGGCGGTGGCGGTGTTGTGGATGGGCTTGCAGCCCAAGCCCTTCACCGATGCCATGCACGTGTCTGTGACCGAGCTGCTCAAGCACGTCGCACAAAGCAAGTTGAACTGAGGGTCGACCCAACATGACTGATTTGAACTGGACTGCGGTGGCCCCGGAGATCGTGCTGCTGGGCATGGCCTGCTTGGTGGCGCTGCTGGATTTGTTTGTCACTTCCCCACGTCGCACGGCAACTTATTTGCTGACCATGGGCTCCCTGGCAGCGGTGGCTGGCTTGCACCTGTGCGCGCTCGACAATGGCACTTCGGTGTACGCCATGCAGCGCATGGTGGTGACCGACGCCATGGGCCATTTGTTGGCGCTTTGCGCCACCCTGGCCGTGATGGGCAGCTTGGTCTACTCGCAGGTGTATGCCGCCGACCGTGACATGTTGCAAGGTGAGTTGTTCACCCTGAGCATGTTCGCGCTGCTGGGCATCTCGATCATGATCATCGGCAACAACTTCCTGAGCATCTATTTGGGCCTGGAATTGATGTCGCTGTCGCTGTACGCCTTGGTGGCCCTGCGCCGTGACCATGCCCAAGCCACTGAAGCGGCCATGAAGTACTTTGTGCTGGGCGCGCTGGCTTCGGGCTTCTTGCTCTATGGCTTGTCGATGATGTATGGCGCCACGGGTACCTTGGATTTGGGCGAGGTCTACAAGTCGACCTTGACCGGTCAGATCAAGCCCCAAGTGATGGCCTTTGGCCTGGTGTTCATCGTGTCTGGCCTGGCGTTCAAGCTGGGTGTGGTGCCTTTCCACATGTGGGTGCCTGACGTCTACCAAGGCGCGCCAACGGCTGCCACGCTGATGGTGGCCGGTGCGCCCAAGCTGGCTGCCTTTGCCATCACGATCCGCTTGCTGGTTGAAGGTCTGATCAACACCGCCACCGACTGGCAGCAGATGTTGATGATCTTGGCCGTGGCTTCAATGACCTTGGGCAACCTGGCTGCGATTGCACAGACCAACCTCAAGCGCATGCTGGCTTACTCGGGCATCGCCCAGTTGGGCTTCATGTTGCTGGGCTTTGTGCCCACGGTGATCGCAGGCAACACCCTGTCGGCTGGCAATGGTTATTCGTCGGCGCTGTTCTATGTGTTGACCTATGTGCTGACCACGCTGGGTACTTTCGGCCTGGTGATGATCTTGTCGCGCCCTGGCTTTGAGTCCGAACAGATCTCTGATCTGGCGGGTTTGAACAAGCGCAGCCCGATGTTGGCAGGCGCGATGGCCGTGTTCATGTTCTCGCTGGCGGGAATCCCCCCGACCGTTGGCTTTTACGCCAAGCTGGCCGTGTTGCAATCGCTGATCACCACCAACTCGCCGTTGCTGTTGCAGATCTCGATCTTGGCGGTGGTGCTGTCTTTGTTCGGCGCGTTCTATTACCTGCGCATTGTCAAGGTCATGTACTTTGATGAGCCCTCGGACGCATCGGCATTGCCCGAAGGTGGCAGCGCTCGCGTGCTGTTGTCGGTCAATGCGCTGGCGGTGCTGGGCTTGGGTATCTTGCCCAGCGGCTTGATGACCCTGTGCGCCAAGGCGATCACCCAGTCGCTGGCAGGTTGATTTCGGCACTTTGTTTGCTTTGACCAAGTCCATCCAGGTGATGGGCTTGCAGCAAGGCAGGGCGTAAGCCCCCATTGGTCGCGCTGGTCGCGGCCATTTTGCTGATGGGGCCGTCTGGCTTCGGTTTGCCCCAACGCGTGGAGTCCCACTGACCATGACAGCGCCCATTGACCCCTTGCTCGCGCCCCACGCCACCGATGCCTCGGCAACGGAGGCCCATTTGCGTGAGGACACGGTGTCGTCTGACACGGTGTACCAGGGCCACTTCCTGCAATTGCGCAAGGACCGCGTGCGCCTTCCCGATGGGCGCGAGGCAGCTCGCGAGTACGTGGTGCACCCCGGTGCGGTGATGGTGGTGCCCATCCTCCCCGATGGCCGACTGGTGATGGAGCGGCAGTACCGCTACCCGGTGCGCCAGACGATGATCGAGTTCCCTGCGGGCAAGCTGGATGCGGGTGAGGGCGGGCAGGCATGTGCGCAGCGTGAGTTGCTGGAGGAAACCGGCTACTCGGCCAAACGATGGGCCAAGGCCGGGATCATGCACCCAGTGATTGGCTATGCGACCGAGGTCATTGAGGTGTGGTTTGCCGATGAGCTGACCTTGGGTGAGCGGCACTTGGACGATGGCGAGTTCTTGGACGTGTTCGCCGCCAGCCAACAGGAGTTGGAAGACTGGATGCGAGATGGCCTGTTGACCGACGCCAAGACCGTGGTGGGCATGATGTGGCTGCTGCAATGGCGCGCTGGGCGTTGGCCTTTGGCTTGGCAGTCGGTGTGAGGGCGTAACCGGTGCTGGTGGTTGACCTTCACTGTGAGCAAGGCCATGTCTTCGAAGGCTGGTTTGCGTCGGCCGAAGACCTCAACGGTCAGCAGGCGCGCGGGCTTTTGAGTTGCCCCGTGTGTGGTGACCTGAGTGTGACGCGCAGGCCGTCGGCGGTGCGGCTCAACGTGTCTCACCTCAAGCGCGAGGC
Organism: Burkholderiales bacterium; assembly: GCA_947377275.1. Taxonomy (GTDB): domain Bacteria; phylum Pseudomonadota; class Gammaproteobacteria; order Burkholderiales; family Burkholderiaceae_C; genus Aquabacterium. Next base: position 4,496 of record CANCFV010000130.1, on the reverse strand, counting down.
CAATCCTGAGCCTGTCCAGCGTGAGGCTCGTCAACAGGCTCAAGCAGCGTCAGCACGGCCTTTGATCGATCCCGAGCCAGCTGTCGATGCACAGGCAAAGGCGCAATTGCAAGCCATGTACTTTCAAGCGGTCAAGGATGTGATGGCTCAAACCGAAGACGTGGGCGATCAGTTTGCGGATGAGGCACGCAGCATCCATCACGGTGATGCGCCTGTGCGCGCCATTCGGGGACAGGCCACGCCGCAGGAGCGCGAGGCCTTGCGCGAGGAGGGCATTGAGGTGCTGAGTTTGATGGTGCCTGCGTCTCTCAAAGGCCCTGTGCAGTGAATGCCGGCGCTGGCGTCATGGCACGAGCCTGCCGGGGTTGAGCGTGCCGGCAGGGTCGAGTGCCTGTTTGATGGCTCGCATCCAGGCGGTGCGGACGGGCGATTGGCGCTGGCCCAGCTCGCTGCGTTTGAGCTGGCCGATGCCGTGTTCTGCTGAGATCGTGCCGCCCAGGCTCAGGGCGATGTCGTAAACTGCGGCGTTGACCGCGGGTTCGTGGTCTTGCAGGAAGGCCTGGTCTGACAGGTGGGGCGGCCCTTGCACGTTGTAGTGCAAGTTGCCATCGCCCAGGTGACCAAAGCACACGATGCGACAACCTGGGAAGGCGCTTTGCAAAGCGGCTTGGGCCTGGTCCACAAACGCTGGGATGGCCGAGGTGGGCACGGCGATGTCGTGCTTGACCATGAGGCCTTCGATTTTTTCTGCGAGCGGCACGCTTTCGCGCAACACCCAGATGTCGCGGTACTGGCTTTGATTCTGCGAGACGCTGGCGTTCTGGACGCAAGCCTGGTCGATGGCTTCTTGCAGCAGTGTGTTGAGTTGGGCCGCCAGCTCGGTTTGACTTTGCGGGCCGCTGGCGTCCAGCAGGACGGTCCAGGTGGGCGCTTGCGTTTGCCCGTCGGCCATCAATGCCCGTGCGGCCTTGGCCTGCTGGGGCACGTGCTGCAGGGTCAGCGCGACGGCGCCTTGGTGCATGACTTCGAAGCCGTTCAGGGCCGGCCCCAGGTTGTGTCGTGCGAGCTGCAGCAGCGCCAAGCAAGCGGGCAGGGTGCGGCAACTGGCCAGCGCAGCGAGTTGGCTGGCCGGGCGTGGGCTGAGCGCGAGGGTGGCCGCCGTGATGATGGCCAGGGTGCCCTCGCTGCCGATGAGCAGGTCGCGCAGGTCGTAGCCGGTGTTGTCTTTGCGCAGGGCTTGCAGGCCGTGCCAGACCTCGCCTTGTGCGGTGACGGCTTCCAGGCCCAGGCAAAGGGCGCGGGCCGTGCCGTGACGGAGCACCTGCGTGCCGCCTGCGTTGGTGGCGAGGTTGCCGCCAATGGTGCAACTGCCCTCGGAGGCCATGCTGAGCGGGAACAAAAGACCGGCCTCGTCTGCCGCGGTGTGCACCTGGCTGAGCAGGCAACCCGCTTGCACGGTCATGGACAGGTTGACGGGGTCGACCGAGAGCACCTGGTTCAGGCGCGACAGGCTCAGAACGATTTGCTGGCCGCTGGCATCGGGCACCGAGCCGCCCACGAGGCTGGTGTTGCCGCCTTGCGGCACGATGCTCACGCTGTGCTGGGCGCAAAGCTTGACCGTGGTGGCCACACCCGCCGTGTCCGCAGGCCGCACCACCGCCAAGGCGCGGCCCCGGTAGCGCTTGCGCCAGTCGGTGAGGTGGCGATCCAGTGGGTCGCTCACATCGGACACCAGCACCGCGTCGTCGCCCAGCGCCTCCCGCAAGGCGGCCAGCAAGGGGTGTGGCGCTGGCGACGCGGGTTGGCTGAGGTTCGAGGTCACGCCTGGGCGTCTTTCGCGGCTTGTGCGGCGAGCGCTTCAGGCGAGCCCTTTTTGGGCTTGGGGGGCAGCACGCGCAGGCGCAGCTTGACGTAGACCGCGCAGCACACGAACAAGCCCACGCTGAGGATCAATTCGATGCCGGCCAGCCACTGCGACAAACCTTGGTCACTCGTGGCCCGCACCACGCCTTCGGTGAAATACAGCCACACCAGCAGCGACAGCCAACGGTTGGTGTACATGCGGTGCTTGAGCAAGCCGGCGATCCCCAAGGCCAAGGGCAGGGCCTTGATGGCCAAGGCGCCGGTACCGCCTTTGAGGGGCGCCAGCCAGAGCTCCCACGCCAGGCTCAGGCCGATCAGGGCCAGCAGCAGCGCGATGTTGGCCCAGCGCAGGTGCTCGATCCAGCGCAGGCGCTCGGGCGGGTGTTGGCCCAAGATGGGGTCTGCAAGCTCGTCGGTGGGGGTGTCAATGGAAGGCGTCATCTGGCGGGAAAGCTGGCCGCTCAAGGGCATGCGGCGAAGTGGCAAGGGCTCATTTGGCAGACACCTTGGACGAGGCTGGCATCATAGCCACCATGACTTCACATTGGACCGTGTGGGCCCGCGCCCGTCAACGCTGGGCGGCCCTGTTGACCACGCTGCAGCAGTGGCCTTGGCAGCAGACTTACGAGACGCTGCGCCAGCGATTCCGCGAGGACCGCCTGGGGGTGACTGCGGGCAGCCTGACTTTCACCACCACCATGGCGCTGGTGCCCTTGTTCACCGTGATGCTGGCTTTGTTCAGCGCCTTTCCGGTGTTCGCTCGCTTTCGCAAGGTGCTGGAGCAGCAGGTGCTGCAGGGGTTCGTGCCCGATGCCATCGCCAAGCCGGTGCTGTTGTCTTTGACCAAGTTCGCGGCCAAAGCCAGCCAGTTGGGTGGCCTGGGCCTGATCGCGCTGGGCCTGACGGCCATGGCCCTGATGCTGACGATCGACCACACCCTCAATGGCATCTGGCGCGTGCCCAAGCCCCGGCCCATTGCCCAGCGGGTGCTGGTGTACTGGGCGGCCCTGACGCTGGGCCCTTTGGTACTGGGCGTCAGCCTGTGGGTGACGTCGTATGTGCTGTCGGCTTCGCGCGGTTTGGTCGACGAGTTGCCGGGGGGCGTCAGCCTCTTGCTCAGCGTGGTGGTGTTTGTGATGCAAACGGCCGGTTTTGCCGCGCTCTACCGGTTCGTCCCCAACACCCATGTGCGGTGGGAGCACGCCTGGGGCGGCGCCGTGTTCGCGTCTTTGGGCTTGGAGTTGGGCCAAAAGGGTTTGGCGCTGTACCTGAGCAATGTGCCTGTGTACGCCACCATTTACGGCGCCTTTGCCGCGGTGCCGATCTTCCTGGTATGGATTTTCTTGAGTTGGTTGATCGTGCTGATGGGCGCGGTGGTGGTGGCCTACACGCCGAGCTTGCTGTCGCAGGTCAAGCGCTGGCCCGATGCGCCGGGGCAGCGATTCGCGCTGGCCCTGGCCGTGCTCAAGGCACTGGACAAGGTCCGGGGACAGCCAGAGCGCGGCTTGTCATTGCCCGACCTGGCGCGCACCTTGCGCACCGACCCGCTGCAGATTGAGCCCCTTTTGTCCTTGCTGCAGACCATGGACTGGGTGGGCTTGCTGGACGAGCCCGAGTCCGACCAAGGCGGGCGACACGTTTTGCTGTGCACACCCGAAGACACGCCGCTCGAGCCCCTGGTGGCTGAGTTGCTGCTTCGACCGGAGGCTTTGACCTTGCCATTTTGGCGCGAGACCCGTTTGCCTGAGCTGACCCTGGCTGCCGCTTTGCGGTGACCTTGTGGCGCTGTGGTGGGGGGCAAACCCCAGCAGCGAAACCCGTTTTTTGATGGACGGGCGATCGCCTGTGAGCCCGAGACCGGAAATTTCCGGGCACCGCACTCATTTGCCCTCTTGGCGGGCGCTTGTCGATGGGGCTATATTGCCTGTCGCCTTTCCCTTTTCTTGCAATTCGATCGAGGAGACAAACCATGAAAGTCAGCGACATCCTGCGAGTCAAAGGCACCACCCTGTTCACCATCACGCCTGAGCAGCCTTTGGCTGAAGCCGCCACCACCATGGCCGAGCGCGACATTGGCTCGCTCGTGGTCATGGACCATGGTGATGTGGTTGGCATGCTCACCTTCCGCGAAGTGATTCAAGGCACCGTTCGCAATGGCGGCAGCTTTGGGACTTCGGTGGTGCGCACCGTCATGGACGACCACCCCCTGACGTGCACGCCCGACACCGAGATCGACGAAGTGCGCCGCATGATGCTCAGCCGCCATGCGCGCTACATGCCCGTCATGACACAAAAGACCTTGATGGGCGTGATCTCGTTTTACGACGTGGCCAAGGCGGTGGTCGACGGCCAAGATTTCGAAAACCGAATGCTCAAGGCCTACATCCGCGACTGGCCGGTTGAAGAGCCCGAAGGCGAGCGCCAAGCGCTGCTGTGAATCCGTGCGGGCCTGCCCTGCGCAGGCTTTGAGCACGTGTTTGCGCGTCAACGCCCGGCTTGCGAGCTGGGCGTTTTGCTTTGCGTCGCACCACAGCCCTGTGATGGGGGACAATGGCGGCCTTGCGTTTTGATGACTTGATTGGCGCGCTATGGCTGGCAGCACTTTTGGATTTTTGTTCACCGTCACCAACTTT
>CANCFV010000129.1 GCA_947377275.1 Burkholderiales bacterium | reverse complement strand
TCGACGCCATGCGCATCGCGTGCCGACTGGCATCCGAAGTGCTGGACTACATCACCCCCTTCGTCAAACCGGGCGTCACCACCGATGAGCTCGACAAGCTCTGCCACGACTACATGGTCGATGTGCAAGGCTGCATCCCCGCGCCGCTGAACTACGCCCCAGGCGGTCACAAGCCCTACCCGAAGTCGATCTGCGCCTCGATCAACCAGCAGGTGTGCCACGGCATCCCGTCTGATCGCGCGCTCAAAGACGGCGACATCGTCAACCTCGACATCACCACCATCAAAGAAGGCTGGCATGGCGACACGAGCCGCATGTTCGTGGTCGGCAACGGCTCGATCGCGGCCAAGCGCCTGTGCAGCTTCACTTATGAGGCCATGTGGAAGGGCATCGCCAAGGTCAAACCCGGCGCACGCTTGGGCGACATCGGCCATGCCATTCAGACCTTTGCCGAGACCAATGGGTTTTCGGTGGTGCGCGAGTTCTGCGGCCACGGCATCGGCGAAAACTTCCACGAAGAGCCCCAGGTGCTGCACTACGGCCGCCCCGGCACGCTGGAAGAACTCAAGCCCGGCATGATCTTCACCATCGAGCCCATGATCAACGCCGGCAAAAAAGACATCAAGTCCATGGGCGACGGCTGGACGATCGTGACCAAAGACCGCTCCTTGTCTGCCCAATGGGAGCACACTGTGCTGGTGACTGAAACCGGCTACGAGGTCTTGACCTTGTCAGCGGGCAGCCCACCCATCCCAGACTTCATCACAGCCCCAGAGGCTTGATGCACCCAAGGCCCTGACGCCGCACCGGCGCAGGGCCTTCGCCCTTTCAGTAGCACCCAAAGACCATGTCCCTGGACGTCGCCGCCCTGCGCACCCAATTCAAAACCGCCAAAGCCGCTTTGCTGGACCAGTTCCAGCAAAGCCGCGCGACCATGACATCGGCCACGCGTGTGCTCACGCAACTGGCCCGCTTGGTCGACCGCACCTTGGTAGAGCTGTGGGATGCGCATGCCTTGCCCAAGGGCGCCGCGTTGGTGGCGGTGGGCGGCTACGGCCGGGGCGAGTTGTTTCCGCACTCCGACATCGACGTGTTGCTGCTTTTGCCGATTGCGCCCTCGGTGGCGGGGGACGAGAGCATCGCGCCCAGCGTCGAGAGCTTCATCAGCGCCTGCTGGGACATTGGTTTGGAAATCGGCTCCAGCGTGCGCACCGTCGAGGAATGCGCCGAAGAAGCCCTGCGCGACGTGACGGTGCAGACCTCGCTGCTGGAGGCAAGGCACATTTGTGGCTCCAAGGTGCGCTTTGACGAATTGCAACGCGCCACCTATGAGCACCTTGATGTACCGGCCTTCATCACCGCCAAGATGCTGGAGATGCGCCACCGGCATACCAAGTACGAAGACACGCCCTACGCGCTGGAGCCCAACTGCAAAGAAAGCCCCGGCGGCCTGCGCGACCTGCAGGTGGTGGTGTGGCTGGCTCGGGCTGCACGCCTAGGCAAGAACTGGTCTGACCTGGCCAAAAATGGCCTGCTGACGCCGTTTGAGGCACGCCAGTTGCAGCGCAACGAAGGCCTACTCAAGCTGATCCGCACGCGCCTGCACCAAATCGCCGGCCGCCGCGAAGACCGTTTGGTGTTTGACCTTCAAAGCGCCGTGGCCGAGTCCTTTGGCTACGCCAACACCCCTGCCCTGCGTGCCTCTGAAGCCCTGATGCGCCGCTATTACTGGGCGGCCAAGGCGGTCACCCAGCTCAACCAGATCCTGATCCTCAACATCGAGGAGCGCGTGCATGGCTCGCAAAACGCGCCGATGCGGGTCATCAACGAGCGCTTTTTGGACCGTGGCGGCTTCCTGGAAGTGGCCAGCGACGACCTCTACGAGCGCGACCAGCACGCCATTCTGGCGACCTTCCTGACGCTGCAGCAAGACGACACGCTCAAAGGCCTCTCGGCACGCACCCTGCGCGCCCTGTACAACGCCCGCAACGTGATGGACGGCGCCTTCCGCCGCGACCCGGTCAACCGACAAGCTTTCATGCAGATCCTGCAGCAGCCCCGCGGCCAAACCCGCGTGATGCGCCTGCTGAACCAGACCTCGGTGCTGGGCCGCTACCTGTGGGTGTTCCGACGCATCGTGGGCCAAATGCAGCACGACCTGTTCCACGTTTACACCGTCGACCAACACATCTTGATGGTGGTGCGCAACGTACGCCGCTTCTTCATCCCAGAGCACGCCCACGAATACCCGTTTTGTACCCAGCTGGCCGCCGAGTGGGACAAGCCTTGGTTGCTCTACGTGGCAGCCCTGTTCCATGACGTGGCCAAAGGCCGTGGTGGCGACCACTCTGAACTGGGTGGCGTGGAAGTGCGCCGATTCTGCAAGGACCACGGCATTGGCGAAGACGACGCCAAACTCATCGAGTTTTTGGTGGCGGGGCACCTGACCATGTCGCGCGTGGCCCAAAAAGAAGACCTGTCCGACCCCGATGTGATCCAGGCATTTGCCAAACGGGTGGGGAACGAACGCGCACTCACCGCGCTGTACCTGCTGACCGTGGCTGACATCCGGGGCACCAGCCCGAAGGTTTGGAACGCCTGGAAGGGCAAGCTGCTCGAAGACCTCTACAAACTCACCCTGCGTGCCTTGGGAGGCGCCCGCCCGCACATGGACGCAGAGATTGAGGCCCGCAAGCAACAGGCCAAGCACACCTTGGCGCTGTACTTCATGCCCCCGGGCGTCGAAGGCCCCTTGTGGAAGACCTTGGACATGAGTTACTTCGCTCGACATGACGCGCCCGACATCGCATGGCACACCCGCATGCTCTGGCCGCATGTACACACTGAAAAGCCGGTGGTGTCAGCACGCCTGTCGTCGGTGGGAGAAGGCCTGCAGGTGCTGGTTTACTCGCCTGAGCGCGCAGATGTGTTTGCCCGCATCTGTGGCTATTTCGACAAAGCTGGCTTCAATATTCAAGACGCCCGCGTGCACACCACATTGACGGGTTACGCCCTGGACACCTTCCAGATCATCGGCAACCAAAACGCCAACTTTGAGGGCGTCCATTACCGTGATCTGATCGCCTTGGTCGAAACGCAGCTAGCGGCGGATGTGGCCTCGGATGCGCCGCTACATGACCCCAGCCGAGGGCGTCAATCTCGCCGAGTCAAATCCTTCCCGATCAAGCCGCGTGTCAGCCTCAGGCCAGACGAGCGCGCTCAGCGCTGGCTGCTCAGTGTCTCGGCCAGCGACCGCTCGGGCTTGCTATACGTGATCGCCCGCACCCTGGCCAGCCATCACATCAGCGTGCAACTGGCCAAAGTGAGCACCCTGGGCGAGCGCGTCGAAGACACCTTCTTGGTCACGGGCGACGCCCTGCGCCAAGACCGCAAACAGCTTGAACTCGAAACCGAGTTGCTCGACGTGCTGTCGGCTTGATACGCTGTGCCTTGCCTGACCCCATCAAGGTTCAGGCAGGCTCTTTCGGGTCCAGCAGCAGTTCAAGGCGTGAGATTTGGTCGCGCAGCAACAGTCGGCGCTTCTTCAAACGCCTGATCGACAACTCGTCCAGCGGCAATTGCTCTGCGGCCCGGTCGATCAGGTTGTCCAGATCCGCGTGCTCCATCCTCAGCTCAATGAGTTGGCGGTGTGGCGAGTGCAGGTTTTCTTGCATCTTGGGTGCCGTGTGGCTTTGGCTGAGCGCTTGAACGAGGGATCCCCCAGCACCATCTCTCGCCTGCGCCGGGCTCATTAGGGATTATAGTTTTCGGCATGAGCCCTGTGCCGTCGAGTTTCCGTCTTGTGGCTGCCACTGGCATCCATCGGGGCGATCGCCCCTACCAACAAGACCAGGTTGAAATCATTCCCCACCCACGTGTCCAGGGCTGCCTGCTGGCCGTGGTTGCCGATGGCATGGGTGGCAAGAGCGGTGGGCGCAAGGCAGCCGATCAGGTCGTTTTGACCGCCCGGCAAATTTTCGACCGCTACGTGCCCAGCAAAGACGACGGCGCGCAAGCCATGCTGCAGCTGATCAGCGAGGCGCACCTCATGATCCGCCTCACGGCCATGGCCTTCGAGGAAGAACCACACAGCACTGTGGCCAGCTTCATCGTCAATCCGGACTTGACGGCCCACTTGGCGCACGCAGGCGACTCGCGCATTTACCACTTCAAGGGCCCCGAGATGGCCAGCCGCACCTTGGACCACTCTTACGTTCAGCGGCTGGTCGATGAAGGGCAGATCACCGAAGACGAGGCCAACGTGCATCCACAGGCCAACCTGTTGACCGGTTGCCTGGGCACTCAAACCGAACCCATCGTGAGCCAAAGCCGCATCGAGCAGCTTGAGATTGGCGACAGCCTGCTGGTGTGCTCAGACGGCCTGTGGCACTACTTCACGCCCAAAGAGATCGGCGCCATCGTGCACACCCTGCCACCGCGAGAAGCGGTCGAGATGCTCGTGAGCAAAGCCCGACACCGTGCGCGCGCAGGGGGTGACAACCTGTCGCTGGCACTGGTTCGGGTCGAAGCCAGCGCCTGATTTGAGGAGCCTCGCTCAGGTCAACGAGGTGTCAACCACACGGCGCTCTTCGCTGAGGTATTCCTTGGACTGCATCTCGTTGAGGCGAGACACCGTGCGCGGAAACTCGTGCGACATCGGCCCTTCGGTGTAGAGCTGTTCTGGCGGCACCTCGGCCGAGATCACCAGCTTGCATCGGCGGTCGTACAACACATCGATCAGCCACGTGAAGCGGCGCGCCTCTGAGGCCAGACGCACGGGCATCATGGGCACATCGCTGACCATGATGGTGTGAAAGCGCGAGGCCAGCTCAAGGTAGTCGTTTTGCGAGCGCGGTCCACCGCACAGCGTTTGAAAGTCAAACCAGACCACGCCGCCCGCCTTGCGCTTGGCCTTGAGCACGCGGTGCTCGATGTTCAGCTCCGGCGCTTCGTCGGCGGTTTCGGCCAGCCGGTTAAAAATGCCGGTCATCTCTGACGAGGCCTTGTCGTCCAAAGGCGTCAGGTACAGGTTGGCCAGCTCCAGCGTGCGGCGGCGGTAATCGTTGCCGGCGTCCACATTGACCACTTGCAGGTGCGTCTTGAGCAGCTCGATGGCCGGCAGGATGCGGTCGCGGTGCAAGCCGTTGGGGTAAAGCCCATCGGGGTGAAAGTTGGACGTCGTGATGATGCTCATGCGGTTGCGGAACATCGCGTCCAGCAGCTTGTACAAGATCATCGCGTCGGTCACATCGGCCACGTGGAACTCGTCAAAGCAGATCAAGCGATGCCGGCGCGACATGCGCTTGGCCAGCACCTCCAAAGGGTCTTGCTGGCCTTTGAGCTCGTGCAACTGGCGGTGCACCTCGCGCATGAACTCGTGAAAGTGCAGGCGGGTTTTGCGCTCCAGCGGGACCGCGTTGTAGAAGCAATCCATGATGAAGCTCTTGCCGCGCCCCACCCCGCCGTACATGTAGACGCCCTTGGGCAGAGCCGGGTAGCGCAGCATCTTGGTCAGCGCGTTCGAACGTTGGCCTTTGTAGGTGGACCATTCGTCCTGGCAACGTTGCAGCGCGGCAATGCCCGCCAACTGCGCTGAATCGGCTTTGTAGCCACGCTCCGTCAGGCTGTCTTGGTACAGCTGGGTCACAGAAATGGGCTTGGTCGAGGCAGCAGGCATGGCATCAGGTCGCTAAAGCAGGACAAAGGGCTGGCAAACCTTGGGCAAGGCTTTGAAAAGCGATCACCCAAGAAAAAGGGGCGGCAGCGCCACCCCTTTTGCCCGAACGCGAGGTCAGGTCAGAAGTTTAAGGTGCGCTTGTCCACTGCGAGCGCCGCTTCTTTTGTGGCCTCACTCAAGCTGGGGTGTGCGTGGCAGATGCGGGCGATGTCTTCGGCACTGGCCTTGAAGGACATGGCCACCACGGCTTCTGAAATCAGTTCAGACGCCGAAGGCCCGATGATGTGCACGCCCAGGATCTCGTCGGTCGTGGCATCGGCCAGGAACTTGACGAAGCCCGTGGTGTCGCCCAAAGCGCGGGCACGACCGTTGGCAATGAAGGGGAAGGAACCGGCCTTGTAGGACCGGCCCTCCGCTTTCAGCGCCTGTTCGGTTTTGCCGACCCAGGCGATCTCTGGGCTGGTGTAGATCACCCAGGGAATGGTGTTGAAGTCGACGTGACCGTGTTGACCGGCAATGCGCTCGGCCACGGCAACACCCTCTTCTTCGGCTTTGTGCGCCAGCATTGGGCCGCGCACCACGTCACCCACCGCCCACACATTGGGCAGGTTGGTTTGGCAGTCGTCGTTGACCACGATGGCGCCACGCTCATCGAGTTGCAGGCCCACCGCCTCGGCGCTCAAGCCGATGGTGTTGGGCACACGGCCGATCGAGATGATCAGCTTGTCGAATTCGGCCTTTTGGGCTTCGCCCTTGGCGTCCGTGTAGCTCACGGTCACGCCCTTCTTGGCGGCCTTGATGTCGCCGATCTTCACGCCCAGTTGCAGCTTCAAACCTTGCTTGGTGAAGATCTTTTGGGCTTCTTTGGCCACTTGCTCGTCAACCGCACCCAAGAAGGTGGGCAGTGCCTCCAGCACGGTGACTTCGGCGCCCAATCGGCGCCAGACTGAACCCATCTCCAGGCCGATCACGCCCGAGCCGATCACACCCAGTTTCTTGGGCACTTCGGTCAAGGCCAGCGCGCCGTCGTTCGACAAGATCTGCTTTTCGTCAAAAGCCGCACCGGGCAACTGGCGGGCGTTCGAGCCTGTAGCAATCACCACATGCTTGGCCAACAGGGTTTCGGGCTTGTCGCCTGCCACCGAGATTTCGTACAGACCATCGGCGGCCTTCACGAACGAGCCACGGCCGTGGAAGAAGCTCACCTTGTTCTTCTTGAACAGGTAGAGGATGCCGTCGTTGTTTTGCTTCACGACGGTGTCCTTGCGGGCGACCATCGTGGCCACGTCCATCTTCAAGCCATCCACGGTGATGCCGTGGTCAGCGAAGTGGTGCGAGGCTTGGTCGAAATGCTCCGACGATTGCAGCAGCGCTTTGGACGGGATGCAGCCGACGTTGGTGCAGGTGCCGCCAGGTGCGGCGCCGCCCTTGCTGTTCTTCCACTCGTCGATGCAAGCGACCTTCGAGCCGAGCTGGGCCGCGCGGATGGCAGCGATGTAACCGCCAGGGCCGCCGCCGATCACGACGACGTCAAATTGTTGGGACATGGTTGTCTCCTGTGTCAGGTTTGCAGTCGCCGGGCAGACCCTTGTGAGGTCCGCCCAGCCGCAAAAAACGTTGTAGTTGGATCAGATGTCGAACAGCAAGCGAGCTGGGTCTTCCAGCGCTTCCTTCATGGCGACCAAGCCCAACACGGCTTCGCGGCCATCGATGATGCGGTGGTCGTACGACATGGCCAAGTAGTTGATCGGACGGATCACGATCTGGCCGTTTTCCACCACGGCGCGGTCCTTGGTCGCGTGCACGCCCAGGATGGCCGCTTGAGGCGGGTTGATGATGGGGGTCGAGAGCATCGAGCCGAACACACCACCGTTGGAGATCGAGAACGTGCCGCCCGTCAGGTCGTCCAGACCCAGCTTGCCGTCACGCGCCTTCACACCAAACTCAGCGATCTTCTTTTCGATCTCGGCAAACGTCATTTGGTCGACGTTACGCAGCACGGGCACCACCAAACCACGGGGCGAGCCCACGGCCACGCCGATGTCGAAGTAGCCGTGGTAGACGATGTCATTGGCGTCCACCGACGCGTTCAACACGGGGTACTTCTTGAGCGCATGCACCGCTGCCTTGACGAAGAAGCTCATGAAACCCAGCTTGACGCCGTGTTCCTTTTCGAACTTCTCTTGGAACTTCTTTCGCATCTCCATCACGGGCGCCATGTTCACTTCGTTGAACGTGGTCAAGATGGCGTTGGTGGCTTGCGATTGCAGCAAACGCTCGGCCACGCGGGCACGCAGGCGGCTCATGGGCACGCGCTGTTCGGGGCGCTCACCCAGTGTATTGGGCGCGCTCGGCGTCTGCACCGCGGGCAGAGAGGTGGCAGGCACACCCGTTGGGATGGCTGGCGCAGCAGGCGCGGCAACCGCAGCGGCAGGCTTGACACCACCGGCCACAGCGGCCAGGACATCGCCCTTGGTCACGCGGCCATCTTTGCCCGAGCCGGCCACTTGCGAGGTGCTCAGGCCGTTGTCGGCCAGCAGCTTGGCGGCGGCGGGCATGGCCACGTCGCCCTTGGATCCGCTTGTGGCGGCAGGGGCTGGTGCGGCAGCGACTGGCGCACCGCCGATTGACTCCACCGACTTCACAGGCAGTGGGCTCACTGCCGCAGAGCCTTCGGTGTCAATGCGAGCGATGACTTCGTCAGACAAGCAAGTCGCGCCGTCGTTCTTGACCAGTTGGGCCATCACGCCCGCGGCGGGCGCAGGCACTTCCAGCACAACCTTGTCGGTCTCGATTTCGACGAGGATTTCATCCATCGCCACGGCTTCGCCTGGCTTTTTCTTCCAGGTCAACAAAGTGGCTTCGGCCACGGATTCAGAGAGTTGGGGGACTTTGACGTCGATGAG
>CANCFV010000128.1 GCA_947377275.1 Burkholderiales bacterium | reverse complement strand
TCGCTGTGACCCAGCACCTTCAGGCGCGGTGCAGCGCGTTTGAGCAAGCGGGCAACCGAAGGCCGGATGGCATCGGGCACCAACAGACAGGCCGGGTGGCCCATGTTTTCTTGTCGCGAGGTGGCTTCGGCCGCCTGGCGGGTGAGGTGATCGGCCACGCCGGGGTCCAACATGGGGCCACTGGGCGAGGTCAAGGCCTGGGTGAGCAGGCGTTCCAGATCCGGCTCGATGGCGATCACGTCGAGTTCTTTGACGGGGCCGTAGATCTGCTGGACGATGGCTGGAGCCAGGCCCACACGGATGCGGCGGGCCAGCTCGGCGGGGTCGGTGACGATGTTGGGGCTGGCTGCTGCGTGCTCGGCCATGGCCTCGATGATCGAGCGCATGTCGCGGATGTGCACCCCCTCTTCCAGCAGCAGCTGAAGGAGTTTTTGCAAGGTGGCGATGCCGATCATTTTGGGTACTACGTCTTCGATGAGTTTGGGAGCCAGCTTCGTCACATGTTCCACCAGTTGCTGGGTCTCGACCCGGCCCAGCAACTTGGCTGCATGGAGTTGCATCAAGTGTGAAAGATGGGTGGCCACGACGGTCGAGGGATCAACCACGGTGTAGCCGGCCATTTGCGCCGCATCCTTCTGGCGTTCTTCCACCCACACGGCGGGCAGGCCAAAGGCGGGGTCGGTGGCGGCAGCCCCCGCGATCGGGTTGGTCACATGGCCGGGGTTGATGGCCATGAGCATGTTGGGGAACACCTCGCCCTCGCCCACCACCGCGCCACGCAAGGTGATCCGGTAGAAGCTGGGCTTGAGCTCCAGGTTGTCCTTGATGTGCACAGATGGCGGCAAAAAGCCGACTTCTTGCGCGAACTTGCGGCGAACGCCCTTGATGCGGTTGAGCAGGTCACCGCCCCGGTCTTTGTCGACCAGCTGGATCAAGCGGTAGCCCACCTCCAAGCCCAGGGTGTCAACCGGCTGCAGGTCTTCCCAGGTGGCTTCGCCGTTGGCGTTGGCCACTTCCGAGGCGGGCTTTTCTACCGGCTTGGGCGCCTTGCGCTCCAGCTCCTGGCGCTCGGCCATGCGCCAAGCCGCATAGCCCAAGCCCAGGCCCACAGGCAGGAACACGAAGCTGGGCATGCCCGGGATCATGCCCAAGATGGTGACGATGCCCGCCGAAACGCCCATGACCTTGGGGTTCTGGAACATCTGGCCCATGATCTGGCCACCCACGTCCTGGTCTTTGCCCACACGGGACACCACCATCGCCGAGGCCACCGAAATCAGCAATCCTGGGATCTGCGCCACCAGCGCGTCACCCACCGCCAACAGCACGTAGGACGAGGCTGCGTCGCCAGGCGACATGTCGTGCTGGGCCACGCCGATCACGAAGCCGCCGATCACGTTGATGAACAAGATCAGGATGCCGGCGATGGCGTCACCGCGCACGAACTTGGAGGCGCCGTCCATGGAGCCATGGAACTCGGCCTCTTCGCCCACTTCCTGGCGGCGACGCTTGGCTTCCTTTTCGTCGATCAGGCCAGCACTCAGGTCGGCGTCGATCGCCATTTGTTTGCCAGGCATGGCGTCCAGGGTGAAACGCGCGCTGACTTCGGCAATGCGCTCCGAGCCCTTGGTGATCACCACAAAGTTGATCACCACCAGGATGGCAAACACGATCAAACCGACCGCGAAGTTGCCGCCGATCAGGAAGTGCCCGAAGGATTCGATCACGTTGCCCGCCGCGCCCGTGCCTGTGTGACCTTGCAGCAGCACCACCCGCGTCGAGGCCACGTTCAGCGACAGGCGCAACAAGGTGGTCAGCAGCAGCACCAGCGGGAAGGCCGCGAAGTCCAGCGGACGCAACATGGTGGCCGCCACCATCATCACCATCAAGGCGGTGATGATGTTGAAGGTGAAGAACAGGTCCAGCATGATGGGGGGCAGCGGCAGCACCATCAGCGCCAGCACGGCCACCACCACCAAGGGCGCGGCCATCACCTGCAGGTTCTTGTTCTGCCCGCCCAGCACGGTCTGCAACTTCAACAGCATCGGGTTCATGCTTCACGCTCCGAATCGGCTCTGACATTGGCGCCCAGCGGCGATGCCGGGTTGTGCGGGTCCATTTCTGCAGGCACCTGCAGGTCAGGCAAATTGCCAGGCATCGCGCCCTTGCCGGCCACCGCATTGCGCAACTGGAAAACGTAGGCCATCACCTGGGCCACGGCGCTGTACAGGGCCACAGGCACTTCCATGTCGACCTCGGTGTTGGCATACAGGGCACGCGCCAGTGGAGGCGCCTCCAACACGGGCACACGGCTCTCGGTGGCGATGTCCCTGATCTTGAGGGCCAACAAATCCAGGCCCTTGGCCACCACGCGAGGGGCACCCATCGAGGCCTCGTCGTACTTCAGCGCCACGGCGTAGTGGGTGGGGTTCATCACCACCAGGTCGGCCGTGGGCACGGCGGCCAGCATGCGCTTGCGGCTCATTTCGCGCATGCGCTGCTTGATGCGGGCCTTGACCTCGCCATTGCCTTCTTGCTGCTTGAATTCTTCCTTGGCCTCTTGGTGGCTCATCTTCATCTTCTCGGCGAAGAGGAACTTCTGCAAAGGCCAGTCGATCAGGGCGAAAGCGGCCATCACCAGCAGCATGGAGCCCAGCACCTCGCCCAATGCGACGCCCACATCGTGGATGGCCGAGGGCAGGGGCTGCGCCATCAGGCCGCCCATGTGAGGCCAGACCTTGTACAAAAAGCCCGCGCCAGCCGCGCCCATGACCAAACCCATGGCGCAGGCCTTGAGGGCATCGATGACGCGGGCCTTGGAGAACATGCCCATCAAGCCCGACAGCGGGTTGAGCTTGCCAAAGTCGGGGTAAATCACCTTGAAGGACATCACCCAGCCACCGGCCAGCACGCTCGCGGCAACCGAAGCCAGCGCGATGCCGGTGGAAAACGGCAGCACCACCCACAAGGCCTGACTGGCCCACACGCCCAGGCGCTGCAGCATCACGTCGGGCGACGCCACCGAACGCGCATCGAAGCGCAGGCCTTCGCCCAAGATGGACTCCATCTGGCGCATCCACGCGGGGGTCATGGCCAGCAAGACGCCTGTGGCGGCCAGAAGCACCAGAAAGTGCCCCAAGTCTTTGGAGCGGACGATCTGGCCCTCTTCTTTGGCCTTCTGCAGTTTCCGCGCCGAGGCGGGTAACTGCTTGTCTTGAGAGCTGTCGTCGGACATGGTGGGCGGATGGACTGCGGGTTGAGGTCCATTCTTGGCCAGCGCCCCAAATTCTTCAGCGGGATAAGCAGGGTGCCCCACAGGCTATTCGCCGCACGTTTTGCCACGTGCAAGTCCCCGGGTGGCCGTCCGTGAAATGCATCACGCTGCACCATGGCTGGGCGCACCAAGGGTTTGACCGGCAAGGCCCGCTCTTTTTGTCGCCTCACGCCAAGGGTGTCTTGCCTAGCATGGCCCCATGCCCGAGATCAGCGACTACCAGCAACACATGGCCGACCTTCTGTCGCGCAGTGGCGACCTGGCACGCCAACTGGTCGACCAAACCCAGGCCGACATGCGCGCCAACAGCGCCGACCTGGCCTTGGCCAACGACCGGCAGTTGCTCTTCCAGGTGGCACAAGCCGTGGTGCGACACCGCGCGGCCTGGGAGGTCCAGCTCGAAGCGCACATGCAGGCCCAAGCGCGCGAAGCGCTGTCCGCCGCCTCGGCCCAGGCCGACAAGCCCCTGCCGCCCCATGGCCACAGCGTGTCGCTGGACGAGCTGACTTTGGTGGACGAGGCCCAGGCCGACAAAGACATCGAGATCTCGCGCACCGTGCAGCTCATCGACCTGAGCGCCGAGTGGGAGCTGCGCGAACTGCACGCATACGCTTTGGCTTTGCGGGGCGACGCCACCTTGCGTGGCCCCAGCCATCCCTTTCAGCCGGCGGTGTACGCCCGCGCCCTCAGCGCATCGGTGCAAACGCTGCAACTGCCGCCGCCCGAACACCACATGCTGCTGCGCATCAGCGGCAAGGCACTGGCGCAATTGCTGCGCCGCTTTTATGCCGACGCCGTCGAGCGGCTGCGCGAAAAAGGCCACAAGGCCCTGCCCTTTCGCGCCAACAAGGTGCCGCGCCAACCGCCGCATTCCACCTTGAACGTGACCCAGCCTGGCGCGCTGCACAGCCTGATCGACAAGCTACCCGAAGGGCCTTCGCCCGAACAACAGGCCGGCACCCTGGTGGCGCAACTGTTTGCCCACATGGCTCAAGACGAAGGCTTGCCGCCGGCCGTCAAAGCCTTGCTGGCGACCTTGCAGCCGGCCGTGGCCCAACTGGCGCGACACGACCCGCGCCTGATGAGCTCAGACGGCCACCCGGCCTGGCAGCTCGTCAACGAACTGGCAGCCCACGCCATGGGCTATGCCGAAACCGACCACGCCGGCCTGAACGCCCTGGTGGCCTACATGCAGCCACGCCTGGCCTTGATGCGCGACGGCGTGATCCGCGACCGTGGCCCCTTCGACAACGCCCTGCGCGACGCCGTGAACTTCATCGCCCGCCACAGCCAACGCGAACTGCAGGCCACCGAACCTGCGCGCAGCGAACTGCAACTGGCCGACCGGCGTGAAACCCTGCGCCCCATCCTGCAACCCCAGATCGAGCAACAGCTGGCGGGCAGCCGCATCAGCCAGCGGGTGCAGCACTTCCTGATCGGCCCCTGGGTGGACGTGCTCACCCTCGTGATGGCCACGGGCAGCCCAGACAGCGACGAGGCCCAGGCCATGCTCAGCACGGTCGACGACCTGCTGCAAAGCCTCACCCGCCCCACCACCCTGGCCGAGCGCGATGCCCTGCGGCGCATGTTGCCCGACCTCATCCCCCGCCTGCAGCACGGCATGCGCCTGATCGCCCTGCCCGCCGCAGCCCAAGAAGCCTTGCTCGATGAGTTGATGGCCACCCACAGCCGCTACCTGCGCGCAACGCCCAGGCCACCGGCGCCACCGGCCGAGCTCACGCCACAAGAGCTGGTGCAACGCATGCGCGACGAAATGGCCGCCGACAGCCAGGCAACGTCCATGCACACCCAGCCGGGCAAGGCCAGCACCAGCATGCTCAAAGACACCAACGTGGGTTCATTGCCGACCTTGCCCATGGGCTACGACAGCAAGGCCGGCACGCACAGCCAAGACCCGGCGTTGGCGCTGGCCTGGATCGACGCGCTGGACGCGGGCCAGTGGTGCAAGCTGTGTCTCAAAGGCCAATGGGCCTCGATGCAGCTCATCTGGGTCAGCGAAAACCAGCTGTTCTTCATGTTCAGCAGCAAAGGCGAGGGCCGCATGCACCCCATGAGCCAAGGCGCCCTGCTGCGTTTGCGCACCGCCGGACTGGCCACCAGCCTGCAAGAGCGCAGCGTCATGCAGCGGGCCGTGGACAGCCTGCTGCAAAACCTGGGCGACTGACGCGGGGCCAGGCCTTCGATTCACTCCATCGTCGAGGGCGCCACCGTCCACTGCTGACGCACCTCGTTGGCGTTGTTGACGCTCTCAAGGTGCACCGGGAAACCCCACAAACGCGCCACGTGCTTGAGCACCTCGCGGGTGCCATCGTGCAGCGGCCGGCTGTTGTGCTGGGCATGGCGCAGGGTCAAAGATCGGTCGCCACGCAGGTTCACGCTCCACACCTGGATGTTGGGCTCGCGCGAGCCCAGGTCGTATTGGCGAGACAAGGATTCGCGCAGCGCACGGTAGCCCAACTCATCGTGGATGGCGCTGACCTCGTACTCGCTTTCCTTCTCGTCATCGTGCAGGGCAAAGAGGCGAAAGTCGCGCATCACCTTCGGGCTCAGGTACTGGCCGATGAAGCTCTCATCCTTGAAATTGCGCATGGCGTAGTCCAGCGTGGGCAGCCAGGCCAGGTCTTCCTTGGGCTTGCCTTCGGCGCAGCCGGCAAAGTCAGGGAACCACAGGCGGTCTTCTTCGGTGGGCTTTTCGCAAATGCGCTTGAGGTCGGTGTACATCGCAAAACCCAGCGCATACGGGTTCAGGCCGCTGTAAGCACGGTGCCCCACCGGCGGCTGAAACACCACATTGGTGTGCGACTGCAGCCACTCGATCATGATGCCGTCGTGCAGGTGCCCGTCGTCGTACATGGTGTTGAGCAGGGTGTAGTGCCAGAACGTGGCCCAGCCTTCGTTCATCACCTGCGTTTGGCGCTGCGGGTAAAAGTACTGCGCCACCTTGCGCACGATGCGCACGACCTCACGCTGCCAGGGCTCCAGCAGCGGCGCGTTCTTTTCGATGAAGTACAGCAGGTTTTCTTGCGGCTCAGAAGGGAAGCGCTTGACCAACTCTTCTTCAGGGCGGTCGGCACGGCGCGGCAAGGTGCGCCACAGGTCGTTGACCTGCTGCTGCAGATACGACTCACGCTCTTCGCGGCGGGCCAGCTCCTTGTCGAGCGAGAGTTTGCCCGGGCGGCGGTAGCGGTCCACACCGTGGTTCATCAAAGCGTGACACGAGTCAAGCAACTCTTCCACGGCGCCCACACCATGGCGCTCTTCGCAGCGCGCCACGTAGTTCTTGGCGTAGACCAGGTAGTCGATGATCGAGCCCGCATCTGTCCACATGCGGAACAGGTAATTGCCTTTGAAAAAACTGTTGTGGCCATAGGCCGCATGCGCAATCACCAAAGCCTGCATGGCCATGGTGTTTTCTTCCATCAGGTAGCTGATGCAGGGGTTGGAGTTGATGACGATTTCGTACGCCAGCCCCATGGTGCCGCGCTTGTAGTTCTTCTCGGTGCTGATGAACTCTTTGCCGTAAGACCAGTGGCGGTAGTTCACCGGCATGCCCACGCTGGCGTAGGCGTCCATCATCTGCTCGGCGGTGATGATTTCCAGCTGGTTGGGGTAGGTGTCGAGCTTGAAGCGCTGCGCGGTTTCGCGGATCACATCGTGGTACTGCTCGATCAGCTCAAAAGACCAGTCAGACGGACCTGGCAGTGGCTCGGGTTTCAAGACGGCACTCATGCATCTACCCCTTCCTTCTTGAACAGCTCACGGAACACGGGGTAGATCTGCGAGGCGTCCAGCACCTTGCGCATGGCGAAGTGCTTGTGCGTCTCTGACATCCCCATGTACTCGTCCCACAGGTTCTGCTCGGTTTGGGCCACTTGCACATAGGCAAAGTAGCGTACCAGGGGCAGGATCTTGTCTTCGATGATCTGGCGGCAGCGGCTGGAGTCGTGGTGCCAGTTGTCGCCGTCAGAGGCCTGGGCCACGTAGAGGTTCCACTCGCTGGTGGGGTAGCGCGCCTGGATGATTTCGTCCAGCAGCACCAAGGCGCTGGACACCACGGTGCCACCGGTTTCGGTCGCGTGGAAGAAGTCTTGCTCAGACACCTCTTGCGCCTGCGTGTGGTGGCGGATGAAGACCAGCTCGATCTTGTCATAGTGCCGGGTCAGGAACAGGTAGAGCAAGATGAAGAAGCGCTTGGACAGCTCCTTGCGCTGCTCGTCCATCGAACCGGACACGTCCATCACGCAAAACATCACGGCCTTGGTCGTGGGCACTGGCACCTTGACGCGGCTGCGAAAGCGCAGGTCGATCGGGTCGAGAAAAGGAATGCCCCTCATGCGGCCATACAGTTGCTGCAGTTGCCCCTCGATGGTCTCGATCTCGGCCGCGCGTTCGGCCACCAAGGCGGCGTCGCCCGTGGGCTCAAGTGCGCGCAAAACGGCCAGGCGCTCTTCCAGTTCTTTGATCTCTCGGCGGCTGCTGGCACCCAGGGCAATGCGACGGCCCAAGGCACCGCGCATCGAGCGCACCACGTGCAGGTTGTTGGGGGTGCCATCGCTGCTGAAACCGGCGCGGTGGCTCTTCCACTCAGGCACCTCGGCCAGTGCGGTGCGGACCATGTTGGGCAAGGCCAGGTCTTCGAAAAAGACCTGCATGAACTCTTCCTTGCTCAGGCTGAACACAAAGTCGTCTTCGCCCTCGCCCGAGTCACTGGCGTCGCCCTTGCCGCTGCCCTGCCCGCCACCGCCCGGCGGCTTTTCAATGCGGTCTCCGCGCACGTATTCGCGGTTGCCGGGGTGGACCACATCGCGCGTGCCGCCCTGCCCGTGCCCAAACACCGGCTCGGTCAGGTCGCGCTTCGGGATGGCAATGTCTTCGCCCTTTTCGAGGTCGCGAATGCTGCGGCCATTGATGGCACGCTGCACCGCGTCGCGAACCTGGTCTTTGTAGCGACGCAGGAAGCGCTCACGGTTGCCGATGGACTTGTTCTTGCCCGCCAGCCGCCGGTCGATGATGTGTTGCCGTGTCATGAAGACCCTTCGCCCAAGTCGCTCTGCTGCCGACCCCGATCTGGGGTCTCGTCAGGCGACCAAGGCCACGTGGGCCCCGGCACCCGACTCGCTGACACCTGTGCGGTGAACAACATGCAAGCTCCGTTCAGGAAGACTTTCTTACCCGGAGGTACCACTCGCACAGCAGCCGAACCTGCTTGGCCGTGTAGCCCTTCTCGACCATGCGGTTGACGAAGTCTTCGTGCTTCTTGACCTCGTCGGCACTGGCCTTGGCGTTGAAGCTGATGACCGGCAACAGCTCTTCGGTGTTGCTGAACATCTTCTTCTCGATCACGACGCGCAGCTTCTCGTAGCTCGTCCACA
>CANCFV010000127.1 GCA_947377275.1 Burkholderiales bacterium | reverse complement strand
TCGCCCACGATTTCGCGCGCGCCCAGGGCCGGCTGCACTTGCGTTTGCAGCAGCTCCAGCGTTTTGGCGTAGTCGTTGCGGTGCACGGTGAACGAGAAGTCGGTCTTGCCGTCGTGCGACACGTTCTGGATGATCACGTCGATGTCGATGTTGGCATCGGCGACTTTGCCCAAAATTTGGTAGGCAATGCCTGGGGTGTCGGGCACGCCGACCACGGTGATCTTGGCTTCGTCGCGGTTGAACGCGATACCCGACACAACGGCTTGTTCCATGTTCTCGTCTTCCTCAAAACTGATCAGCGTGCCCGATTTGGCTTCTTCATCGATGTTGATGTCCCAAGGCGTGAAGCTCGAGAGCACACGCAGGGGCACGCGGTATTTGCCGGCAAATTCAACCGAGCGGATCTGCAGCACCTTCGAACCCAGCGACGCCATTTCCAGCATCTCTTCAAAGCTCACGGTGTTCATGCGGCGGGCTTCAGGCACCACGCGCGGGTCGGTGGTGTAAACACCATCGACGTCGGTGTAGATCAGGCATTCGTCGGCCTTGAGCGCTGCCGCCACGGCCACGGCCGAGGTGTCAGAGCCACCGCGACCCAGGGTCGTGATGTGACCTTCGGGCGTGACGCCCTGGAAGCCCGTGATCACCACCACCTTGCCGGCTGCCAGATCGGCGCGCACGCGCACGTCATCGATGCTCTCGATGCGGGCTTTGGCGAAGGAGTCGTTCGTCTTGATGGGCACTTGCCAGCCAGCGTAGCTGACCGAATCAACGCCTTCGGCCTGCAGCGCAATGGCCAGCAGGCCCGACGAGACTTGCTCGCCAGTGGCGGCAATCATGTCGAGCTCGCGCGCGCTAGGGGCGGAGGAGAGTTCTTTGGCCAGGCCCAGCAAGCGGTTGGTTTCACCGCTCATGGCCGAAGGCACGACCACGAGTTGATGACCCGCCCGCACCCACTTGGCCACGCGCTTGGCCACGTTGCGGATGCGCTCGGTAGAGCCCATCGACGTGCCGCCGTATTTGTGAACGATCAGTGCCATGTCAGATGTTGTTGGAAAGGACCGCGCCGAACACAAGGGGCTTCCGCGAAGAAAGCATGCGCGATCAAACCCTCGATTTTAGCGCCGTGCGAAGCCCTGCGCACCTGAGATCAACCATGAATGAGGCGTGAAACGTGCGGCAAAGCCGTGTTTCGGGCGCCCATCACCGCTTTCAGGGGCCCTCGGGCACCCACTCCAGGGCCCACTGCTCGGCCCCTGGCTCGGCCATCACCCGGGCATCCACCCCCAAGCCTGGCACCCACAGCAGGCGATCACCGGCCCACAGCAAAGGGCCTTGGCGAGCCCAGGCAGGCACACCCAGGTCTTGAAACTGCTTTTTGAGCGCGCGGGCCGGGCGCCCTGCCCCCAACTGGAACGACTCGCCACCCTCTCGTGCTTGCACACGCGCATCGGCCAACCATGCGGGCGACAAGCCGCCCGATGCAATGGGCGAAACACGCAAATGGCCCCGCCAACCTGGTAACGCGATCAGGCCAGGCGCATCAATGCACAGCGAGCCCGATGTGGCGAAGCCTTCTTGAGCCGAGCCAGCCCATTCGCCCACTGGCGACCACGACAACACGCCGCGATACAGACCCAGTTGCACCGGCGCCCAGTGCGCATGCCCTGCGCGCGCCAACACAGCGGGCACCTCACGCGCCAAGCGGCGCAACCAACTCGCCGACAAGCCCAAGCCACTGACCTCGCGGTACCAATGGCGCAGCACCTCGCGTCGGTCGGACTCAGGCAGCTCAGACCAGGCCTGCGCCGGCAGGTGCGCGGGCGCCTCGGGCAGCCAGCCCAAGTCCGCGAGACTTTGGCGACCTGCGCGCGTCAGGGCGGGCAAGGCATCTGCCAGGTGCTGAGCAGACGCAGCGAGGCTGGCTTCGGCCTGCGGAAAGGCGGCCAGCAGCGCAGGCCACACCTCAAGGCGCAAACGGTTGCGCGCAAAGCGGGTGTCCGCGTTGCTGTCGTCCTCAATGAAAGGCAAAGCGTGCTGGGCAACGTAGGCTTCGATGGCTTCGCGGCTGTGGCTCAGCCAGGGCCGCAGCCACCGCACGCCATGGCGCCTGGCCTCGATGGGCATGGCCGCCAGGCCCGCCACACCGCCGCCTCGCAAAGCTTGCAGCAACAAGGTTTCGGCCTGATCACGCTGGTGGTGGGCCAACAAGACCACGTCTGCCCCTTCGGACATGGCCATGTCGGCCAAAGCCGCGTAGCGCGCTTGACGGGCTTGGGCTTCGAGGCTGTCACCGGTCTCGTGGCTGACCACCACTTTGGTGTGGCACAAGCGCACGGGCCAGCCTTGCGCAGCCCATGCATCGCAGAGCTGCTTCGCGTGCGCCAGCCAGGCGTCGGCATGAGGGCTCAAGCCGTGGTGCACATGCAGGGCGAGCACATCGGTATCGCCACGCGCATGGGCCTCGCGCACGGTGGCGTGCAGCAAGGCGGTGGAGTCGCGCCCCCCGCTGTAGGCCACGGCCACGCAGGCGCGGGGCGACATGCTCAGCTCAGTGCTCGGTGGTGTCGTTGAAACGACCGTAGCCTTGCAGGCGCTCGTAGCGCGACTGCAGCAGGTCCTTGACCTTCACGTCGGTCAACTGGCGCAGCGCGTCGTTCAAGGCGCGCTTGAGGTTGGCCGCGGCCTGCTTGTGGTCGCGGTGGGCGCCGCCCACGGGCTCGCTCACGATCTTGTCGATCAGGCCCAGTGCCTTGAGGCGGTGCGCCGTGATGCCCAGGGCTTCGGCCGCATCAGAGGCCTTGTCCGAGGTCTTCCACAAAATCGAGGCGCAACCTTCAGGCGAGATGACCGAGTACACCGAGTACTGCATCATCAAGGTCTGGTCGCCCACGCTGATGGCCAGTGCGCCGCCCGAGCCACCTTCGCCAATGATGGTCGTGATGATGGGCACTTCAAGTTGCGCCATCTCGAAGATGTTGCGGCCAATGGCTTCAGACTGGTTGCGCTCTTCGGCGCCGATGCCGGGGTAAGCACCGGGCGTGTCCACAAAGGTGAACACGGGCAGGCCGAATTTTTCAGCGGTTTGCATCAGGCGCAAGGCCTTGCGGTAGCCCTCAGGACGCGACATGCCGAAGTTACGTGCAGTGCGCTCTTTGGTGTCACGGCCCTTTTGGTGACCCAGCACCATGCAAGGCTGGCCATTGAAACGAGCCAGGCCGCCCACGATGGACAGGTCATCCGAGAAATGGCGGTCGCCGTGCATCTCTTGGAAGTCGGTGAACAGCTCGTTGACGTAATCCAGCGTGTAGGGGCGCTGCGGGTGACGCGCGATCTGCGTGACCTGCCAAGGCGACAGGGTCGAGTAGATGTCTTTGGTCAGCTGCAGGCTCTTTTTGCCCAGGCGATCGATTTCTTCGGAAATGTCGACCGCGGACTCGCTCTGCACATACCGCAGCTCTTCGATCTTGGTTTCGAGCTCGGCAATGGGCTGCTCAAACTCCAGGAAGTGTCTTTTGCTCATGGCAACTCCTTCAATGGGCCCTTGTGGGGCCGTCTTCAATCAGTACGCGACGGGCTTGGGCTCGAGGCTGCGCCACAGGTACCAGGTACCCACGGTACGGTACGGGGCCCACGCCTCGGCAATGTCACGCGCCTCGGCACGCGACACCGGCTCGCCGCTGAAATAGCTCTGGCTGATGCCTTTGATCAGACCCAGATCGTCAAGCGGCAACACGTTGGGCCGCATCAAATGGAAAATCAAAAACATCTCGGCCGTCCAACGACCAATGCCGCGGATGTCAATCAGCTCTTCGATGATGGCCTCGTCGTCCATCGACTGCCACTGGCCCACGTGCACGCTGTTTTCGTCGAAGTGGCGGGCCAGGTCGCGCAGGTAATCGACCTTGCGGGCCGACAACCCTGCCGCGCGCAAGTCTTCAACCGACTTGGACAACACCACGTCCATGGCCAAGGGCGAGCGAGGCTGCGAGGGGTCTTGCCCCAAGGCGACGCGCAAGCGCTCCCACACCGACTGGGCTGATTTGACGGAAATTTGCTGACCGACGATGGAACGGGCCAGCGTCGTGAACGCATCACCGCGCGTGTGCAAACGGGCATGCCCATGCTCGGCCACCAGCTTGCGCATGACCCGATCGCGCTTGGCGAGGTGCTTGCACGCCTCGTCCCAATACGGCGGCGTGACCAGGCTCGGATCTACCACTGCGTGCTCGGGCTCGGGCGGCGTGACCGCCTTGGGTTTGGTCGACATGGGCGCCACGGTCAGGCCTTTACCCAAGTCGTGCCCTGAGGGCTGTCTTTGAGCGTGATGCCATGCGCCGCCAGCTCGTCGCGGATGCGATCGGACTCGGCAAAGTTGCGCGCCTTCTTGGCCTCTGTGCGCGCGGCGATGGCAGCCTCGATGGCAGCCACGTCCACACCACCGGCGCTGCCGCCGCCCTGAAGGTACTGCTGCGGCGATTGCTGCAACAAACCCAGCACGCCACCCAAGGCCTTGAGCAAAGCCGCGGCCTCGATGGACCCGGTCCGATTGACTTCGGCGGCCAGGTCAAACAGCACCGACACCGCGATCGGCGTGGTGAAGTCTTCGTCCATGGCGGCCTTGAAGCGAGCAGCTTGCGGGTGCGACCAGTCGATCGTCTGTGTGTCAACACCTTCTAGCGAGACCGTGCCCAATGCCGTGTACATGCGACTCAAACCACTGCGGGCATCGTCCAAGCCAGCGTCGCTGTAATTGAACGGACTGCGGTAGTGCACGCGCAGCATGAAGAAGCGGATGGTCTCGCCGTCGTAGCTCTTGAGCACGTCACGCAAGGTGAAGAAATTGCCCAGCGACTTGGACATCTTCTCGTTGTCAACGTTCAAGAAACCGTTGTGCAGCCAGTAATTGACGAAGGGCTTGCCAGTCGCGCCCTCGCTTTGGGCGATTTCGTTCTCGTGGTGAGGGAACTGCAAAT
This sequence comes from Burkholderiales bacterium, assembly GCA_947377275.1. GTDB lineage: Bacteria > Pseudomonadota > Gammaproteobacteria > Burkholderiales > Burkholderiaceae_C > Aquabacterium. The sequence goes on along the minus strand of CANCFV010000127.1, from coordinate 4,158 downwards.
CAAGGCCACCGCCGTGGATGTCGAAATGCTCGCCCAGCAGGCTGCAGCTCATGGCCGAGCACTCGATGTGCCATCCCGGACGACCCGTGCCGTAGTTCGAAGCGTATTTAGCGTCTTCAGGCTCTTCGGCCTTGGCCGCCTTCCACAGCACAAAATCAAGCGGATCGTTCTTGCCGTCTACCACGGCCACGCGCTCGCCGGCACGCAACTGGTCGAGCGACTTGCCCGACAACTTGCCATAGCCCTCGAACTGGCGCACGGCGTAGTTCACGTCTCCGTTGCTGGCGCGGTAAGCCAAGCCTTTGGCTTCGAGCTTGCCGATCAGGTCGAGCATCTGCCCCACGTATTCAGTGGCGCGAGGCTCGTGCGTGGGCGGCTCAATGCCCAAGGCCGCCACGTCATCGTGCATGGCTGCCGTCATTTCGTCCGTCAATTGACGGATGGTGATGCCGCGCTCAACCGCACGTCGAATGATCTTGTCGTCGATGTCTGTGATGTTGCGGACGTAGTTCACCGCAAAGCCCGACGCCTTGAGCCAGCGCTGGACGATGTCGAACGACATCAGCATGCGGCCGTGCCCCACGTGGCAGAGGTCGTAGATGGTCATGCCGCACACGTACATGCGGACTTGGCCTGGGATCAGCGGCACGAAGGCCTCAACCTGACGCGACAAGCTGTTGAAAAGACGCAAACTCATGGGAAATGGCGGGAGCAGGCAGGGTCACGAACAGAGCGCAGTGGGCAATTTGCCAACACCAGACGCGAGGCGTTAAGCGCTCAGACCGCTCAGATACAATTGAACGAGTATAGCGGGACGCCCTGGCCTCAGGGTGACTGCGCGGGTTCCGGAGCCTCGCCTGCTGGTATCCTTCTTGCGCATTGGCACCGCGTCTGCGTGCGCCCCATCACAAACATTACGGACCATTGACCCATGCAAGCTGTTGCGCCTCAAGTTGGATTCCGCCTGACGGCCCTGGCCGCCAAGTGCCTTGCCATCGCCGCCCTGTCTGTCACGGCGCTGTCCGTGCGCGCCGATGACATCGCCGACGTGCAAAAGCTGCTGGCCGCCAGCAAGAACGCCGAGGCGCTGCAAAAGGCGGATCAGTTCCTGGGCAGCAAGCCCCGCGACCCCATGATGCGCTTCCTGCGCGGCATCAGCCTGTCGCAAGCGGGCCGTGCGCCTGAGGCCATCACCGCCTTCACCAAGCTGACCGAAGACTTCCCAGAGCTGCCCGAGCCGTTCAACAACCTGGCCGTGCTGTACGCGCAGCAAGGTCAGTACGACAAGGCACGCACAGCACTGGAAATGGCGATCCGCACCAACCCCAGCTACGCCACCGCTTACGAGAACCTGGGCGATGTCTACGCCAAGCTGGCAAGCCAGGCTTACTCCAAAGCCCTGCAGATCGACACCCGCTCGGCTGTGGCGCCCAAGCTGGCCATGATCCGCGACCTCTTCCCCAAGGAGCGCAACTCGATCCTGGCCTCCGCTGCGCCAGCGCCAGCGCCAGCTCCAGCTCCAGCACCGGCCGCGGCACCTGCGCCCAAGCCAGCCCCGGCTCCCGCTCCAGCGCCCGCACCTGCGCCAGTACCCGCTCCAGCCCCTGCGCCTGTGGTCAAGCCCGTGCCGGCACCCGCCCCTGTGGAAGCTCGCGAGAGCAAGCCTGACAACGGCAACCACGAACGTGAAGTCGAGCAAGCTTTGAAGGCCTGGGCCAGCGCCTGGAGCAAGAAAGACCTGGACGGCTATTTCGCTGCCTACGCCCGTGACTTCGATGCCGGCAAGTCGCGCAAGGCCTGGGAAGAAGAGCGTCGTGCCCGCATCAATGGCAAGCGCAACATCTCCGTGGCGGTGTCGGCTGTGAAAGTCACCGTCAGCGGCAACAAGGCGACGGTTCGCTTCCGCCAAGACTACAAAGCAGACAGCCTGAATGTCAGCAGTGGCAAGCGCATGGACATGGTCCGTAGCGGCAACAACTGGCTGATCGTGAAGGAAAGCACGGGATCGTGATGCGTGGTGAGTTTGGCCTGGCATGCATCCATTGGGGTCGCATGCAGGCACTGGCACGAGCGACGCGCTCAGCCTCTCGACAATGGGCTGCCGCTTTCGCCGCCGCATGGCTGCTCTGCGCGGCTTGCGGCGTGGCCGCGGCGAAACCTGCCGCGGCGGTTAGGTTGTTGCCCCCCAGCGCACAGGTACCCCCGCTGGCGACGCAGTCGGCGCCCGCAGAGGCCAGGTTGCTGGAAATCTATCGCCTCATTGGCCAGGGCCATGGCAAGCAGGCGCTGGAGCGCGCTCACGCCCTGACGCAAGATGTGCCCAACTTCCAACTGGCGCAGCTGGTTTACGGCGACCTCTTGATGGCGCAAACCAAGCCCTTGCTGGTGGTGGGCAACACGCCGATGGACATGGCTGCCCGTGCAGCTCAACGCCTCGAGCAATTGCGCACCGAAGCAGAGCGTCGCATCAACGCACTGCGTGAACGCCCGCCGGTTGGCGCCCTTCCCTCACAGTTCATTGAGCTGCCCAGCACCACGCGGCACGCGATTGCCGTCGATGCCAGCCGCTCGCGCCTGTACCTGTTCGAAAACGGTCCCAATGGCTTGCAGCTGGTGGCCGATCACTACGCTTCGATTGGACGCCTGGGGGCTGAAAAGAGCTTTGAGGGCGACCAACGCACACCGCTGGGCGTGTACTACATCACCAGCCGGCTCGACGCCAAACAACTCACTGACTTTTACGGCATCGGTGCACTGCCGTTGAACTACCCCAACGAGTACGACCGTCGTCAAGGCCGCACCGGCGGCGGCATCTGGTTGCATGGCGTGCCCAGCGACAGCTATGCACGCAGCCCCAACAGCACAGACGGCTGTGTGGCGCTGGCCAACCCCGAGTTGCAGACCATCCTGAACCGCGTGCAGCCGCGCACCACGCCAGTGGTCATCGCGCGCGCCTTGCAGTGGGTGACGCCCACCAGTGCCGAGTCTCAGCGCCGCAGCCTCAACAACATGATCGAAGGCTGGCGGGTGGCCCGCTCCAGCGGCGACGTGAACCGACTGATGTCTTTTTACTCATCGCAGTTTGCCAACGGCACCAAAGATCTGACACAGTGGCGCCAACTGCTTGAAAAAGAAACCACGCAGCAACACGGCCGCCCCTTCCAGATCAAAGACCTCGCCATCTTGGGCTGGAAAGACAAAAGCGACATCCTGGTCGTGACCTTTGGCGAGATCGCCGACGGTCAACGCACCGGGGCCGTCAAGCGTCAATATTGGGGCAAAGAGGGTGGCCTCTGGAAGATCTTCTACGAAGGAGTGATCGGATGATTCGTCAAACCCTGCTGGCTGGCCTTGCGCTGCTGGCCATGCAAACCGCAGCCCTTGCCCAAACCGTCAAACTGGTGACCAGCCAGGGCGACATCGTCTTGCAGCTGGATGCGGCCAAAGCGCCCAAAACGGTTGAGAACTTCGTGCAATACGTCAAGGCCGGCCATTACAACGGCACCGTGTTCCACCGCGTGATCGAGGGCTTCATGATCCAAGGCGGTGGCATGACGCCCGACCTCAAGGAAAAGCCAACGCGCGCGCCCATCCCGCTGGAAAGCCGCAATGGCCTGAGCAACGTCCGCGGCACCTTGGCCATGGCCCGCACCAGCGTGCCTGACTCAGCCACTGCCCAGTTCTTCATCAACGTGAAGGACAACAGCTTCCTGGACGCCGCTCGCTCGCCTGATGGCAATGGCTACGCCGTGTTCGGCAAAGTGATCCAAGGCCTGGACGTGGTCGACAAAATTCGCAAGGTTGAGACCAGCACGCGCGGCCCTTATGGCGATGTGCCTGTCCAACCCGTTCTCATCAAACAAGCCACCATCGAGAAATAAGATGACCAAAACCGTTGAATTGACCACCACCGCTGGCGTGATCCGCATTGAACTGGACGACGCCAAGGCCCCTGTGACCGTGGCCAACTTCCTTGAATACGTGAATGCAGGCCACTACGACGGCACCGTCTTCCACCGCGTGATCAAGGGCTTCATGGTCCAAGGCGGCGGCTTTGAAGCGGGCATGAAGCAAAAGGCCACGCGCGGCGAGATCCAGAACGAAGCCAACAACGGCCTCAAGAACGACAAGTACACCCTGGCCATGGCCCGCACCAGC
>CANCFV010000126.1 GCA_947377275.1 Burkholderiales bacterium | reverse complement strand
CAGGTGACGGGGCTGTCGCGCAACACGATCGTCAAGTGGATCAAGGCGCCATTGGAGGGCGGGCGACAAAGCAATCGAGGACCAGTTCTTGTTACGGCACTTGTGCCTCGCGCGGGAGCCAGGCGCCGCACAGGGCGGCTGTGATCCACGGATTGGATTGCAGGCCGCGTCATCGATGTGCAGGCAGGGGCTTCAGGTGCCTGATAGCCCAGCAGTACCGGGCTCGCGCACTGTTGCACTGATGTAATTCGCCGGTCAAGAATGTTGGCCGAGCACGGTGACCAAACTGGGCTAATCGCTTGCAGCACGCGCCTTAGCTTCTTTGCGTGTTCGACGAGCAATCGCGCTCGTCATCTCCCCCACATCAGCTTCTAGCGCAGCGGCCAGGCGAAACAGCACGGCAAGTGAGGGCTGGGTCTCTGCCACCTCCAGGCGGGCGACGAAAGAACGATGCACACCCGCCCGATGAGCAAGCTCCTCTTGGCTGATGTTCAGCTGCCCACGCCGCGCTTTGATCTCTGCGGCTGCAGCCCTGAGTACAGGTGCATCCTGCGTCTTTCGCATGCCCTGAATATGGGCAGATTCGCGCATTTATGCACCCGCATATATGGTACAAACGTGGCTTCAAAATCGAGGCCCTGAACCCACACAAGGGGCCGCAACGGAGTCAGTTGATGCAGTTGGAGGCCCTGCGCCCAAACCTCGGTGCCGACCTAGGTCGTCTTCGGCGTCTGTACCAAGAGCAAAGCTGGAGAGCTGCTTTGCCCGAGTCTTTGCCCGACGCGGAGCTGTTGGCCTTGGCCAGGGACTTCCGCAGCGTCGAGGTGTCACTCCAAGTCGACGATGAGGACGAGTGCCCTCCGTCCATGGCCTCAGCAGTGTTTGTGGTGACCAGCCTGCTGACTCGCGAAGAAAAGACCGACACGCCTCCGGCTTTGCGCATCACACAAGACGGACTGATGCGCGCCATGCAGACCTATCAGTGGGGGCTGGAGCGAGAGATCGTGCGCCGCATCGTAGGCATTCCGACGGCGACTCAAACAGGCAATCTGATTGAGCGGCTGGAGAGGTGCGCTGCTGGCTGACGCATCGACGCAAATGCAATAAACCGAAGGAGGAAGAATGGACACAAACACCGAGTCAGCACCGACCCAGATGAGCTTGCGAAAGGGCTCGATGATCTACCTTTCGTTCTTGGGGGTTTGGCTGCTGATGTTCAAGCTTGCGGCAAGCACCACTTGGTTCCCCAATGACGTGCTGATCATCTTCCACCTTGTGGCGGGTTTCATTCTGAACCGGTGGGTGCTGCGTTCGCTGGTGGAATGGCACCCACACCATGCCACGCTCAATGCTGTCGTGAAGGCCAAGCTGCTGACGTTCTTGTGTTGGCCACTCAGCTATGCCGGGTTCCTGGGCCGTTTGTTTCTCAACAAGGTTCTGTGAGGCGCGTCGCATGCAATCGTTCAGATTGATTGTTGGGACGCCTTTGGCGCTGGTGGTCGCCGCACTGGTGGCAGGCTGTTCGAGAGGCGACGGGATGCCATCGGAGTCTGAGGTCCTTGAGGCCATGGCGCGCAAGCCCGACGCGTGCCTCAGCTATATGTCGTTGCCGATCGAAATCCCCGAGCGATTGCGTGGCAGTGGAAGCCGGTCTCCGACTTCAAGACCGGGTCAAGCTACAGCGCTAGAGAGCGTTGGATTGATGGGCAAGTCGACGAGCGTCGAAACCTATCAAAAGCTGTACGGTGGCACGTTTTCAGGTGAGGTGGACCTGTACACACTGTCCACCAAAGCGGCGCCATACTTCCGCCCCAATGGAGAGCACGCCGGCCACAAAGGAACGAGCTACCCACAGGGACGACTGTGCTTTGCGAAGCGTCATCCAATCAAGATCGTCGGCATCGAACAAGCCGGCAAGGTCAATGACCGTGACGCCATAATCGCTACCTATGCATATGAGCTGAAAGATGTGGTGCCCTTTTCAGTGGCGCCAAGGGTTCGGCAAGCGTTCCCAGAAATTGAGCAGATCCACTCACAAGCAGGCGAATCGGGCAAGTGCAAAGCTGTGTTGACCCGACACGACGACATGTGGGTAGAGGGCCAAGCGCCTGAGACACTCAGCCCATGTCAAATCGAATACTGAGCGACAGCACATGCCCCCCACAAGGCCACAACCGGTAGAACTCCGCGACGCGGACATGCCCGGCGCATGCCCTGCGCTGGACACAAACTTCGACTTGTCATTGGCTCTGAGCAAGCTCCGTGAACTCTCGCTCGCTGACGGTGACTTGGGGTACGAATACTGGACCAAGGTTGCCACCTTGCTGAGCGCCGTACCTGCCATGCAGCAGCGTATCCTGGATCTGGAGCACCGTTCTCTGGCTCAGCCAACGGCCGAGTGTGACGCCACCAAACTGGCCGATCTGAGCTCACATTTTGATCAGCGGCTGGCTCTGCTTAATGCCCCGCTGGCTTTCCATGCACTCAATCGATTCATGGATGATCCAGTTGCGCTCGGGGGTAAATTGCGTGCGGGTGCTCCAGACTGATGACCAAGGGCGAACAGCGACAATAGGCGCTGAACACAACGATCCTGGCAAATGCAACGGGGGGGGCATGAATCAACTGGCGGCACATCTCTGCGCCTTGACATGTGAGACCGTCCCGACACCGGATCTATCCGTATCACGGTCAGACGGCGCGCCGGCTGTGCCCTTGCTGGCGCCACTTGGAGACAAGGTGTCTTGCGCCATTGCCGATTTGGCGATGCGAGATCAGATCGTCACGACACTGCAAATGCTCGCCGCTGCGCAAGCCTTGCACTATCCCTGGCTGACCTTGAATGGGCTGTTTCGTCTCATCGTGACGGCGGATCGCCGCGCGGCCGTGCTGGCCAACGGGCATCTGCTTGAGGCAATTGGGCAGTCCGCCGCCATGCACCTCGACAAGAGCAGCGCATTTGCATTTCCTTGTGATCATGGGGTCATCGTGATCCTGCCCATGGACATCGTTCGCTATGCCCTGGCACCAGGCAGCGAAGCGGAACGGCAGTATGGCCTGACCACCATCTGGCATGAACTTGCCCATGTCCATGCCCTGGCCCTGCAGTACTGGGATGGCCAACAGCTCAAGATGCCCAGCGCCACTTATTCAGATGGCTGGGTTGACCAAGCTTGGCATGAGTTTTTCGCTGATCGCCACTCGCGTTGGCCAGGCTTCTCGTCTGCCTTCGAGATGGCTCTGGTTCGGCGATCTTGGGATGCTGTGCAGGCGCAACCCTCTCCGGCGCATGGACAGCAGTTGCTCATCCGATTGGCCAGCGCATATGGTCGAAGCGGGCCAGGCATCGATGGGTTTGACCAGTTCTGCGGCGAACTCCCGGAGCTGTTCGACACACCAACAACCGTCACGCTTTGGAGGCGATGTGCAACCGAGCTGGATAGCGCATGCGCGCGGGTCCAATCTGAGGGAATAGCACCCCCATTAGAGGGGCTCGCACAGGCCATGAACGCACTTGCCCAACACTGGTCAGCCGCGCATCTGTAAACAGTTGTTAGCCCACCCGGCTGGCGAGGGCAAATGCCTTGGTCGGAGCGGTATCCTGCTGAAAAATAAATCCCAGGGCCTCCGCCATGAGTACGTCTGACTCGTCCTCCAACATTGCCCCGCCTCCAATTGATGGCGGACACGGCACCATCCCTGTTTTGGGCCAGCCCGACATCGTGTTGTCGTCGGCTGCCGATATCGCGCAACTCACTCCCGCGCACACGGTGATGGCCGTAGGTAGACACACCACCATCACAACCGATCAAGACGTGAATCTGCTCAGTCAGCGGCATTCAGCATGGGCGGTTGCCAACGGCATCTCACTGTTCACCCGGGGTGAGAGCAAGAGCTCTGACCGCGCCGTTCAAGACATTGGCTTGAAGATGCATGCGGCGAGCGGCAATGTCAGCGTTCAGGCCCAGCAAGACAAGTTCACGTTGACTGCGCTCAAGGCGATCGACATCCAGAGCACTTCGGCCAACATCGAAATCTCTGCGCCACAAAGGATCCTGCTCAATGGCGGTGGTGGCTTCATCGAGCTCAACGGGGGGGACATCACGATTGGCACGTCTGGCGCCGCCTCGTTCAAGGCCTCAATGAAGATCCTCACGGGCGGTGCCAGTGCCAGCACGAGTGGGCCCAGCCTGACCAAACCCGGCTCGCTTTGCAAGATGAGCACCTCCAAAGCCAGTGGTGCAGGTGATGCCACGGTGGCCATCCAGTGAACGCCATGCAGACTGAACCTGTGCTGTTGCTGCATCGGCTGCTGCAGTCTCATCCGATCTTGGTGTTTGACGTACAGGCCCTGTCGCGTTACCCCGAGATCAATCCTGACGATACCTGGGCGCTGGCCTGCGAGGCATTGGCCGATGATGCTGAATACCTGCCTCGCCTGCTGGACCTGGCGGACCTGTCACCGACCAACGCGGTCAAAGTACTGGAGTCGCTGGACGGCGAGTCGGCTGGACTGGAGCAAGCGCCGCTCTTGATGGGAAACATTGCAGCCGGGGCTGATCTGGGGCGTTGGGCACTCACCCAAGTCACGAAGGCTCCTGATGGCAGCCGGCACTGGCTGCGATGGCACGACGCGCGGGTGTGGGCCAACCTCTTGTGGATCGCCAAGCCAGAGCAGTTAGCGGCCTTGGTCAGACCCGCCCACTCTGTGGGATGGCATTGGCTGGGCCAGTGGTACCAGACGCCAGTGCCCGTTGCGTCCAGCGAGGTTGCAAGGCTTGGCTGGAGCGTGGAGCAATGGCAAGCCATCCAGTCGATTGGCGTCATTAACCGAGTGTTCAGCGATGTGGGGTACCCCACGCTCTCAAAGTTGCCTGCCATGGCTCGCATGATCGCCGCCGCAGATGCTGAGGCGCACACCATGACGTTGTGGGACATGCCCAGTCGCGTGGCCTTCGCATCGCATCAATTGAAGTGGGGGCCAGGGTTCTGGCAGGCGGCTCCCTTCAGACCGATCATGACGGCCGTCGCCACCCGCGAAGCCACGTATGCAGAAGCCGTCTCAGCGCAAGACGACGCTTTCTGGCCCGCCGTTAGCGACGCATTGGCCGCAATGGCTTGAACGAACGGAGATCAGGGAAGAACACTGTCATGAACAACTGCGAGTTTTGCGACAAGAAGGGCTTGGCCGTGCTGCCCGTTCGGCCTGCCATTGCGCCTGCCGGCAGCCACGCACCAAAGGCCAGCGCCGCCATGCTGGCCGGTGCAGACAGCATTCCTGTTGCCCCGGCCGACTACACCTTGCGCCATCTTCGGCCAGGCTATCTCTACACCTACGACGAAGCACGAAAGTGGCTGCATGCCTACGTGGTGACCGAGGGTGGCCACCTGTACAAGCTTGACCCAGGCGAAACTGCGCCAGCGAAGTTGGCCTTCACCTGTGCGCCCGACAAATGCGGCACGGTGGCCAGTTGCGTGACCATCCCCGATGTGAAGCGTGCAACCAAGGTGTGGTTCGGCTTCAGCGACGTGCAGTGGACGCCCACCGTCATCGAGCGACACAAGGACGCGGCCTACCGCGCCAAACACATGGTCTGCCTCGACGTGCAGGCCTGGATTGGCAGCAATCAGCACAAGGGTGCCACAGACATCAGCCAGGTTGAGAAGGTGGTGGCTGAGTACGCGTTGAGCGATGGGGAAGGCAAGTGTCTGGCGTTCACTGCTGGCGGATTCAAGTCGAAAGCTTCCACCAGCCAAGCCTTGAAGGACCGTATCCCGGCCATCTCTCCTGCTGGTGGTTTGGTGCTGTCCATGCCAGACCCGGCCGGTGTGGCTGGCGATCTTGGCGCGTTGATGCAGCATTTGCACGAATCCTTCGTCAATGCCAAGGGATGGAAGCGGGAGTTGGCAGCGAGCACAGCGATCAGCCAGATTGAAGCCGCTGTCAGAGCCAGTGCCTTGGAAGCTGAAGATGCAGCGGCCGAGCAACTCGCAAACGAAGCGCTTTCGCAGCCAGATATCGGCATGCTGTTCGACGGCTACCGCAAGAAGAAGCTTCAACAGATTGAAGAGATTCGCGACGTTTCGCCAGCAGAGGCGAAACGCGTAGAGGACAACGCCTGGCGCAAGTACGCGGACAAGTTCGATCAGAAGGCCGCAAAAGACTGGAAAAAGCAGTTCGACGACCAGATGAAGCAGTGGGACGAAAAGCAGATTTCTCCCCTGGCGTTGGCCCACGTTGCGTGGATGAAATCAAGCACCCTGCAGCATAAGATGGAGTGCACGCACGATGGCGTGAGCGCCGACAGCGGCATCGCTTACGCCAAGACGATCAGCCTGTGCATAGCCGGAACGCAGGACAAGGGTGCATGCTTTGATCTCTACACAGAATGGCTGGCCGCCGATGTGATCGGCAAGGAAAACCTGCTTCTCAAGGCGCTCACGCTGAATCTGGAGAAAACCCAGAAGGATATTCAAGACGCGCTGAAGGTCAGCCTTGATCCACGCAGTTTTCCTTTTGACGGACTTGTTGGCAGCTTCACTGAAGCCACGAAGCGCGTCACCGAGTTGAAGGCCGACGCGGTCGGCAAGGGGCTGCTGTTGATGGTCTATGGCCCCATTGCCAAGGTTATGGCCCGCGCCGTGGACGGTCGCTTGCGCCCCGCCCTGGTTGCCTTGGGGCTGTACACAGGCAAGACCTTCGCGGTCATTGAGGTGGTTGGAAGCAAGAAAGCTTTCCGCGCTCAGTTGATCCGAGAGCTGCTGCGAAGCTCGGGGAAAGTCATCAAGCCGAGAGACATGGAACGCGCTGTCTCAGCAGAACTGCGACGCCTGAAGTCTGAAGGCTTGCAACTTGACGGCACCCAGAAGAAGCGCTTCCTCATCATGGTGGATCAGGAGCGCATCAGTGCCATGCCACAAGGTCAGAGTTCGGCTGAACAGGCTCGCTGGCTGGCATCGAACATCACCACGCAGGAAAAATTGGAATCACTGAATCTGAGCTCCTGGCGCGAGCAGCTTCGCAGCCCCGAGAGCAGTGCCACATTGAAGCTAGGTCCACAGGCTCGCGAGAGAATGGCTGCGGTGATTCCATTCATCGGCGGCCTGGTGGCGGCCATCATTCAATACAACGCCGTGCAGAAGCTTGCTGAGGACGAAGGCAAGGCCATGAGCCACGAGGCGAAAGAGGCCAAGTGGCGCTATGGTGCGGGGGTTGCGGCTTTGGCGGGCACGATCACCGAGATGTCTGGGCTTGCTGCAGAGAAGGTCGCATCGACGGTACCCAAGTTGGCCAGAGGCCTGACTTGGACTGCCTCAAAGATGCAGCTAGTTGGCAAACTTATCGGCGTGGCTGGGGCGCTGGTGATGGCCGCGTGGGACATCAAGCTTGGGGTAGACCAGGTAAAGGCACGAAATGTCGGAGTTGGCGCCGCCTACTTTGCCTCGGCTGCGCTGGGGCTGGGGGCTGCAGCAGCCTTGTTCTTCTCTTGGACGGGTGTAGGTTTGCTATTGGTCTTGGCTGTCATGGCTGTGGCCGTGTTGATTGAATACATCAAAGACAACAAGGTTCAGGGTTGGTTGGAACGGTGCATATGGGGCAATGGACCTGCCCCGCGATACGGCAACGAACAAGAAGAGATGGCGCAACTACGCGTCGCTTTCAGTTGAGAAACAGTACGGATGGATTACGTCGGCCTTTACCGAAAATTTCCGGTCAACCGCGATCTCACGCGAGATGAACGCGCCCAGCAGTTGAGGCAAGGTATTCGACTTGAGGTCGAGCCTGCGTATCAGTTGTCCGTGATCAGGTCCAATTCGACCTACTTGGAGCTTGTAGACAAGTTCTACCCTTGGAAGGGATTAGGAACAACCTTTCTCTTTTCGATCATCGCCGCATGCCTTGGGGTCATCGGTTTTGTTCTGATCGAGACACTTCATTCCATTGGGCAACCAGATGAGCTACCCCTCTGGTTCCTGCTATTCACCACTGGTCTGTTTGGTGCCGTAATCGCCATCATGGTCTGGCTGTTGAGGAAGGAGTCGTTTGCCTACACCCATTACCCCATCCGCCTCAACAGATCGACCCGGATGATCCACGTTTTCAGGGTTGACGGTACCGTGCTGAGTGTCAAGTGGGACGACGTGTTCTTCTGTTTGATCCACGCTGGACAAGGCTTCTGGAACATCGTTGGCCACGTGCTCGACAAGGATGGCAAGACCATCAAGGAAACCTTTCCACTTCCTGTGTTCAACGGTGGCTCTGAGGTCGCTAAGGACCAACTCAGACAGTACTGGGAGTTCGTTCGCCGATATATGGAAGAAGGACCCAAAGATGCGGCCCAGCGGGTGGAGTTCTTGATTCCAATTGCCACTCGGCGAGAGACTCTCGCAGAAGGCTTTCACCGTATGCATGCGGAGGGCGGCAGCAACGTCATCATGTCTGTCATCTTTGCGGCGCTGGCAGCCGCAGCAGCACCGGGCAGGTGGTTCGCGGTACGCACAAGCAAAATCCCGCAGTGGCCTGAGGAGATTGAAGCCAGCTGTCAGCCGCCCGCCAACGATCCTTTTGCAATCGGAATGCAGCCAGTGCTTGTCGTTTAGATCGACTCAAGTCGGACGTACCTTGATGAGGCAGTGTGTTCACCTTCAACTTGTTCGTGGTCGGATCGCAGTCTGTAGCCGGCTATTTCGCAAGGTGAATCACCGCCCTGGACTTGTCTGAGGACGCTTTGGCGGCGTCTCAGGCTCGCCTCGGGAAACGAGCGCCGGGCGTGATGTCGCTTGCAGGTGACATCACCAAGCTTGAGCTTCAGCGGCATATGCCTAGCGTTTGGCACGATTGAGCAGCCTGACCTGTGCAGAAACCGCTGGGGCAATACAGAACACGGGTAACTTGCACAGGGTGATCTCGATGTCGTGGGTGAACATTGGCGAGCCACGACGATAGGCAATAAAAAATGCAGCGCTGAATAACCGCAATTTTAAAGTGGCTAATGAACGGAGTGAGATTGATGGACACATTGGTCTGTCGACTGTCCACATCGAATCGATGGACTACGACACATAGCTCAGGCAAGTCTTTGATTCTTCTACGCAGGAAGCGTTCACACTCTCGACATCATGTCAATGTTGTTCA